>DATKQQ010000336.1:0-88022 GCA_035532615.1 Hanamia sp.
GTGGCTGAAATTGCAATTTGTAGACATTGTAAAATGTATTTAGAACTACAAGTTGCTTTTTCTTTTTAAATCAATACCACATTGATTTATCCACACATGTGGATAACCCTTAACTTGACGCGAATGCGATAGCTATCGGGACAATTTTCAATTTTCAATTAAAAAAATGATCCCCGAAATAAGAGAAAAATTCAACGCCGCTTTTACAGAAAAAAAATACCAGGAATTCTTAAAGGATCTTAATAGTAAACATCCTGATGCTATTGAATTTCGTGTAGCCGAAACGCCCATTTTTATTCCAAAAGATTTTACAAAGAAAATGATTGATGCCTGTGAGGTAATTGTAGATATCATAACCGATAAAAAATTTAAAGCTATTACGCAAAGAGCAATCCCTATGGATGAAAATGTGCCCAATGAAAATGATCATACCGATTTCATTGCATTTGATTTTGGAATTTGTGAAAATGAAGAAGGGGAACTGGAACCACAATTGATAGAAATGCAAGGATTCCCTACCCTGTTTGGATTCCAGGTTTATTATCCTCAGGTTATTGAAAAGCATTTTGAGATTCCTGGAAATTTTTCCACCTACCTAAATGGATATGATGCGGATTCATATATACAATTTTTAAAAGAAATTATTTTAGGTGGCCATCAGCCCGAAAATGTAATTCTTCTTGAACTGAAGCCGCACCAGCAAAAAACAAGAATTGATTTTTATTGCACACAGGATTATGTTCCTATTCCTATAGTTTGCCTGACAGAACTAATACAAGAAGAGGAAAAAATATTCTATGAAAAAGATGGGGGAAAAATTGAAATAAAAAGAATTTATAACCGCATTATTTTTGATGAGCTTGTTCAAATAAAAGATACACTGGGTGATGTGGTGGACATTACGCAACCCTTAGATGTAGAGTGGGCGCCGCATCCCAACTGGTTTTACCGTATCAGTAAATTTACGCTCCCCTTGATTAGGCATCCTTATGTTCCCAAAACTTATTACCTCAATGAAGTAACACAAGTTCCACACGATCTTGAAAATTATGTTTTAAAACCATTATTTTCTTTTGCCGGCCAGGGAGTCATTATTGATCTTACCCAAAAAGACATTGACCAGGTAAAGGATCCGGAAAACTGGATCCTGCAACACAAAGTAAAATACGCTGATATCATAAAAACTCCGGACATCCCTGCGAAAGCAGAAATCAGAATTTTTTATTTCTGGGAAAAAGGCGCTCCAAGACCGATTGCTGTGAGCAACCTCGCACGGTTAAGCAAAGGAAAAATGATCGGCGTAAGATATAACATGGACAAAGAATGGGTTGGTGGAAGCGTGGCTTATTTTGAAAAGTAGATTTTGAAATATTGTTTTAGCCAATAAATACATTTTATAAAATATTCTTTATTTTATCCCGGTATTTAAATTTTTAGTTATTCGTTTTGCATATTTAATTTTATGAGCAGATAGAATAAATTTGATACCGGGAGTAATAAATAATATTTGTAATTAATACTATCAACCTTGTGATTTGTTTACCATTATTGGACTAACTAACAAATTATAACATTAGTTCCCTTTATTTATCCAGTTTATAAATCGCCGCTTCGTAAGGTTTTAATAAAACGGTTGCTTTATTAAGGGAAGGAACAGAATCGTAGTTGGATAAAAGCACGGTCGCATTTTTTAAATTCAAATCAATACGGGCCTTTGCATCGTGTGAAGTGAAATTCAATATTACCAGGATATTTTCTCCTTCGCCTTCTTTCGTATATGCATATACGTTTGGATTAGCCTTGTCAAGTAATGTATATTTTCCATAAACAAGGTCAAGATGTTCTTTGCGAAGCTTAACCACCTTTCTAAAATAATTCAATACAGAGTTTTTGTCTTTATCCTCCACTTCTTCATTAATCGTGGTATAGTTGGGATTCACTTTTATCCAGGGCGTTCCGGTTGTAAAACCCGCGTTAACTGTACTATTCCATTGAAAGGGGGTCCGTCCGTTATCCCGGCTTTCAAAAGCTTCTAACTTCATGAACTTTTTTAGATCTCCGCCAATATTCTTTTCATGTTGGTAGGCGTTCAATGTTTGCACATCCCTGTAATCCTTAATAGACGTAAACCTTATGTTCGTCATTCCCAGTTCATCTCCGTTGTAATAGAAAGGTGTCCCGCGCATTGTCATTATAAACGTGGTAAGCATTTCTGAGGAATGAGAACGATACTTTGGATCGTCATTCCCAAACCGGCTTACCATACGTGCCTGGTCATGGTTGGAAAGAAATATAGATATCCAGCCATTCTTTTCAAAAGCACTATCCCATCGGCTGAAAACTTCTTTAAAGTGTAACAAACTATAGCCTCCGGGTTTAGGAATATCTACGCCGTCAAACGCATAGGCCATGTTCAGTTCATGACGATTGCTATCCACTAAATTGTGCGCATCGGTAAAAGAATTACCAGCCCCTTCTGCCACACTCATTACATTGTATTTGCTCAGTACTTCCTTATACATTAGTTGCAGGTAACCATGAAGGTTACCCTGCATGGCATAATACTGCGAAAAGTTTTTTTCAAAACCCTTTGGAAACATAGGAAACGTAGTATCTTTTGCGACAAACTGAAAGGCATCTAACCGGAAACCGTCTATTCCTTTATCGGCCCAAAATTTCATGATGTCATACCTCCTGCCTTACTTTTGGATTTTCCCAGTTTAGGTCGGGCTGCTTTACCGAGAAAATGGAGGTAATACGCATTGGTAAGTGAGTCGTATTTCCAGGCATTGCCATTCACATCAAACAAACTATAGCGATATGGAGGTTTGCCGTTTTCAGCGTTCCACCAGTGATAATATTCGCGATACGGATTAGTTCTCGAACTGCGGCTTTGTTGAAACCATTTGTGTTCATCGCTACTATGATTCGCCACAACATCCATTATAAGTTTTATGTTACGTTCATGCAAACCTTTTAATAACGAATCAAAATCTGCCATCGTTCCAAAGTCTTTCATGATGTTGCGGTAATCGCTTACGTCATAACCATTATCTGTGTTGGGCGAACTGTAAATCGGGTTAAGCCAGACGGCAGTAACGCCAAGGCTTTTAATATAATCCAGTTTTGATATGATTCCTTTTAAATCGCCGATCCCATCTCCGTTGCTGTCTTTAAAACTGCGTGGATAAATTTGGTAAACAATGGCTTCTTTCCACCATTTTCGATCAGGCGTGGTAGTTACCTGTGCAAAACTATTGATCTCAGAAAATAAGAATATCATAAATACAAAGACAAAAATTACTTTTTGCTTCATGGTGCAAGGTTTCATTACAGTAATAAACAACAATATTAAATGATTTGGCTAATTATACAAGGTGAATTTATAATAATTCATGAAGGCGAAACGACCGGTATGTAACACAATGTAAGCCTGGCGGCAAATCCCAGATACTTTTTCATCAACTAAAAAGAAATAAGGGAGTCATTTCGAAAAATTATAAATATGTTTAAAGTAAACAAACAATTGCACCGGATTTATATTTAAGTTTAAACACCGGAAAACCTCCGACAGTCATTTAAAACAATCGTTGATTTCTAACGTTTTATATTCCCGCATTGGATAATGAAGAAATGCATGGTAACATCAGTCGTATTTCTGATAACGTAAATACTCAATTCCGTTCAGAAAGAATTGAATTGGATATATACAATAATAACAGCTTAAAGTCAGGAATGTATGCTGATGTTGTAATTAATGCCAAGTCAGATGACGACGTGCTTCGTGTTCCCCTTTCCTGTGTTACCAATACTTCTGAGGGAAAATATGTAAATGTACTCAAGCAAAACAAGTGGGAGAAGGTAAATGTAAGTACCTATCGCCAAAGTTTGGATAGCATTGAAATAAAAGGCAATCAGTACGCTAATGAACGTGTATTGGTAAACGCAAACAACCAGGATTAAGATTGACTGTGCAGGTATCCGAGAAAATATAAAAGTTATACTTACGTGCAGACATGATAAACTAACAAATATCCCGAATTTTCTTACCTGCAAGGCTCCAGGCATTAAAAATACTGTAGCCTGGTACCCGCAGGAATGAATCCATCCGGGCAGGTATTTTTGATTTCTTTCAAATGAATCAGTAAGAAATTAAAATTGAAGGATGTGATTTCTATAGGTCAGTAAAAATGATTTTCATTTTGCAGCCTTTGCCGGGAGAGGAAATGATTTCAACAATGCCATTATATATTTCGGCCCTGTTACTAATATTCTTTAGCCCAATACCATTTCGTTTTGTTGAAGGATCGAAACCTTTACCATTATCGGTTATGATTACCTGTAAATAGTTGGCCTCTTTTTTTAACTCTACAGTAACTTTAGAAGCCTCCGCATGTTTTAAAATATTATTTAACTGCTCCTGAACTATTCTATATATAACCAGTTTCTGTCCAACTTCAATTTCTTCTTCCCTGTAAGTACAATAGTTGAAACATATTTCTAAATCTTTCACTATGGATAAATCACTCAGAAGCTTGGCAAGCGATGCAATAAGACCCATGGTCTCATCCTGTGTAGGTCCAACTAAAGCATGTGAAAGCTTACGCAACTCTTCCATAGCACATGAAATTTATTCAACACTTTTAGTAATATATTCAAACTTTTTAGTCGGTTCCTTGAGACTTTGGTGCTGATACAATTTTGAAGCAGCAAGTAACTGATTTACATTATCATGCAATTCGCGCCCTATTTCTGCCCTTTTTTTTTCCTGCGCATTGATAACTGCCTTAATGATCTTTTTTTGTTCCTGCATTTTTTGTTGAAACAATTCTTTTTCCAGGAATTTTCTTTCCGTTATGTCACGCACAATTACCAGGATGCAGTCTTCATCAATTTTTTTTGCGTTCGCTTCTACATAAATGAGGGTTCCGTTTTTATGTACCATTTCCCTCTGATTAAAAATAGTACCGCCTGCGGCCAGAATATCAAAACGGATTGGGTTTTCTTTTAAATGTCCGGGAATGAGAAGCGCCTTTACATTTAGCTCAAGCAATTCTTTCTTTGCATAGCCAAACAGGGTGCAGCAATTGGAATTCACATCTTTAAAATTCCCTTTAAAGTCTGTTACCATAATGGCATCAGTGGCCTGTTCAAAAAGAGAATCGTATTTCATATTATTTTGCGATGTCACCCTGCTCTAAGCTAATGCGGCTTTGCCATAGGAAAAATCTTCCGGGGTTATATTGGTTTATTTTTTTCGGGTGAAAAGATGGTGCTTTTGCAACAATGACACCTTTATAAAACAAAGGAACATCTTTACTTTTCAAATAAAAGAGGACCGATAATTAGCAGGAGAAGTTTTTTCGAACTTTTTAAAGAAAACAGTAAAGTAGTTAGGGTCGCTAAAACCCATGCGGTTTGCAATTTCCTTAATTGAAAGATTGGTTGAATGAAGTAAATATTTGGTTTCAAGAAGAAGCATGTTTTGAATAGATTCTTTGGCAGTTAAGCCGGTATGTTTTTTAATTAATGAATTCAAATAATTAGGATGCACGTTCAATTGCTTTGCATAATAACTGACTGAACGCTGGTTAATGAGATTCGCTTCAATCAAACCAACAAATTTTTTAATGAAATCTATTGAGGGTAAATTTTCGTCTAAGTTTTGTTCTTCGGTAAACCATCGCTCGTTTAATATAAGCAGTTCAACAATTTTTAAGGCGATCAGTTCACCTTTATGTTTATGACTGCTCATTTTTTCTTTGAGGATAATTTCAAAAATAGCAGACATTTTTTTTGTCCGCTCATCACTAAGATAAATGTAGGGACGTATAGATGAATTAATAACCTTTTTATCTTCAATATATTTATGGGGGAAATTATTTTGCAAAAAAAAGTCCATATTAAATAATAGAATGTAGCCTTCTGTGTCTTTTTTCCAGTTTTTGCTTGACGTAATGATACAGGAAGGAAAAACAATCAAGGTATTTTTAACGGCTTTAAAATTGTAAATGCCGGTTATAAAATCTCCTGATCCCCTCGTTAATAATACAATACGAAAATAAGACCATATTTGGAGGAATACTGGGACCCATAATTTTGAATACTTCTTCAAGTCGCTGAATTTCAAAATCAAACGAGATCTTAAATTTATTATCGAGTTCAACAACCTCTGTTGTTGAATTTTTTTGAACGGCTTTTTTAAATTCACTTATTAAAAATGATCTTTGTTCATACAACAGTTTGAGGTTTATTAGTTTTAATACTGTGTATAGTTTTACCTGGAAGAAGAATCAAAAGTAAATATACTAATCTCTAATTATTAAAATCACAAGTAACCCTACAAAATGCCTGCCTCTTTTGCTACATAGTTGTTCATTTCGTTTAGTCAATAATTTTTAATTTTCACAAAAATTGTCATTGTCTTTATCTTCTATCCAATTGTATTCAATTTGAAAAGCTACCTGTCTTGCAAATTGTATTCCGTGCCTATCACTTAAAAATCCTAACGCCATATCCATACCGGCACTTACTCCCGACGAAGTATAAAATTTACCATCAACAGTCCAACGCGCCTTTTTAATCCAATTTACATTTTCGCCATTTGTAATAGCCCAGTCAAATGCTCTTTTATTGGAAGTTGCTTTTTTGCCGTTCAACAAACCAGTCTTCGCCAGCAAAGCACTTCCTGTACAAACGGTCATTACATACTTACTTGCATGAGAGATCTCCCGGATTTTTTCAATAAGAAAGTTGTTGTTAATTTCTTTTCGGGTTCCAAGGCCACCCGGAATTAATAAAATGTCCACAACATTATTTATTTCTTTAACACTTTCAGTTAAGATAGAAACTCCGTGGCTATTCTTTATTTGACCTCCTTTCAATGAATAGAATTTAAGAGTGTACAAATCTTTGAGCCTTCCAAGAATTTCTACAGGCCCAAAGACATCTAAAGTTTCGAAGTCTTCGAAAAGTAAAACAGCTATATTCATAATACGGTTTGTTTAAATTTTACTGCCAACTTACAATTTTTTTCCTGTTTTTTTGCTGTCTCATTTTTTTGCTGAAATTGATTTATTCAAAAAGGTAGTAAGCTCTGAAAAAACAACCTGTCCTTATTTTGTTTACATTAGCATCAATGAATACGTGTATTTATAATTCCTCCCCGAGTTTGGGCAAAGCTGCAGGAAAAACCGCTGCCCAATTAATCCGCAACGCTATATTAACTAATGGATCGGCTAACATCATTCTTGCAACAGGAACCAGCCAATTCGAGACCTTAAAGGAATTGGTTGCGGCTAAAGATATTAACTGGAACAGAGTTGTAATGTTCCATCTTGATGAATATATTTCTTTGCCAATCACTCATCCGGCAAGTTTCAGGAAATATTTACAGGAAAGATTTTTATCACAGGTGCCACAATTGAAAGATGCCTGGTTGATAAATGGAGAAGCAGATGCTTTGCAGGAATGCAAACGACTGGGAGGTTTGATACAAAAGAATCCTATTGATGTGGCGCTTATTGGCATAGGTGAAAATGGCCACATTGCCTTTAACGATCCACCGGCAGATTTTGAAACAGAGCAACCCTATATCATAGTGGAACTGGATGAGGCATGCAAGAAGCAACAGATGGGCGAAGGATGGTTTCAATCAGTTAATGAAGTACCACAACGTGCTATCAGTATGTCGGTAAAACAAATCCTAAAATCCAAACATATTATTTGCTCGCTGCCCGGTGACAGAAAAGCAAATGCTTTAAAAAATACTTTGGAAAAAGAAATCAGCAATTTATATCCTTCTACTATTTTGCAGATGCATAACAATTGTACTCTTTATATTGATGAAGATGCCGCCACAGCATTGAACTCTGCAACAAAAGAAAAAGTCACATGGATCAACAACAATTAAAAATCTATAACGCCAGGATAATAACGCCTCATACTATTATTGAGAACGGAAGTATTCTTGTTACTGGGAAAAAAATTACAGCCATTAGTGAAAGAAATATTGAGACAGAAAATGCGATAGCAATAGACGCGAAAGGGAAATACGTAGCTCCTGGTTTTATTGACATTCATGTGCATGGAGGAGGTGGCCATGATTTTATGGATGGAAGTGAAAACGCATTTTTGAAGATAGCCCAATTGCATGCGAGGTACGGCACTACTTCTATGTTACCAACAACCTTAACAAGCAGTAAAGAGGAATTGCTTCAAACGCTGGCTATTTATGAAAGTGCCCATAAAAAAAACATTAATGGTGCGCAGTTCCTCGGTATGCATTTGGAAGGACCTTACATTTCGATCAACCAGATAGGTGCGCAAGATGCCCGTTATATTCGTAATCCCGATCCCATTGAATACCGCGAAATAATATCTTCCACCTCTTGCATTAAACGATGGAGCAGTGCCCCGGAATTAAAAGGAAGTATGGAACTGGGCCGCTTTCTAAAATCAAAAAATATTTTGCCGGCAATTGCGCATACAGATGCTATTTATGAGGAAGTGGTGGAAGCTTTTAATAATGGTTATTCGCTGATCACTCATTTATATTCCGCCATGACAGGAGTTACCAGGAGAAATGCTTTCAGGTATGCCGGTGTAATTGAAAGCGCTTATTTGATTGACGAAATGGATGTAGAAATAATTGCTGATGGAGTTCACCTGCCTCCCCCACTCCTGAAGTTGGTGTACAAGATCAAAGGGCCCGATAGAATTGCCTTGATCACAGATGCGATGCGTGCCGCCGGAATGCCGGAAGGTGAAAGTATTTTGGGGAGCATTCATAATGGATTAAAAGTAATTGTAGAAGATGGTGTGGCAAAGTTGCCTGACCGTTCTTCTTTTGCTGGAAGTGTGGCTACGACAAACAGATTATTAAAATCAATGGTACAAATGGCAGGTATCTCTTTAACTGATGCGGTAAAAATGCTTACCACAACCCCGGCCCGCATCATAAATGTATCAGATACAAAAGGTGAATTAGTTGCCGGCAAAGATGCAGATATTGTAATCTTTTATGATGATTTTTCAATTCAAAAAACGTTGGTACAGGGAAAGGTTGTATATGATTACGAAGGGGTAATCTAACAGGGTTATACTATTTGAAAGATCTTTATTTAATTTGTTTGTAGGATTGTGGGGTTATTGTTCTACAATATTATAAACCATCAGTTATGCTTAATCGCCTGTATTCAAAATTATCATAAGCGGTATAGTTTTTGTTCAAGACGTAAAAGCGTTTGGTCATATTTAAAGCTCACAATGAAAATAAAACTTTTACACCTGTCATTTGTTATTGCTATTTTTTTGGGAGGATGTACTACTGAACAAACTACAGTTCAAATAGTGCGCAATCCTTTAGTAACATTTACCTTTAATGGTAACTCCTCCTGGAAAGCTAATAACTATTCATTTGCTCCTGTTTCAAAAGTAGTAGTGTATCCCCAGGATACTACACAACCAGGTCAATTATATAATCGTCTTACACTTCAGGCTACAGGTACAGATAGCCTTAACAATACGTATCAATTCATCCTTACATTCGATGCGGTTGATATGAATCAATTAACAGGAGTTTATAGCCCGCTTTATAGTTCTATGAGAGGGATTGATAATGTTCAGTTATTTAATCTTACCAATAGTAGTGATTTATCTGCTTATGCCCTTTACAAGAATTCTGCGAATGCGGTTTTGCAGATACAAAAACAGGATATTGATGAAACATTAATCACAGGTACATTTCAGATGACTCTTTATAATACCCGGGATACTACTCAAAAAATAAAAATTACCAACGGAATATTAAGAGATATTACCTACTAAAAAAAATAAAATTTGAAATTCCTTATGAATAAAAAAAAATATAGGATAAAAAAAATAAAAAAGACTTTTTTCCGCTTAGCCATAGTTGTTATATCTTTCATCGCATGCAATGCTTATGGCCAGTCCGACTCACAAAGAGTGATGCCACCTCCTCCTCATGCCATTCCGCAAAATGCCGGATTTGATGTTATTGTAAAACTAAATGGAGATATTGTATATGGGTTGGTAAAAAAAGTAGGGGCCCAATATATATCTTACCAGCGAACAGACATCCCTGACGGTCCTATTTATGTGATTCCACGAAATGAAGTGTATGTGATAAGCTATCGCAACCAGGTTACAGATTATATAAACTCTGATGATACCACATCAGTTCCGGTTAATGGCAAATATTATTTGAAAAAAGCGCCTCAAATCCGGCATATCAATTATAAAGAGAATGACTTGTTTAAAAATGGTACCGCATATATACAACTTGGCTTTATAAGAAGTTTTTCAAAAGTAAACGATATAAAAAGTTATACTTCATCCGCCTCATTCCCGGTAATTTCATTTGGGTATGAAGTAAATTATAAGAGCAACCTGAAACTTGGCGCGCAGATTGGATTTGGTTCACACAAATTTTCTACACAGCAGTTTAGCAGCTATGACAGTACTAAAAATGATATCGCTTTAAAGGAAAATATTTTTGCTTTGTATGTATATGGAAAATATTATGTATCCAAAAGTGCCTCAAGATTACAACCCTACATAAAAGGAGGATTGGGTATAACCAGCTCGAATATTATCTCAAATAATACCATAAGTTTTACCAATGATAATTCCCAGGAAATACTTGTAAAATCAGGATCACGTTCGACGGGTATAGGCATTATTGCCCAGATTGGAGGAGAATATTTTGTAAGCAAACAATTGCAGGTTTATCTGGATGCAGGAGTTGGATTATCAGTAATTAATGCAGGAGTTGCCTTTTCTATAGAATAATTCTTAAAAGAATAAATAATTTAGTATGAAAAACATCATCATCTTTTTATCCATCTTTTTTTTATTGGTTTCTTCTGTAGAAGCACAAAACAATGACAGAAACAATAACCGAAAAAATGGTATTGTTGTTTCTATTGGCGGTTCCGCAAATTATTATTACGGTCCGGGAAATGATAATTTTGGCCAATATGATCATAACCGCTTAAACTGGCAAATAAATGGAATGCTCGGATTAACAATAGCAAGGGATAAAAATGATCGTAGAACAATGCTTGCAGGATTTGGCAGTTTCGGAATGAACAACGCTCAAACAGTTACCAACATTTTTGCTGACCAGGGATATACTACAATAGCTCCTGGTCAAAATTCATCTAATAATATGTACCAACTGGAAGGTGGCTTGCTCATTGCCGAAGCATTTCGAATAAGCACGGGAGTAGGTGAACAGGTTTTTAATAAACAAACCATCACTTCGGGGAATACAATTAAAACAGGAGCCACTTCATTAAGTTATAATTCAAGCACTTTAGGATTTAATTTTAATGTTTCGGCAGTAGCTATTATTATTAACTGTAGTTTTCATTACGGACAGGACTATTCGAAAACCGTTATAGTTCCTTCTGCAGGATTAATGCTTCATTTTTGAAAAACTAAATTCTTCAATACTGATTCCCCGTCTCAATTCAAATTCAAAGAAAGATTTAAAATTGAATCTAAAAGAATTGATTAATTGAGGCTTGATTTTTATTGATCTTTCTTATTCCTGTATCAACATTAATAAATATTTTTATGACTTCAATTAAATGTTGAATTAATGATATTATGAATCCAATCAAAAAAAATTACTTTTTCGTTTGCCTTTTATTTTCAATTTTTATCACCGCTGCATTTAACAGGGCTAAAGTGGTTTCTGGGTTTGATAAAGTAAAAGTAGAAGGTGGTACCATTTCCGGGGTTGTAAATGCAACAGGTGATGTACATATTTTTAAAGGGATTCCTTTTGCAGCACCACCTGTTGGTCCATTAAGATGGAAAGCTCCAGAACCTGTAAAGCCATGGGAGGGTATAAAACTTTGCGACAAATTTGGTCCAAGTCCAATGCAGCCCTCGCCACATCCATTCTATATGTGGTCGCAGGAATTCCTGATTCCGAAAGAACCAATAAGCGAAGATTGCTTATACCTTAATGTATGGACTGGAGCAACGTCGCCAAAAGAGAAGCTGCCAGTGTTAGTGTGGATTTATGGAGGTGGATTTTCAGGGGGTGGCAGCGGTGTTCCAATCTATGATGGTGAAGCCATGGCAAAGAAAGGGATTGTATTTGTTAGTATCAATTACCGTGTAGGCATATTCGGTTTTTTTGCACATCCCCAGTTAACAAAAGAATCAGTCAGGCAGGCATCGGGTAATTACGGATTGATGGATCAGGTCGCCGGTTTAAAATGGGTTAAAAAAAATATAGCCGCTTTTGGTGGCGATCCCCGCAATGTAACTATCGCAGGACAATCAGCAGGATCTATGAGTGTGAACTGCCTTGAGGCTTCACCATTGGCAAAAAATTTATTTCAAAAAGCTATTGGAGAAAGCGGTGCCTTTTTTACGTCAGAAAATATGTCATTGCAAAAAGCAGAGGAACTTGGTGAAAAAACAATGTATGCACTTCACGATTCTTCCATCAGTGAGATGCGCAACGAGCCTGCCGAAAAATTAATGAAAGAGCAAGGCACAGGCCCTATTATTGACGGCTATGTTTTGCCGGATGCTATTAAAAACATTTTCAGGAATGGCAAAGAAAATAAAGTACCTCTTCTCACCGGATGGAATGAAGATGAAGGTTTGGTTTTCGGCTCTTTAAAAAGCGCTGTTGATTTTAAAAAAGAAATTGAACAAAAATATGGTGTTAATGCACAAAAGCTTTTGCAATTCTATCCGGCAGCAAATGATTCGTTGGCAAAAGTTTCTCAATTAAATCTCTCAAGAGATATGATCTTTGGTGTTCAAAATTATACGTGGGCAAATATGGAAAGCTCCGTAGGATTAAAAGCTTTCGTTTATCGTTTCACACGAAGGCCACCGGCAACCGGCGAATATAAAAGGTTTGGCGCATTTCACACTGCAGAAGTTCCCTATGCTTATGATAATTTAAAATTTGTAAACCGCCCATGGCAACCTATAGACTACAAACTTTCCAATATCATGTCAACTTATTGGGCAAACTTTGTAAAATATGGGAATCCAAACGGGGAAGGATTACCTAAATGGAAAGCTTACACTATAGGAGAAAAAGATATAATGATACTTGGTAAAACTCCTGGAACAGAAAAGATTCCGGATAAAGATGCATTGGATTTTCTTTTTAAAATTTTGAATTAAAAATTAATCATTCCCATCAATAAACCAATTAACTAATAAACCAACCAAATGTTCGATTTTCGTTTACAGGTTTTTCAAACAGTAGCCAAGCGCCTCAACTTTACCAAGGCTGCAGCAGAATTATATATTACCTAACCGGCAGTTACCAAACACATTCATGAGCTGGAAAGATATTTTAAGCTAAAACTTTTTGACAGAAGCGGTTAAGGAATAAAGCTGACTTCAGCCGGGGAAACTTTACTTCAATACACTGAGCAATTGTTTGCCATCTATCGTAATCTTGAATTTGAGATGAATACTCTTTCTCAAAACATAAGGGGAAATTGCGCCTGGGAGCAAGTACCACTATTGGGCAATATGTGTTGGCAACGGTACTTGCTGCTTTTCATAAAAAATTTTCGGATATTCAAATAAAACTTATTACCGACAATACGGAGCATATAGAAAATGCTTTAAAAGATAATGATATTGATTTAGGGATTATTGAAGGGCGATCAAAAAATACTTCCATAAAATATTCCGAATTTATAAAAGATGAGATCGTGCTGGTTTCATCAGTTAACAATCAATTTGCCAGGAAAGAAATAATCCAACCAAATGATCTGAAAAATATTTCGCTGTTGATGCGTGAGCCAGGCTCCGGCACTTTAGAGGTAATTATTCACGCGCTGAAAAAAGCCGGGCTTACACTTCGGGATTTAAAAATAGAAATGCAACTGGCAGGTACCGAAAGTATAAAAAGTTATTTATCTCATTCCAACTGTATGGCTTTTCTTTCTATACATTCCATATTAAACCAACTTAAAAAAAATGAATTCCGGATTATTGATATCAAAGGAATGAACATTGAACGTTATTTTTATTCTATACAGCTACATGGCCAACTGGAAACCTTGCCTGAACTGTTTATGAAATTTGCCCGCAATCATAACTTCAGGTAATCGCACATCACTAATAACAATTTCTTTTCTATCGGCATGTTGATGAATTTTGCACCATAAAAATTTATCAGTTATGGAAAAAGATACGGTTATACCTCGACCCCGGAGGGTGTCTTCACCGACCGGAATCAAAGAAAATAAGTTCAAAAATTTTTTGGATAAAAGCGTAACTACAAGAGAAATTATTTTTGTTATTGCTTTAATATTTTGCCTTACCCCTTTCGTATCCCCGCCGGTCGCTTTGCTGATAGGATTCGCAATGGCGCAGTTTGTAGGGCATCCCTTTCTTCACCTGAACCATAAGGCCACTTCTTTTTTATTAAAAGTTTCTGTGATTGGTTTGGGCTTTGGGATGAATGTAACAAGCGCAATTCATGCAGGAAAAGAAGGAATTCTTTTTACAGTGGCATCTATCATTGGTACGCTCTCTTTGGGTTTATTACTTGGCCGATTTTTGAAAATAGAAAAGAAAACATCTCATCTTATTTCATGTGGCACTGCCATATGCGGTGGTAGCGCCATCGCGGCTATCAGCCCTTTAATATAGGCAGGAGAAAAACAAATTTCAGTTGCATTGGGAACGATATTCATTTTAAATTCCATCGCCTTATTCTTATTCCCTTTTATCAGCCACCAGTTGCATTTGTCTCAAACACAGTTTGGATTATGGAGCGCCATTGCCATTCACGACACAAGCAGCGTAGTAGGTGCAGCCAACAAATATGGTGCTGAAGCATTACAGGTAGCCACTACTGTGAAACTGGCCAGAGCTTTGTGGATTATTCCGGTAGCCTTTCTTACCAGTTTGTTTTTTAAAACCAGGAAACAGAAAATTAAAATACCTTATTTTATAGGATTGTTTATTCTGGCAATGATCATCAATACTTATTTCCCTGTGATTCATCCTGTATCAGATATAATGGTTCATTTAGCTAAGATTGGATTAACGGTAACCTTATTTTTAATAGGTGCCGGGTTATCAGCTTCTGTTTTAAAATCTGTGGGAGTAAAACCATTAGTACAGGGATTCACTCTGTGGGTGGTTATATCAGTTGTGGCTTTGTGGGCAGTAATGCATTTAAGTTGATTGGTTGATAAGTTAGGTCCCTGTTGCAGTTGGCAGATGCTAACAGCAACAGGGATAGTAACATTACCCTTTCCACACATTATTATCCGGAGTATAATCCATAAAAATTCCTTCGTCAACATCAACTTCTTTTATGATCTTTTTTGTGGAGATCTTAAACAGTTGTTCCCTATCATTATTTTTCCAGATAGCAGGCGTTTCATGGAGTAATCCTATTTGGCCGTCTGCATAAATAATTCTTATATCAAAGGGGATGGCAAATCCACCAACGTTTTGAACGGTGATCGTATAAAAATCATTTTCTCTTTTGATGGTGTCTATTTTCAGATCAATATAGTTATTGGTAAAAAACCAGTTCTTAAAAAACCAATTCAGATTTTGCCCTGCACCTGTGCTCATGCAATTAAAATAATCCCATGGAATCGGATGTTTGCCATGCCATTCATCCATAAAATGATGAAGTGCTTTTTTAAAAGTAGCATCACCAAGCATATCTTTTAATGCGAGATAGCTTAAAGAGGCTTTTCCATAAGAATTATTGCCATAGCCTGCACCACTTTCCTGTGTTGACATGGTGATTATCGGTTCGTCCTCTTCGGTAGAAGGATCGTGAATATAACGACTGATTCGAAATCTTTTATAAACAGAATCTTCATAGGCTTTTCCATTTTCAGCTACTCCAATCAGGTATTCAAAAGTAGTAGCCCAACCTTCATCCATAAACGCATACCTTGTTTCATTGGTACCCATGTAAAAAGGAAAATAACTATGTGCTATTTCATGGTCCTGCACCATTTGTGCAAACTTGAAACCCTGGTCGCCAAACCTTCTTGTATCGCCGACTGTAGCATCATTCACCATCATTGGATATTCCATATCAGCATGCCCCTGGAAAGACGTCATTTTTGGAAATGGGAAAGTTACACCGGGCCACTCTGTAGAAAAATATTCCAGTGAATGTTGCGCCCATTTTGCATAATGGTGAAAATCCATTGCGGTATCATTATATGCTGTCTGCACGCTTGACCTGCGATTATCTTTTGCATCCACCAAAGCGCTGGTAGCATCCCAAACATAATTTTTACTTACTGCATAACAAACATCAGTGATATGGTTGGCGCTGAATTTCCAAGTGTTCCAATCGTTTTGAAGAGTTACTTTATTGTGCATCATTTCATTGAAATCAGCAATATGAATTACCTCATTGGAAGTATAAGATTCATTCAAACGCTTTGCTATAGCAGGTTGCAGCACTTCATCAGGATTCAGGAAATCGCCGGTAGCCCAGACTACATAATTTTTCGGCACTTTTACAGATAATTGGTAATCATTAAAATCGTTATAAAATTCCTGCCTCAGGGTATGAGGAAGAAAATCCCATCCATTATAATCATCATAAACTGAAACGCGCGGATAACTGTAGGCTACATAAAAAGTAGTACTGTCAACTTGCCCTTCACGCCCATCCTGTTTAGATAAAGGATAGTTCCATGCAATATTCAGTGTAGCTGATGAATGTGGCAGTAATGGTTGTTTTAATCTTACCGCAGCCACAGTGCCCCAATTTTTACTATTAATATTATATTTTTCATCGTTCACAGAGAAAGAAGTGATATCCAACCCAGTAGTAAAAAAGTTATCACTCATATAACTACCTCTTGGCGCTTCGGGCTTGTGAACATTATTTACAAAACGAATGGCAAGAAATTTCAAAGTATCGGGACTGTTGTTGGAATAAACAATATTTTCAACGCCTGATACAATCTTCGTATCAGGATTTACGGTTTCGTTAATATCGTATTTCCCGTCGTTTTGCCAATAATTTTTTCCCGGGCTTCCATCTAAAGAACGGGTACCGTTTTCATATGCCTTAGTAATGTTGCGTGGCATATATAATTGCTGGGCATTTAAAAAATTCCCACAAAAGAAAATCAAGGAACCAGCAAGCAGGATAATTTTTTTCATAAAATTAATTTTTCTTTTTTTGAAGTGATAAAAGTAAGAAAGACGAATGAAAAGTAATGCAAATGTTTTATGATCACTGATTATAGGCCTCTGTAGTAAACAATCTTCAAACCGGAATTACCGCGAATTTCTTTTGCTTATATATTAAGATTGTTATCTTTCCCGGATTATAATTTTCCAATTAGATTTGATAACCGAATCTATTTTTAATTTACATATGCAAAAGAAAAAATTAGTTGTTATTGGTGGCGGGGCTGCAGGCTTTTTTTGCGCAGTAAATGCTGCATCACAAAATAGGGAACTGGAAGTTTTGCTGGTTGAGAAAAGCAATAAATTATTAAGTAAAGTAAAAGTAAGTGGCGGTGGGCGTTGCAATGTGACTCATGCCTGTTTCAGCATTGCAGAAATGATCAAAAAATATCCACGGGGAGAAAAATTTCTAAAGAAGGCGTTTTATCATTTTTTTACAACAGATACTATTGAATGGTTTGAAAAAAGAAATGTAAAACTAAAAACAGAAGCTGATGGAAGAATGTTTCCCGAAAGCGATTCATCTGAAACTATTATTAATTGCCTTTTGCATGAGGCTCATAAATACAAGGTAGAAATTCTGATGAACAGGGAAATTGCGAAGATTGAGAAAGATAGTTTTGAAGAAAATAAAAATCTTTTTCAATTAACGGGTAAAGACGGATCAGTTTTAGAAGCCGACTTTGTCTGTGTCGCTTGTGGTGGTTTTCATAAAGCTGAACAATATCAATGGATCACTAATTCAGAGCATAGTTTTGAGAGCCCCGTTCCATCATTGTTTACATTTAATGTCCCCAAAAATCCAATTTCAGAATTGATGGGAATATCTCTTGGAAATGTTCGTGTAAGCATCAATGGAACTAAATTATTTCAAAATGGATCTATACTCATTACTCATTGGGGATTTAGCGGGCCGGCAGTTTTAAAATTGTCTGCGTTTGCGGCAAGAGCACTTTCTAAGATGAATTATGATTTTTTGATTTCTATAAACTGGCTGGGCGACCTTCATGAAAATTCACTTTTAGAAAGGCTAAGGTTAATAAGGCAGGAACTGGCATCAAAAAAGATCATTAATAAAAATCCTTTTAACCTTCCGCAAAGATTGTGGGAATATCATCTAAAGCAATGTGAGAATGTTCCTGATATTAGATGGGCTGATCTTCCAGCTAAAAATCAAAACCAATTGGCCAAACAATTATGCGCACAACAATTTCAGGTAAAAGGAAAAACCACTTTTAAAGAAGAATTTGTAACTGCCGGTGGTATTAATTTGAATGAAATAGACGCTAACACCATGCAAAGTAAAATTGTTCCCGGTCTTTTTTTTGCAGGAGAAATTTTAGATGTGGATGGAATAACAGGTGGATTTAATTTTCAGCATGCATGGACAAGCGGCTGGATCGCCGCAAGAGAAATTTCTATTAAAAGTAGTTTTTAACAAAAGTAAGAATGTCAATTGTTTTAATTACCTGTTTACTTTAATCAAGACTTTTATTAAGAAAGGATTCTTCAAAAAATAAATTTCTTATTTCGAAAGGCATTTGCCAATAATAAAAGTATTTGGCTACTTTTATTTGAACCAATTCCATAACTTTGAATTCTAAAAGAATTAATTATGGAAATGAAAGAAATTTATAGTTGCGACAAATATAAAGTACTCAACGTTACACTAAATGTCGGTGAAAAAATGCCATTGCACGAAGCTACTTCTGATGCGTTTATTATATGCAAAAAAGGAAAAGGTCTCATTACTTTTTCTGACAGAATTGTTGATATCTATCAAAATGAAACTTTATTAATAGAAGCACACAAACAACACAAACTGGAAATTTTAGAGGATTTTTCTGCAAGCATTATTTTGGAAAATGATGGCAGAATCAATTTCATAAAACAGGAAATGAAAAAAGAGATTCCGGTAGGCATCTATTGATTAAACCATACTGAGTAAAGGTTTTTAAAAATTATTCCTCTAAGTTATGCATCCTGCGGGCTGTTTCTGCCCGTTTTATATAGTACCAATCAACTTTCCTTTTAAACGAACCAAATTGTTTACTACTATGATTCCTATTGGTTTTTCTCAGAAATAAAAAATTCTGATTTCTGCTTTTGTAGCGATGTTTAATATCCTGAAATAGCAAAGCAATAATTTCTCAGCAAACTAACCTCCATCCCGCAAAACTGGCAGCATCTACCTAAAACAGGATTCCTGTTTTAAAATTAAAACAGCTAATATTAACGGAATTAGCAATTTTTTATACTTAAAAAGCTACACTTTGCTTTCTCTGGCAGATTACGGCAGCATTTTTTTTATTTCAAACATACCAAAGTAAAGTAAATCTACTATTTCAGAATGTCCACAATAATTTTATTTCCTTCTTTTTACATTTTATTTTGAATGGTTCGAAAAGTGTAGTAATTTTCTGATGTCTTAACAAGAATTGAAATCCAATTATTCACTCAAATTTCTACTTAAATGGAAGAATTATTCAGAGATTTTGGGAAAGCCATCATTCGCACTCCACTGTATTCTTACGTAACCCTTTTTGATCAAAACGAAGAGACAAGAGATTTAGAAGATATTGTTCGTCTAAAGCTTAAGGATCCTGTTTTTTTAGAAGCCTTATATTGGAGTTCGCCTCAATTGTTTTATGCTGCTTTAAAATTTAAAGAAGGTGGCATCAAAGGTTCGAAAGAAAATAAATTGATGCAGACTTTGAAAAAATATCTCATCAGGGCAAGTACCCGGTGTACACCTTATGGAATATATGCATCAACCGGCATAGCCACTCACGGCTCTCATTCAGCAAATCAAAAAAGAGAAATGGAGCGTAAGGTGCGAATAGACATGGGCTTATTGCAAAATATAAAGTCCCTAATAGAATCCGATCCGGGAATTTATCCTTACCTGTTTTATTCAGTTAATAATTCTCTTTATCATATTCCGAACCAATATCGTTTTACTGAAACGATTATTGAAAACGGAAAATGCCATTATCAGTTAAGTGCACTGCAGGATACTAATTTTTTAGAACAAATAATAGTATTAGCAGGAAATGGAATGATATCTCTTAATGACATTTATAAACTAACAGAAGAAGATACTTCTTATGAAGAATTCAATGATTTTATTAAAGAGCTGATCACATCACAGTTTTTAGTAAGTGAACTGCAATTAGGATTAACTAACGGAGACGAATTAGAGAGATTTACAGGAGTATTGAATCGCCTAAAAGAAAAGGGTATTCATGCAGCAAAAAAATATCTGGATGTTTTTTCGTCCATCGAAAATATTTTAATTCAATTTAAAAAACTACCGTTAGGAGTTTTGCCATTGGAAGAAATAAATGATTTGAAATCCTTATTGACAGAATGCGGGATTGGAGATTCGCAAGATCATTTATTTCAAGCAGATTTAAAAGAATCATTCAAAGAAAACTTTGTTTTTCCTGCGGAAAAGATAAAAGAGTTAAAAAAAGGAATTTTAATTTTAGGAAAACTTGCTAATAATAATTCTTCCAAAAGCGTAAAGAAAGAACGGTTTATAAGGCTTTTCCAGGAAAAGTATGATACCCAGGAAATATCATTATCAGAAGCATTGGATCCGGAATTTGGTATTGGATTTCCTCCACAGGAAAAAATTGGTGACACCGTTTTTAATTCTCTCATAGAAAAAGTTGATTTAACCATTGAAGATAATATTGGTAATTGTCAATTTGAATTGCAGGATAAAACAGAGGCGCTAAATGGACAAAATTTAAATGAAGATGTTCAACTGCTTGATGAAGAATTGAAATGTGTTGAAGATAAATTTTCTACCCTTCCTAACACTTTTTCGGTAATGGGTAGATTGCTACCCTCGGAAAAAATTTTGCTCGAAAATGTAGGAGGCGCTCATTCAAATTCCTTATTGGGCAGGTTTGCCTATTTAGATAAGAAGATAGAATATCTATGTAGAGAATTGGTAGATACAGATCAACAAAAAACTGAAGAGGTTATTTTCGCAGAAATAATATTTATACCCGAAGGAAGAATTGGTAATATTGCCAGAAGGCCCAACTTTACCGAACATGAAATTCCTATTCTTGCATGTTCCGGAGTAAAAGGAGAAAAGCAAATACCCATTAATGACATCCTGGTATCAATTCAGGATAATGAAATTATTCTTAGATCGAAGAAATTGAATAAACGTATCATTCCACGCCTTTCCAACGCACACAATTATACCGCCAGTACCGTACCAGTCTATAAATTTTTATCTGCAATCCAATTCCAGGGAACATTGGGATTGGAAATCAATTGGGGTGATTTTGCTTCTAAGAAACGCTTTTTACCACGTGTCAGTTACAAGAATATTATCTTACACAAAGCTTGTTGGTTTTTGTATAAAAGTGATATCAAAACAATTGTAAAGTCACCCAATTCTGTTGATAAACTTCGGGCATATTTTCAAAGGTGGAATGTTCCAAAATTTGTTTCGTTTGCTGAGGGCGATAATGAATTATTTATTGATACTTCAAATAATAGTTATTTGGAAATATTAATAGAAGAAATAAAATCCCTTAATTCTGTAAAACTAAATGAATGGCTTTATGATAGCACATTCAGCAAACCTGAAACAGATAAGCCAGTCATACAGCAATTTATTTTACCCTTAGCCAAAAAAGAAATAACCGGTAGCTTACCAATAAGAAAATCAGGCGGGTTTAACAGGGTACAGCGAACTTTTGAACCTGGTAGCGAATGGATCTATTTTAAAATTTATTGCGGTTCCACATTCTCTGATAAAATTTTATTAAATGTAGTAAGGCCTGCGATTCATTCACTTTTAAAACATAAAGTAATAAAAAAAGCATTTTTTATTCGTTATACCGATCCACATTATCATATTCGTTTTAGATTGCAATTGGCAGATAGTATAAAAAAGGAATATCTTGCAACGGGACTAAAATGTATTTATGATTTACTTCATCCTTTATCAGCCAGCCGTATCGTATGGAAGGTGCAATTGGATACTTATCAAAGGGAAATAGAGCGCTATGGAGAGGAGGGAATATTGGCAAGTGAAGTTATTTTTTTCCACGACAGCCTTTTATATCTTAATTGTTTACAGCATGAAGAATTTGTAGAAGATGAGCAGACCAGGTTCCTGAGTGCCATTAAAAATATAGACAAGTGGCTGACTCTTTTCAAAATGTCTCTGCAGGAAAAGGCAACCTATTGTTTAAAGAGTTGTCAGCGGTTTAGTAACGAATTTGATTCTGATGTGAAATTTCAATTAGACCTCAAATACAGGGAAATTAAAAATCAATTACCAGCTTTTTTAAATTCTGATAACTATGACGATGAATTTAACGAAAGAGAAAATAACCTGCAGAAAATTTTGATGCCCAAAGAAAATATGGTAAGCTACATTCACATGAGTATGAACAGGTGGTTTCTTTCTGAACAAAGGCTTATGGAGTACATGTGCTACCTGTTTTGCAATAAACACTATAACCAGTTATTACAGTATAATCAGAAAAAAATAACAATAATGGATTTGGAAGTATAGTTGATTGCAAATGGATACAATTAAAACAAATATTGCCAGAAAGCCCTTTCTAGAAAGAATAGCTAATTTTGATTTAGAAAAGTACTATACTGCAAAAATTCGTATTGTATGTCATTTGTTAATGTGGCTGATATTCACTTTCCTTCTCCAGATTAACTTGCTTTTTGAAGCTACTCTTCCATTGAACAATACTTTTGCGTTTGCAGCAAGAAGCCTGATATGTAATGCAACCGTTTTCTATCTTTTTTTTTATGTTTTGTTGCCTCTTACCTTATTTAAAAACAGGGTAATTTCAGCTTTTTTCTTCTTCCTGATTTGTATCATAATATGGATCATCCTTAATCATTATTGCCTGGTTTTTATTGGAAAACATTTTATTGTGGAAGCCCCTTATTATAAGCAAGGCATAGATTCCAACATGCACGAAAATTTTGCTCGATTAGTATCTCCCAGAAATATACTTGCTGGTTTGGTCCCTGTGTTTTATTCAATTTCGCCATTCTTTTTCACTAAAATCGTTTTTGATATTTATCATTTTTATTTCAAAATGTTCAAATTAGAAAGAAAAGCAATAAACCTGGAAGTGGAAAAATTAATCCTTGAAAAAAAATTTTTAAAAGCTCAATTAAATCCTCATTTTCTTTTTAATACTTTAAATAATTTATATGGCCTTGCTTTGCGGCGTGACCACGAAACTCCCAAGGTGATTACCCAACTTTCAGAAATGATGCGGTATTCTCTGTATGAGTCCGATGCGGAGAAAGTACCAGTTGCCAAAGAACTTCAATATTTAAAAAACTATGTAATGCTGGAAAAAATGCGATATAAAAATAATACGGATATCGTTTGTAATATTAATGAATCGCAAATAGATAATCTAACGATTGCGCCTTTGCTTACCTTTATCTTTGTCGAGAACAGCTTCAAATATGGCCTGAAATCAAAGAAAGAAGGATTCTTAAAGATCAATATTTCTATTGTGGAGAAAAAATTTTTTTTTACTATAATGAATGATAAAGATGAAAAAAACAAACAGCAGGAATTCGGTGGTATCGGGCAGGTAAACGTCAGAAAGAGATTGCAACTCTTATATCCGGGTAAGCATGAATTAAAAATAGAAGACCGCGGCAAAACCTTTTTTGTTGAGATGACAATAAATCTTGAATAATATGCCAGCCATTAAATGTATAATTATAGATGATGAGCCAATAGGCCTGGAAATAATGGAAAATTTTGCAAAAGAAATTAACTTTCTGAAAGTAGTTGCAGTATGTGAAGATGCTTTTGAAGCATTGGAAATTCTTGAGGGCAATCAAATAGACTTATTGATTACCGATATACAAATGCCGAAAATTAATGGTTTGGAGTTGGTACGTTCTCTGTCCTCTCCACCGGTAATCATCTTTGTTACCGCGCATGATCAATTTGCCGTAAACAGTTTTGAATTAGGGGTGGCTGATTATTTATTGAAGCCTGTATCTTTTGACAGGTTTCTAAAAGCCATTAATAAAGCCAAAATGCAAATTGAGATGCGCAAAAATGTTTCCATACATTCAAATGCTGAAATGGTGGATTATATCTTCATTAAAGCAAATAAAAAATTAAATAAGATTGTCTATGGCAACATCATGTACATCCAATCTTCAGATGATTTTATAAAAATATTTACTGCTGACCAGAATCAACCTTTGATTGTTTATTTAAACTTGAAGTCTATTGAAGAAAAATTGCCTACCAATCAATTTGTCAGGATTCATAACTCATACCTCGTATCCATAAATGCAGTAAAAGCGGTAATGGGAAATACGGTAGAACTGACCAACGCACAATTACTACCTGTATCCAAAAACTATAAAGATGGATTGTTTGCAGTTTTGCAAATTCAAAAAACCCAATAATTATAGTTCTTCAATTTTTAAGATTAAAAATTCAGATACCGTCTAAATCTTGCCAAATACCGAGTATTCTTTGCCAAGTACCGAAAAAGTTTTTCTGTTCAGTTGATAAGAATAAATTTTGTTAGATAATTATTTTATCATCAAAAAAAGAAACTATGACCTCAACTGTTTTAAATTCCGGGAAAAAGCTTTTACTTGTTAAAAAAAATATTATCGTAAAGTTTGAATCGATAAGTGGTGTGAATAAAAATGGTAAAAGCAATAAGAATAATGATACTGCAACTTCTTTTACAA
Organism: Hanamia sp.; assembly: GCA_035532615.1. Lineage (GTDB taxonomy): Bacteria > Bacteroidota > Bacteroidia > Chitinophagales > Chitinophagaceae > Ginsengibacter. The sequence continues at coordinate 24,952 of DATKQQ010000336.1, forward strand.
TTCCAACTTCTTTGTAAGCAAAATTATATACTAATTGCTTTTTAAACTACTCGGAATACTGGCCGTTGCTACGGCATAGGTTTGAAGAGGGCGAAGAAGATGCTAAATATTACCACTAAAAATTGCCTGACTTTGTCTATAAAATAAGTCTTAATGGAAAAATAAACTTCTACTTCTGAAAACATTAAGATTGCTTTAATAAAAGTAAGGTACCCCAACCACCGCTGATGACAGAAGGGATTCAGTTTCAGCGGCTGGTTTTTTTTATGAGATTTAGCCTTTTAAAGGTAATTGTTGTGAACTAATCATTTGAAAACAATGTATTCTTTGCAATAGGATACCAATGCAAAAGAGAATGGTGAAAAAATTTAAAGAAGATTATGATACAGCGGTCTTTACCACAAAATTTGTCTTAGAGAAGAAATCTCCAATTTTGTATGTATTTCATTTTAGTGATGACTCCTGGCAATTCTCCGGTCCAGAAGAGAATCTTTCACATGATGATTTTAAATTAGTTTCATTAAAGGAAATTATCGCATTAGATAATTCAATATTGGAAGTTGCCCATCTCCCATTAGGTTCTGAAGCAACAAGGATAAATCATGAAAGCTCGTGGAGAATCAACACAGAAAACTAAAATTAAAAACTTTCTTATCGCCCCCCAGCTATCTGTAGAATTTTCAAAAATATTAAAGAGTGCTGTCTGTATGTTTTTAGCTACAGATAAATAGAAGATTTATCGAATAGACTTTATTTTATTTGTTGAATCAAAAATCACTTCTTTCAGTAGAATATCTAAAAATGAAAAGTAAGAAGTTTATTTTTTTCGTATAAGCCTTAGCCAAAAAAAATTCCATCCTTTTGTTCCACCCACGCTTTTAAATTCTCTGTAAGTGAACTATTGCGAAATGGCTATGCCATAAATGCTATAATAAAGTTTTCGGAAATGGTGCTACACAAAAAGTAGCGTATTTTAGCCGAAAAAAAAAGTTGTGCACCCTTTAAAAGACTTCATGAAGACCATAATATTCTTGCTCGTTTTTACTGCATTCATTTTTGAGGGTTGTAATTCTTCAACCTTTAAATTTGAGAAAAACCAAAGTATAGATGCTGCAACCCGGCATGAAATCAGGATTTTAAACGATAAATTATTTGTGGGATTTACAAAAGATAGTTTGGCAATTATACAATCGTTAATGTCGCCCGGGTTACTAGGAAAATTTGCGAATGACTCTAACAAGATGATTAACCTGATCAGTAGCAGAGATATTGACAATTACAGTATCCTTGATGAATATGATGTTCAGGCTTCTGCTACCAAAATAAACATTACGCTGCCATCAGGGAATACAGGGGACAATGATTTTATATTCTCTTATGAATCCCCCAATAAAGAATCTTATGTTTCACTGCTTTTATTAAACAACTTTGGCAACCAGTTTTTATTGGCCGTTGTTTATGGGAAGTATCCGGATGGATGGAAAATAAATATTTTAAAATTTGGCCAATACAGTTTCTTTGGGAAAAACGCACCTGATTATTTTCGATTGGCACAAGCAAACTATAAGAAAGGATATTTAATTGACGCAGTTAATAATATATCATTAAGTGATGTGCTGCTTTGGCCTGCAGGTCCTTATTGGCAATATGTAAAAGGAAATGAATTTAAAGAATTTGGAGATTCCATTTTGCAGGAAGCCAATGCGAAATATAAACTCCCGATGACACTGGAAAGTATAAAGAATAAACCCAAAATATTTAAAGTGTATCAACAGGTAATAAAAGAGGGGTTTTTCCCAATGGTATGGTACCTCACAAACATTAACCTTAAAGACACTGTGGCATTAAGAATAGAGAATAAAAGTATTAGAAAAGAAGTTGATAGCCTATTCACGGGTATTGACAAAGGCAAAAAATATATTTTCTATTTTGCATTTAATAAAATTCCTACAGGCACAAAATCAAAAGAACGATATGGATTTATTGATACGCTAACAAAAAGATAACGGAACCCTGAAAGCAAACAGTAAACAAATCGTGAATAATTAAAGAATATGGATTTGAGTTAAAAAAGTTTTGCATTTACGGCAAGGAATTATCTCTATTATCATTCTATAAACCGCGTGTCTTTGAATTTCATAAACAAATCAAATAAATGTCTATCTTATATGCCGGCTGACTTTTATTCTCTTCAAACCATTAACTTTGAATTGAATTCAAAAATAATTATACCAGGCAAAAATCCCTTTTATATGCGGAAACAAAACTTACGCTCAATATTGAATAGTTTGATACTATTATCCTTGCTTATTACATTACTCCCACAACTAACCTTTAGCAAACCTTTGTATAAATACCCGGTAGCCAAAGCAAAATCATTCACCACGACTCCCGAAGATTCAACCCTGGCGAGACAAGTGGATTCTATAGCAATGCAGGTGCTGAGGGAAAATGGTGCACCAAGCGCATCAGTTGCTGTAGTGCTGCATGGAAATATTGTTTACGCCCACGCTTATGGATATGCGAAAATTAATCCTAATGTTGCAGCCACGCCCGATATGCGTTATGCAATCGGATCAATCAGTAAGCAGTTTACCGCCGCTGCTATCCTGTTATTGGAACAGGAAGGCAGGATTTCCTTAAACGATCCTATTTCAAGATGGTTGCCCAATCTGACACGTGCCAATGAAATAACCGTTCGGGAGATCCTTTCCCATACTTCCGGTTACCAGGATTTCTGGCCGCAGGATTATGTGCCGCCTATGATGTTCAAGCCCATGCCTCCGGAAGAAATATTAAAACGCTGGGCCATGCGCCCGTTGGATTTTGAACCGGGGACACGCTGGCAGTATAGCAATACCAATTTTGTAATAGCTGCTCAGATCGTTGAAAAAATTACAGGTGAGCCTTTCTTTAATTTTCTAAAAAATAATATTCTTATTCCATTAGGATTGTCAAGCGCTGTAAATTTTGATAAAGGTAACATGTCTCAAACTGATCCTTCCGGTTATATGCGCTATGGATTGGGACCGCTACGACCAGCTCCTGAAGAAGGTTCTGGATGGATGGCGGGTGCCGGAGAACTTGCTATGACACCAACTGACCTGGCGAACTGGGACATCTCATTAATTAATGAAAGCCTGCTTGACCCAGAATCTTATCACCAAATGGAAGAGGAAGTGCGACTGAAGAATGGAGCTGGTACCAATTACGGATTGGGTGTAGAGGTCGGGATTGAGGATGGTCATTTTACCATCAGTCATAGTGGGGAGGTATCTGGTTTTACCTCCGATAATATTGTATTCCCGAAAGAAAGTGCGGCTGTAGTGGTTCTTACCAACCAGGATGCAGCCTCTACTGCCGCTGTTATAGCCAATAGAATCAAAAATATTTTATTTAGTACCCAGGATGCAGAAACGAAAATGCGTACCGACCAGGCCAAAAAAATATTTGAAGGACTTCAGCAGGGAATGATAGATCGCTCACTTTTTACTTCTGATGCCAATTCTTACTTCAGCGCTCTTGCCCTGAAAGATTTTCAATCCAGCCTGGGGCCGCTCGGTACTCCAAAGGCAGTTATGCAAACCTCCCAGGAAAAACGTGGTGGGATGCTCGAACGTTCTTTTCGTGTAATACTACCCAATCGTACGTTACGGGTATGGACTTACCAGATGCCGGATGGAATGCTTGAACAATACCAGGTAGCGCCATAGAACTGAAGCGAGGTTTAGGGGTTTTAATTTTATAAAAAATAATTAGTAATATATTTACACCATGCCAGAGAAACCGAAGCCTATATTTAACAAACGAATTTTTTGGGATGTGGCATTCGAGAAAATTGACTATGATGCGAAAGCCAATTTTGTGATCGAACGTGTTTTTGAACTTGGCGATGTGGACGATATTCGCAATTGCCGTCGGTATTATGGCGACGAAAAAATTACGGGAGTATTGTTGAATGCAAAATTTTTACCTGAAACAAGAATGTATTTGGCAAGTGCAGTGATTAACAGGCCGCTAAAAGATTTCAGATGCTACATGTTAAGACAGTTGAACCCAACGCTTTTTCCGTATTAAATCAATTAATGGAAATTCCCGAATTGCAGGATTTTTCTTTAGTTGGTGGCACGGCATTATCACTTCATTATGGCCACCGGAAATCGGTTGATCTGGATTTATTTTCAAATAAACCTTTTGAGAACAATCTATAGTTGAAAGTCTGAAGAAAAATTTTCGGGATAAATTTTTAATGGAAGAAAAGCCTCCCAGGTTTGGCATTTTTTGCTATTTGAATGCAGTAAAAGTTGATTTGATAAGGTATCCTCATCCTCTAATAACGCCGCAATTAAATAATAATGCGATAAGAATGTTCTCTGTAGAAGATATAATCGCCATGGAAGTGGAGGCAATATTAGGAAGAGGTATGAAGAAAGATTTCCGGGATATTGCAGAACTTTTACAACATTTTTCAGTAGTTGATTTTATACAATTTCATAAAGAGAAATATAGTACTCAAAATTTATTGATAACCGTTCCTCAGGCCATCACTTATTTTGCCGATGCGGAGGAAAGTGAAGATCCGGTCAGTTTAAAAAATAAAACATGGGATAGTGTGAAGGAATTTATTAACGCAAAAGTCAGGGAGTATTTAATATAAAATTGTGAAGAAACAATTCAAATGTTTCAGATCCCCCAGCTCGCCGCCATCATGTTTACAGATATTATAGGCTATAGCATTAATGGGTACTGATGAGCAAAAAACTTTTGTTGTTCTCAACAAAAACTGCGAGTTACAAAAACCAGAGACTTTGCTGAGAAAAAAATACGGCAAAGTTTTGAATTTTGCCGTATTAGTAAATATCGTTAACAGGCCGGCCTTATCCCACAGCCAGTTTCTTTACGTAACCAAAGCTCTTCGCAATGGCTTCGTACACGGGCAATTTTGTCTGGTCCTGTTCTACAAAGAAAAATTTCATACCGGATTCTTTTTTATACTTAAAGAGTTCTTTGAAATTGATGATTCCGCTTCCTACGGGTGCGAAAAATTGTGGGCCTGAAGTGGTATAAGAAGGTGGTTGTTTGGATGCCATATCTTTTAGATGCCACATTTTTATCCGCCCCGGATTCTCCTTAATAATTTTAATCGGATCATGACCTGCTCTAACTACCCAATAAACATCCATTTCAAAATTCACCAATGAAGGATCGGTGTCTTTTAAAAGCACCTCATATCCTGTTTTCCCTCCACCCCAATCTTTGAACTCGAAATCATGATTATGGTAGGCCAGTTTTAATCCTGCGCTTTTTGCAATTACCGCTGCACTATTAAATTTAGCAGCCAGTTTTTTATAATCATCCAGGCTCGTGCGCATATTATCCGCGAGATATGGGATCACCAAAAATTCATGTCCCATTTGAGCCGCGACGGCCAAAGTTTTTTTCAGATCGTCTTCATCGTTATTTGCTAAATAAGTGTCTATCGAATAATGACCACTGGGAGTTTTAAGACGATTCTTTTTGAGAATAGCTAAAAACTCCTTGGGGGTTTTTCCGAAAAACATGCCATTGGCATATCCAAATAATTCTACTGAGTTGTAACCGATCCCGGCAACTTTAGCGATAGTTGCTTCTACATCCTTATCCAATTCCATACGGACGGTATATAACTGTAAACCGATAAGTTGACCAGGTTTGAACCAGCGGCTTTTCATCAGGAGTAAACCGGAGGTAGCGAGTGACGTTTGTTTGATAAATGTTCTGCGTGTAGGCATAAATGGTTGTTTTTGTGAAGGTATTAAAATTTTCATTTCGATTGGGAGAAAATATACTGGCGGTTTGAAATTCTTTTTCTTACTGCCCCAGGTGCAGCCGTCAGCCCGAAAAATACCGGATTTGATGTATTGCTGCCATTCGTCTGCACAGGTAATTTCACTTATTAAAACAATTGAAAAGATTAAGACAGAGGATATGAATCTTCAGAGAAAAGAAGAGATATAAAATCTTATATAATACCTTTATCGCCTTTACAGTAACTATTAATTTAAAATGCTTTTTAAAAGAAACCAAATTTTAATCGGGTCGCTGCTTATGCTACCAATTTTTAGTTGTAATAATCCCAAAACTAAAGCCACTAACAGTGGGCAACCAGTTTCAAACATTCCGGTTATTAGTTATACAGTACCCCATTATTTTCCTCATGATACCAATTTATATACCGAAGGATTTTTGTTTCATAACGGAGAATTATTTGAAAGTACCGGTTCTCCAAAAGAACTTGATCAAACTGAATCTGTAATTGGAATAGACAATTTGACAACCGGAAAATTTTCAAAGAAAATAGAAATTGATAAAACAAAATATTTCGGTGAAGGCATTGTTTTTTTAAACGATAAATTATATCAACTTACTTATAAAAAACAATTAGGATTTATTTATGATGCCAATTCTTTTAAAAAGATTGGCCAGTTTACATATAATAATGCAGAAGGTTGGAGCCTGACGACCGACGGGAAAAATTTAATTATGAGTGACGGTACAAATAAGTTAACTTATTTAAACCCAACAAATCTAAAACCGGTACGAGTATTAAGTGTAACCAACAACGGAATGCCGCAAGACAGCCTGAATGAACTGGAATATATAAAAGGATTTATTTACGCCAATGTTTGGATGAATAATTTTATCTTTAAGATTGACCCCACCACAGGAAAGATAGTTGGAAAATTAGACCTTAGCCTATTAGCACAGGATGCAAGAAATAAAAACCCGCAGTTAGATGTGTTGAACGGAATTGCATACGATTCAACTACTGATAAAATATATGTTACCGGAAAACTGTGGCCCAATATTTACCAGATAGATTTTAAGCATTGATAATATTTCATCGGGGATGCCGCCATGTGTATCATATTTATTGTAATTCTCTAATTAATTATGTATGGCAGGCCAATGCTCTATTCACAAAACTTTATTTGTTTCCAGAAGATGGCATAGGAGGCATTGGCGGCATCCCTTCCTCTCTCTTCGGAGGTTTATTATCAGGATGTGGATCACCACGATGGCAGGTGTAACAGGTAACATATCTAAGCATATAACTTATTGCAGCAGTATCGGTAGGTATTGCCATTCTCCCACTATCCATAGCTTCAGCAATTTGCTGAAAATCATTTTTATTGATATCAATATTCATCAACATCATTTTGCGTGCAATTAGCTTTTCGGGTTTTGCATCACTTGCAAAATCCATTCTCCTGGTTGCAGGATCTCCCTCATGACAATAAGTACAATGCACTCCAAGCGAAGCAGCAAAAAAATGCATTACACTATCAAGGTCATGTTTCGAAATGTCTTTTGGTAAAATTTTTAGATTGTGAAACCCTGGCTGATGCGATGTAGTAAAAGCCTGAAAGCTAAAAACACATATTAAACAAGCAGCAACTACAAGAATACTTTTTTTCATTTATTAAAATTTGAATATCGAAAGTATTAAAAAAATGATTACCAACTTTCAAAAATATTTCAAACGGAAGAAAATAAGTTTTTAACATTTTTAAACTAATGTGAATAAGTAAATTAGTATTTAAGTTATTTCATATTTTATATTTGATTATAAAAAAAATCTTTAACCCTAAAAATAACCTATTGACAGAAACTATCATTAACCTTGAGACCGTAAGTCCTATTGAGTTTTTTGGTGTTAACAACGGAAAACTGGACATTCTGAAAAAAAAATTCCCCAGGCTAAAAATTCTTAGCCGTGGAACACAAATCAAACTAAGCGGTGCTCCCGAACAAATAGAAGACGCAAGAGACAAAATAAATCTTGCCGTTCAATATTTAGAAAGAAACGGGCAAATGAGTGAAAACTACCTTGAACAAATATTGGGTGGTGATGATGAAACAACAATTGATCATTTTATAGAAAAAAACCAAACTGATGTATTGGTTTTTGGCCCTCACGGCAAGAGTGTAAGAGCAAGGACAGCTAACCAGAAAAAAATGGTTCAATCAGTTGAAAAGAATGATATCGTATTTGCTATCGGCCCCGCCGGAACCGGGAAAACCTACACCGCAGTGGCCCTTGCAGTAAGAGCTTTAAAAAACAAACAAGTCAAAAAGATTATTCTTACCCGTCCTGCCGTAGAGGCAGGCGAAAATCTCGGTTTTCTTCCCGGCGATCTTAAAGAAAAAATAGATCCCTATCTAAGGCCGCTTTATGATGCGCTCGACGATATGATTCCGGCTGATAAACTGGGATATTATATGACAACCCGCACGATCGAAATCGCACCATTAGCATATATGCGTGGCCGTACCCTTGATAATGCTTTTATCATTTTAGATGAAGCGCAAAACGCAACCGACCTTCAGCTAAAAATGTTTTTAACAAGAATTGGCGCCAGCGCTAAAGCCATCATAACCGGTGACATCACTCAAATTGACCTTCCCCCAAAAATAAAAAGCGGACTTGAAAAATCTGTGAGGATCCTTGCCAATATAGAAGGCATCGGTCATGTGGTACTTGATGAAGAAGACGTCGTGAGGCACAAATTGGTGAAGGCTATTATCAAAGCTTATGACAAAGAGAAATTAAAAGAACTGGAAGATCTTAAATGATTTTTTTAAAACTATCAATGTAGAAACACTTTTGGAAACATGCTATTTATTGGCAGGAAATAAATGTAAACTTCAAAAAATAAAATTTAAATTTGTTCATTACTCAAAAAAGTATTTATGAAGAAATTAATATTTTTTGCGATTACTGCATTTGTAGTACTATTATCAGGTTGCCAATCAGGTAGCGGCGCTAATCCAAAAGAAGTTCTTAGCAGTTTTTTTAATGCCTTGACAAAAAAAGATGTTACCACTGCCAAAAAATATGCCACCAAAGACAGCGATGGAATGTTGAGTATGATGGAAATGGGAATGAATATGAGCGGCAACATGCAAAATGATCATACTGATAAAATGTTTGAAATGTTGGAAAACGTTCAAATGGGAGAACCGGTAATCAAAGGAGATGAAGCAACTGTTCCTGTTACAGACAAAAAATCCGGTGAAGTCACCAATTTCCTTTTAAAGAAAGAAAACGGCGCCTGGAAAGTTGCTTTTGATATGGCAACGCTCTCAAACATGGCCGCTGAAAAAATGAAAGAGCATGGTATGGAAAATATGGATATGGATAGCATGAACCAAAAGATGAACGAGGCCATGGATAGCTTAAATAAGGCAATGCCTGATATGAAAGATAAAATGGATCAGGCCCAAAAAATGATGGATAGCGCAAAAAAAATGATGGATAAAAATGCTAATTAATTCTTGTATTTATATTATATAAACACCTCTTTCGGGGTGTTTTTTATTTAATAAAGAAAGATATTTACCTTCAATTTTTAAAATGAAAAATATGAAAACTATAATGACCCTATTGATTGCTTTTACAATTATTGTTTCAGCATGCAATCAATCAGGAAAGGTTGATAGGAGCGATCCATTAATATCCGGAAGAGGTTTTATTGAAGCATCTTTGAAAGGAGATTATATAAAAGCTCAAAACTATTTATTAGTGGACAGCACCAATATGGAATATTTCAATGGGCTTAAAGATTTCAACGAAAAAATGAGCCGTGAAGACCGGCGGGGATACTCCGAAGCGAACATTATTATTGATTCATCTATCGCCAAATCAGATTCCGTGGATATCATTTATTATACCAACACTTATAAAAACAAACCTACAAAACTAAAAATGGTAAAACATAAAAATGAATGGCTGGTTGATTTTAAATATACTTTCACCAATAACTGATACCTTTCTTATGAGGTAAATCGTTATTCGCCTCCCGAGAGCTACAGGTATGTGAATTGCAGCACGGAAAATGGATGTCTCAGAAAATTGCCATTCTCAAATTATCGAAACCAAAAGGTTTTCCCCCAAAAAATAAAATAAACATATGTACGTTTTAAATCCATGGCATGCCACCAATTATGGCAAACAAACCAATCAAGATTTTAAGGGAAAAGAAATTGCCTTTGAAATCATTAATAAGTTCATCCAATTTTTTAAAAAGAAATACTATCCGTAATATGAAAAAATTTTTAGTAGCAGCTATCATTTTAACCGGGCTTTCCTGTAAAAAAGAAACTCAACCAGCACCAAAAATAACCACCCCTCCTATTACAATTGCTACTAAATGTGGAATTTTATTAAATACCCCTACTCTGGATAGCTTTGTATATCCAACCTATTATATAACAGTAAACGTGGCTTTCCCTGATGGAAATGAATTAGTCCATATACATGATAATGTTACCGGTGACCATGACGGATCGTGGTATCTTACAAAATATGATAAGGACAGTACTTATTGTATGACGCCTTAAAAATCACCTAAATCTTCCTGTGGTTATTACTTGATAACAGAAAGATTTGCGGTATCAATTTTTAGTGTTGGAATTAAATAGTTGACATCATCTCTTTTTTTTCTCTACCGAATAAGCTTTCATCTTGCTATCATTAATAGCAGCTAAAAGAATTTTTTGTTTTTTGACAGAAATTAATTTCAAATCCTTTACATCTCCATCTATAATCAACCCACTTAAGACCGGTGGAACAGGAGTGAATTTCCCTTTTCCATTGCCTGTTAAGAGAAGTCCATATGATGCATCATAACGGCCCGGATTTACATCAGCCTGGTATTCGTTTCCTGCCAGGATAATATCATCGTTCCCATCACCATTTACATCGGTACAAACTATTGCATTCACCGGCGCTTCCTGCGCAATTAATGGAAAAGGATGAAAAGTAAAATGATCTTTACCATCATTTTCAAACCAGCCACTCCGGTCCTCGCTGCATTTAAGAACTAATGCGCTATCCATCATTTCTTTGGTAAAAATCTCATCCATCGTTGCTTTGGCAAAAGCGCTGTTCGTTGAAAATCTTTTTTTGATCGAAGGCATTTGCTGTGCCCACTCATATAGCGATAGGCCAGGAGATAACTTATAGTTACCATCACTGTCTTTCATATAATAGCACAAAATATCATCAATGGTACCATTATGATCGAAATCTTTTGCAATCAATTCTGCGGGTTGTTGTGCATTGATATGATAAGGATTATTAAGGCCGAGATTGCCCGCCACAATATCAAGTTTGCCATCGTGATTAAGATCGGTAACAACCATGCTTCTCCATAACCCGGGATAGTTTTGTAATCCCGTCTGATCTGTTATTTCAGTTAATGTTTTTCCGTTATTTTTAAAAATCCGAATAGGCATCCAATCGCCTGCAATAATCAGATCCGGCTTTTTATCATGATCAAGATCAACCCAGGCTGCAGCATTTATCCTGCCTATATTTTCAAGAGCAGGGCAAACAGAAGCCGTTACATCAATAAATTTTCCATGATCCTTTCGCAAAATATAACTTCGGGGGGGTATGGGATAGGTTCCTAAGGCAACCCTACCACCAATAAAAATATACTGATCCCCACCAAAATCAGTGACTGCAACGCATTTGGAAGGAGTACGTATAAGTGGCGAAAAGGCCGTGTCATCGAATTTAAAGTTCCCTTTTCCATCATTAAGATACAAACGTGGACGAAAAAACGAAGAGGTTACATCAAATTCGCTGCTCCCTCCCACAATAAGTAAATCAGGGTAACCATCACCGTTAGCATCGAATAAAATACTCTGCATATCTTCTTCATATTTTTTACCTGTAACCAGATCTTTACTTTTGAATGTTCCATCCTTTTGTTGAAGAAATACTTTGCCGGATTGCTTAAAGGCACCTCCGATAAAAAAATCTTCCAGACCGTCTCCATTCATATCCCCTACACTAATAAAAGGTCCTTCCTGGGAATATTTTTGCATAATCAATGGCTGGAATTGATAATCGAAAAAAAGAGTTTCTTTATGTTGAAAATCAGCTTTTATATTCTCAGTTACATCTCTGAAGAAAGAATCGGAAACAGGTTTAGGTTTGATGTATTCCTCCACCGCATCTTTATAATTTACATCCAGTATTTTATTGACAGCGGGATAATCTATCACCTGCATTTTTTCATCAGGCCAAACAATTTTCAGGGAGTCAGGTCTCTTTTTGCCAAAACCAAAATGGAGCCTGTTATCCACGGTTGATAAATAACCTCTCACAGGATATTCTTCTACCATTTGGTTGAGACCTTTACAATAAGCGTAAACAACGGTTCCAATTCCGTCTCTGTTCAATGAATCACCATTTAATTTAATGGTAAGGTAATTATTGCGTTTGGAGCTATCTTCATTCCTGTCAATATCATTCCGCATAATGAATGCGTCGCCGTTAATGTTATTGGTAACTATATCAAGATTTCCATCATTATTAAGGTCAACGTATGCAGCGCCATTTGAAATAGATGTTTGATCTATTCCGGCCTGTTTTGAAACATCCTCAAAAGTAAATCCTCCTTTATTAATAAATAAATAATTGCGAAGAGGCACAGTTCCCAAAGAAGTTAGATGATCCCTTAAAATCTTCTGCTGGCCGGGATCGTTTTCAGGAATACCGCTTTCCATGGCAAGTTGATGGCGGTATTCAAGAAAATCCAGGTTAGTAGGATCTCTTCCTAATCCATTTGTAATGTGTATATCTTTCCATCCGTCATTATTGAGATCGGCTATTAAAACGCTCCAGCTCCAGTCAGTTTCCGCTATGCCTGCCATCTCTCCTATCTCGCTGAAAAAAGGTTCTTCACGGTTATTAATTTTTCTGACACCATTATTTAACTGGAGCATATTATGAACATATTCCGGTTGATAACCTTTATCTATTTCTACCTGGTGTCGTGCATTGTTAAGAAATGAATACATCGTTTTTTTTCGTTCGTTTGTTTCCGGCTGCATATCAAGAGAAATAAGATCGGGCAGATCATCGTTGTTAATATCTGCAGCATCCGTTCCCATACTGGAATAACTTTGATGTTTCATTGCAGAAGCAATACAATTAGTAAAAGTTCCGTTTTTGTTATTAAGCCATAAAATGTCATTTTTTATATAATCGTTGGCCACGTAAATATCAGGATAACCATCTCCGTTAAAGTCGCTTACCACCACGCCCAATCCATCGCCATCTTCTATGATACCAGCCTGTTTTGATACATCCTTAAATACAGGATGGTCCATGCCCGGCGGAATTCCTTCATTACGATACAACTTATCGCCAGCAATTGAATTGCTATCAGTTATATCATTCCTGAGATCGTTTGGCCGGTTATCGGCAAGAGTGTGATTGAGCAGGTACATATCCATTCTTCCGTCTTTATCATAATCCAAAAAAACAGCCTGGGTAGAATAAGAAGTATCTGCAAGTCCATATTCAGCAGCCTCCTCTTTAAAGGTAAGATTGTGTTGATTGATAAAAAGCAGGTTTCTCCTTTTACTTCCGGGAACTTTTCCTGACACACAAACATATATATCTGGCCAACCATCGTTATTAATATCAATAACACTTACGCCCGTACACCATTCATCTGTTGTTACGCCCGCTTTCTTTGTAATATCTTCAAAATGAAAATTTCCTTTATTGATATACAACCTGGAACTCACCTGGTTTCCCGCAAAAAAAATATCTTCCAATCCGTCACGATTAAAATCACCAATCCCCACGCCTCCACCCATGTAAGTGTATTCATTTACAAACATATTTGTAGAATCATTTTCTACAATAGTATTTTTGAAATTAACCCCGGTTTCTGAAGCAGGGAGAATTGTAAAATAAAGTCCTTCCTTTTTGGGAATTGTAGTACAGGAAAATAAATTAACTGCAATAAAAAATAAAAGAATAGAAAGATTTTTCATAAGAAAAAAATAGATACAAAATTTATGATAGTGAAACACTTCCTGAATTCAGTATTTATTTCAGGTTTATAAATTTAGGAATAAAGATTCAAGTGAAGCAAGGAATATTCTACATAAAATAAAACCTAATACATCTATTTTTTATCTGCCACCAGGTAAACAACACTTAGTGAGGGTAGATTAATCTTAATGGTTCCGGTAAGAGGTGCAGAATATGCTTTTAGAGTTGCATAATTAAGTGGGCCTCCAGTTGCAGTGGAAGGACCGGTACCATTCACATAAACTTGTCCTGAGAAAGGGGGATTGTCAGTACCTCCTGTCAAAATATACCAATAATAGGTGCTTCCGGCAGGGAAATGTTGAAAGTCAATTGAAACTACGTGACTTAAAGTTCCGGAATTGATAATCACAGTTCCAGCCTGACCTGAGGAAAAAGTAGATGAATACGTTGTAATATCATTATTCGATCTTTTAAGGGTATCATACACCATTCTGTCGCCAAAAAATTTCTGAAAATAATAGAGATAAAAAAAGGAAGGTCTCGGATTCCATAACGGAGCGCCGGGCTCATTACCATTATTAAACATGCCCTGGTCATCGCCATTATCATAACCATTCGCAATATCCCAACGGCTGGCTTCTCCAAAATTATTTTTAATTATTGAGCCTACTGTTTTAGCAGCATGGATCCCTGCGATATAAGAAACGTTTTGTTTTGATCCGGTAGCCTGTATATTCCATTCTGTTAATGCGATTGGTTTAATGCCCACCCCAGAAGCAGTTAGCTGCTGAGTAATATAAGACATTACTGAAGTAGGAACTGCATCAGCAGTGCTTAAGATATCTGATACGCTTGAATTAGTTTCATACGCTGTAAAATAATCATGTACAATAAAAAAATCAGCTGCGGAACCTGCATTCTGTAAAACACCCTGGTTCCATGTTTGAATAGAATTATAAGCTCCGGAATAAGGAGATTGTTGGTATAATGTGGCGCCAATATAAATTGTAGCACCGGTTTGCTGAGCGGCCGCTCTCATTGAATCTGCAAAAACTTTAAACTGTGTTCCATAAAGGGCACCGGTTATCAAGGCAGGTTGGCCGTCTTTATTCTGACTTACATTTATATTATAACCGGCTTCCCAGTTTCCATAACTTTCGTTACCTATTTCCCAGTATTTTGTTCTGCCGTTATCGTACCTTACCCAATCAGCAGCAAGATGAGCCGCACTATCAACAGGATTTGCTCCGGTGCAATATCTTGCATACCCATAATTTATGGTAAGGATTCCGGTACTATTTGTTTTAGACAAAAGATCATAATAATCGGAAAGAGATTGAGTCCATGAAGCATTATTTCCACCATACCAATATCCCGCAGCGCTTGAATTTCCACTGGCATCAAGGAGATTAGCAGGGGCATCCGATGGGGCAGGATTAGCATCGGTGCCATTCCAGAAATAAATATCGCTTACACTACCTGCTGGTCCTCTTATAATGTTTGGCGAAAGGTCTGAAAGATATTGAACTAAAGCTGGTTGTTTGTTCATTTCGCCAGACCAAAGATTCGAATTAGCCCCAAAAACATAGGGTGGCACCTTAACTAATACCTTATTAACATCTATAGTTAATGAATCTGTTACAGCTCCGGTTGCCGCAGTAGCGGCTTGTGTACCAGGATCAGTAAACGTTCTGGGTTTCCAGACACTTCCAAAAAAGCCAATAGAAGCTGACAATGAAGGATCTACCGGATTATAGGTGGAATCAACTTTTGGGGGATTTGTACTTCCATTACTTCCTCCCTGTCCCGAAGTCGCAACACTTTTTTTGCAACCCAGGTTTAACAATATCAAAAAAATAACAAACCCTCCAATTTTTTTCACCCCGATTTGTGTTTTCATAGTTTTAAAATATCAGCTAATGCCCTTTGACTATTCTTATGTTATCAATAGCGAGGTTAATGCTATTTGCAGGAACTGCCTTTGCCTGATCATTTGCTATCATGAAAGCTAAACCTGTGGTTTGATAATCTGCAAAAGTATTAGCCGGATTGCCCGAAGAATTCCATGAGGTTTGATAAAATTGATTACCGGTAATTAATTGAGTAAGGGGTATTGTAACTGTTACCCAACCAGAAGGCTGATATTTATTTCCTGCTGCTGTATCCCAAGGTGCATACCTAGCCGTATAGTTTTTAAAAGTACCCACATCCTGCCATGTGTACCAATCACCTACTGAAATCCAAATTTCACCAGTTGTCCAGGCACTTTTTACATATAATTCGAACTTTAATGAATAATTGCTTATTGACTGACTGGTGTTAGATACCCAGGGAAGGTCACTTAATTGAAGTATTCCCGGATTACCCTGATTCGTAGGGGAGGAATTGGCCGGCATTGGACTGGATTGCAAAAGTACTCCCGAAGCTCCGGTGCCACCGGGATATTGTGCTGTACTAATTGAGTCATTAGCATATCCGCCTGTCCAACCAACAAATCCTGTGTTATCCGACCCATATTGATTCTCAAAAGTGCATAGATAACCTGGAGAAGGATGTGTTATATAAGAATCGAAGAGTTGTGGAGATGCAGCCTTTCCTAGAGAACCAATTAATCTTAATGAATCTGTAGTAGTTATTCCTGAAGGTACCATTACAGATAATTGAGTAGCGCTGGTTGTCATTAAATGGGTTCCCTGTATATTTCCTGGAAAAATTACCTGATCCATGCCAACAAAGTTTGTTCCGGTTACAGTTATCGTGGTTCCTGGGGCCCCATTTTCATTGGATACAGATGCAATAGTCATTGGAGGAGGATAAGAGAAAGCTCCAACCCCAAATGTGCAATACACACGAAGTGAATCCTTGAAAGGAACTCCAAGAGGAATAGCGGCCGTTATTTGAGTAAATGTCTTATTTACAGTATATGAGAGAGCAGTGTCATTTCCCGAAACGGGGAATGTTACTTTTTGAATCCCTTCAAAATTACTTCCATTAATAAATACTAATGTCCCACTATTATCAAATGAAATGGAAGATATTGAAGGCGGAGATAGATATAACTGAAAAGAATAAGTAGCGGTACCGTGGTTGGTAACAACCTTAATAATGCTTGGTACCTTTGGGTCTGTTGCGGCTGTTTGGGCAGTTGACGGAATAGTAATAATAATGTTGGTGCTTGTTGCATACACAGGATTGAAAAAAGCGGAGGTATCATTAAAATACACTTTCTGCAATCCACCTAAATTAATTCCATGGATTACAATTAAAGCTCCCGGTAAAGCCTTATCAAATGCGCTATCCCTTCTGGCACTATCCACTGCTCTTACCTGGGTTATAACTGGTTGGCCTGAAGATCCGGAATCATTTTTCTTACAAGAGAATACAACTCCTGCGATGATTATAAAGATTGCTAATTTTTTCATATTAATTCTATTTAAAATCATTCTCAATAATTTAATTTACTAAAGTCAAAAGGTACAGGCGCTAATGTTAAGTTGGGCGCTACCAGCAATTCAACTTCAGGATAAGGAAGATCTGATGTGGCAGGCGTTATTGTGTAATAATGGGGGCCTATAGTTGCAGGATTGTTTGCATCATCTAAATAAGTAGCAAAAGGATGACCACCATTATATGTAAGATTATACACGCCCCTGTTTTGTGTATTAAAATAATTTAAAGCATCAGTAGGATCAAAATAATACCATGTCTTCCAATCATACCAGGCTTTGCCTTCAAAGGCAAATTCTATCTTTCTTTCTAACGTGAGATCAGCATAAGTAATTGAAGCCCTTGGTGCTATACCCGCGCGGATTCTTACCGCATTATAATACTTCAAAGCTTCCGCATCGGAGGTAGATGCATTATTTCCAAGAATCGCATCGGCGTAATCCAAATAAACTTCTGCAAGCCGGAAAATGTAGGTGCCGATATTTTCATTTTGGCTGCTACCCAGCCCCCCATTATCTGCTGGTGAACCAATTACATATTTTTTCACATAAGGATGGTTATTCCCATAATAGGACCCTGTGTCAACAGGTGAAGTTATGGGAAGACCTGTCACCGAGTTGGTAGCAGTATTAAATAAGGTGGTATCAACTAACCATCCGCCATTTGCCTTGTCGATATCAGGATAATACGAATTAGGCATGAATAGCGTAGCTCTTCTACGCATCGTATCTGCAGCATTAGCAGGATCTAAATAATACTGAATTAAACTCGGAGAAGCCCCAAAAGAGCCACCCCAACCATCCCCTGTCTGGGTAATTTTCGAATCATAAGCCAGGTTAGCCTGCATGTGGTTATAAGATTGATAATTACCGCTAGGGACCCAAAGTAACCCGAACAGACATTCAGGAGGTACCTTAGTACCGCTAAAAGCTGAACTGGTAAAAAGATCGTAATAACTGGGATCTAATATTAATCCACTATTATTGCAAACATCTCCCAAATAATATTTAGCGCTATCAAGATCTGACTCACTACGCTGACCACCTGTCTGCCCCAGGCCTGACCTAACTAAGTAAGCCCTGCCCAACATTCCTTCTGCGCTCCATTTAGTAATACGACCAGGCAGAAGGGGCGTGGGAGCCAAATGATTCATAGACCATGTAAGATCAGAAATAATAAATTTCCAAACATCGGCCAGGTCATTCCTCCGGATAGAGGTATCACCTAACTGCTGAGTATTGTTATAAATAATAGGAACTGCCCCCCAATCCAATGCCAGGTAATAGTATGCCGCTGCACGTATAAAATAACACTCAGCAAGCCCTGAGTTTTTTGACGTTGCATCAGCACCTGGTCCGGCATTTTTTATATTATAAGCTACTACATTGGCATTAGCTACTACAGACCAAAGTGACTGGTAAGCACTTTGCAATGCACCGCTGGGGTCAGTAGAGGTAACCGTAAAACTAAGATAGGATCCCCTTCCATTATAGTTATCCGTAGTGCTGTTGCCACCCATAATGTCTCCAATGTATTGTAGTGAGGTTCCATTATATCCCCCCCATGCAACATTGTAAAGAGGGCCTGTGCCATTCAAAATATCCCCATCACTCTGATAAAAGGTACCAGCTGTGGGAGAAGCCAGGGGTGGGCGATTTAAATAGTCTTTCTTGCACGATTGCATAACAAACATAGCAAGCATTAAAATTGTTATGGCGGTTATATTCTTTCTCATTATTAGATTTTTTTTTATTAAATGTTTTTATCAGAAATCCAAACCAACACTAATTGTGTAAGACCTTGAAAGAGGATACCTTCCTTCATCCATACCTGCAATGTTAAGTCCTCCATAATTATACATGCCTACTTCCGGATCGTATCCTGTATATTTAGTAATGGTGAACGCGTTTTGCACCTGGAACGTAGCCACTACACCTCTTAAAACATTAGTTTTTGAAAGGTATTTTTCCGGAACTCTATAGCTTATCCTGGCATTTTTCAGTTTCAGATAAGATCCACTTTCAACATTCCATTGGGAAATCCTGTTGTTACCATTGGCATCCACAAAAGCATTCGGAATATTATAGCCTGGGTTAGTAAGTGTTGCCGTTAATGCATCTGCAGGATTCATGGTACTTGGTTGTGCAAAATTGGCAGCGCCCTGGAAATGATTACCATAGGGATTAGTTCCCTGCGGAATGAATTCATATTGATATCTTGTAAGATTTAATATTTGATTACCGTAATCTCCGGTGAAAAATAAATTTAGTTCAAAACCCTTATAGCTAAAAGTGCTTGTAAAATTATAAGTGAATTTAGGCCATGGGTTTCCAATAATGGTTCTGTCATTTTGATCTATATAGCCATCCGGCTTACCGTTAGCCCCGCTAACGTCCTTATATTTAACATCACCCACCCAGGAACCGCTAACAGGATTAACAATCATAGGACTTGCAGCAGCAGCAGATCCTGTTTGTATTGCGTGGCTTGTGATATCTTTATAATTCTGGAAAAGCCCTTCGGCTATATAACCTGTGATCATACTTAAAGGTTGGCCAGCCTCCGTGATAAACTGGGCCTGCCTGTTATTGGTCTGATCATAGTATTGAATGTTTATCGGGGAAACTACTTTTAATACTTTATTTTTATCTATTGAGAAGTTAAATCCGGTTTTCCACTGAAAGTCTTTATGAGAAATATTTACGGTATTTACCGTAACACCCATTCCTCTATCTTCCATATTTCCATAATTAGTTTCCGGCCATGTTAACTGACCGCCATAGCCGCCACTAACGTAGCCACCTAAATATTCCGGTCCGGTTGCAGGCAGTATCAGGTTGGATATTTGCTTCAGGTAAGCATCTGCTATTACTTCTACTCTGAAATTAAACATGTGAAGATCAAGGCCTACGTTTTTGGACTGATCCTGTTCCCATTTTAGATTTGGATTTGGAAAGTTGGAAGGAAGAAATCCTGTGCCCCATACTGTAGGACTAGCATATAAGTTGGAATAAATTGCGCCACCGGATCCTGCATTTCCGGATACACCATATTCTGCTCTTAACTTCAGGTCATTGATAAAGGTAATATTCCTCATAAATTTTTCATCAGATACCTTCCAGGCAACTGATACAGCCGGAAATGTTCCCCAACGGTTGTTTGGGCCAAAATTGGAACTACCGTCTCTTCTAACCACAAACTGCGCTATATATTTATCGTTATAAGTATAGTTCACCCTTGCAAAATAGGATTCACCTGCTCCATCACCTCTATAGCTTGTTCCCGGAGGCGATAAAGGATCAGCCACACTAAGTTCCTCAACAGAAGTGGTTGAATAATTAAGCCCGGAGGCACTTAATCCCTGGTAAGCGGAGTAGGTAGCCTCATGGCCTACCATTGCAGAAATTTTATGCAGTTTAATATTAAATTCATATTGCACTCTTGTATTCAAAGAAAGCCAATAACTATTACTGCTGGCGCGGCTCCCTGACGTAGCCTGGCTTTGATAATATTGACCAAGTGTGTAAAAAGGATTGAACTGGAAATTATTATTAAAAGTATAATTACCATTCAATTCTGTGTGCCACAGTAAACCTTTAATAGGTGTTACATCCATGTTTAATCCACCAATCAGCCCGAAAGAGGTATTGTAATTATTGTTGAGATTAGCGATAGCTATTGGATTGGTAACAGCATATTGTGCCTCGGCTGCAGTTGCCGGGCCTCCATAGGTGCCATCAGGGTTCTTTACCGGAATAGTAGGGTTTTGAGACAATGCCAGGTTAACGATACGTGCCTGGAACGTGTTTACTTTTTCGTTGGTACCAAAAGCACTCAGGTTCGTCCCAAATTTCAGCCATTTTGTTGCCTGGTTAGTAAGATTTAATCTTATAGATCCTCTTTTGAAACCTGAACCTACCGCCACCCCATTCTGTGATAAATAATCCCCTGATAAATAAAAGGTGGTTTTATCGGTACCTCCACTTAATGAAAGCGTATATTTTTGCATCAATGTTGGGTTGAATAAGGCATGCTGCCAGTCCGTACCATTACCCAATATAGCAGGGTCTCCCAACTCAGCAGGTTCCTGACCAACCAAACCATATTTTTGAAGTTTACCTATATATATAGCATATTGCTGTAGGTTCATTACCGGCAATTCCTTTGGACGTTGCTGAAAGGTTTGTGAAGAAGAAAAATTAACTCTTGTATCACCCGCCTTACCCTGTTTGGTAGTAATCATTACTACCCCGTTAGCGCCGGCAGCACCATAAATAGAGGTAGCCGCGGGACCTTCGAGGATACTTATATTTGCTATATCATCCGGGTTAATTCCTGAAAGTGCGTTGGCTTCGCCTGTGGCCACATTATACTGGCCGCCTGTTGTTACACTGGGCCTTATCTGTACACCGTCTATTACATATAAAGGCTGGTAATTACCTGTTATGGTACTGATACCTCTTATAATTACTGTAGAACCGGCGCCGGGTGCTCCGCTAGGGCTTGACACATATACATTCGCTGCTTTACCTTGTAAAGCATCATCAAGTGTAGTGTTTAATGTTTGATTCAGATCCTTTGAAGAAATAGTTTCCACAGCACTACTCAGATCGGATTTTTTTGTGGTTCCATAACCTACCACCACTACATCCTGAAGATGACTAAAATCTTCTGACAACTGAAAATTAATTGTACTTAAGCCTTCAGTAATTCTTGCTTCTTTTGGCTTATACCCAACAAAAGTTACCACAAGGGTTTCTCCCGTTTTGGAAAGAATGGAAAAATTTCCGTCACTATTAGTTGTCACGGCATTCTGAGTGCCTCTAACAGTAATTGTGGCACCTACAATCGGAGAACGGGTAACATTTGAAATAACACTCCCTTTGATCATTCTCGAGGTTTGTTGGGCTGTAACTTTTGTAATAAAAAAAATGGAAAGGAATGCGCAAATTACAATTCTGCCTTTTACGGCTAAATTATTCTTTCTCATAAGCAATGTATTTATATATTAGTAAGTTTTAAAAAAGTTTTTTATTTCTCTTTATAAATTCATAAGGCAAAGTTAAATAAAGAATATTCTGTTATTGATATTATTTTATCTAATTCTAATTCAAATTTGTTCTTATCGGCATTTCGAAGTGCTAAAGTAGGATTTTTTATTTAAATGTAAACGATTACATGTTTTTTTTTAAAAAATATTTCAAATGAGTTTACATATATTACTTTCCCATATAACTGATTGTAATAATCATGCAACCGATTGTAATGATAAATTGATAAAAGTAGTAATACCATATATAATATCGCGGCGGCGTTCAATATTCTATTGCAAAGATTGGTCTTACTTTAAAAAATGACTTCGCCCGGAGTGAATGATCTGCCCAGCCAGGAATCATCAAAATTTATATTTCTTAATTATTAAAGTGCTGTTCAAGTAAATCAAACCATTGTAACAGTCAAACAAATAATCAGATTTTATATTTAAGATAACATTAATGCATAAACGAAAAAGAATTTAATAAACCAGGAATAACCATCATTTCTTATTATAATTTTCCATCAAAAAAAATCAAAAAAATCTTTTAATAATTCTGAGTTTATGAGTACGCTCTTTGGTTTCCAAATTTAAAATTCCCTGTGTATCTATCTTATCAATCCTAACCTTACCCGCTGAATGAATTATTTCGTGACTGCTTAATAAAATACCCACATGAATGATCTTCCCTTCCTCATTGTCAAAAAAAGCAAGGTCACCACATTGCGCCTCCGGTAAAAAATTAACTATCTCACCTTTTTCTGCCTGTTTCCTGGCATCGCGGGGTAAATGTGTATTCAATAACTTGTAAACGCCTTGCGCATATCCACTGCAATCTATCCCGAAAACAGATTTTCCTCCCCATAAATAAGAAGTATTTAAAAACTTAAATGCGATTTGTTTTATTTGTTTTGGCGTGATCTTTACTTCTTCAGGATCCCATACTTTCCCTTTAAAATTTACTGAATTTTTCCTCCAAAAAGCAATCCCGTTGTGAAAAGCGCTCAAAGAACTTCCCATAGGTACATTCATAATGTGACCATTATAAACCACCTCATTTACCCAATCGGAAGTAAGTTCTTTATCTGTCTTTTCATAACTTTCCTCATCGATCTCAACAAGATGGCTTTGCTGAACCCAGCCCTCGTAGCCATCATATTTCAATTGTATTTTCACCCAGTACTTAATCCCTGTTTCTATTATAACGGATTTTTCACCGAACAATTGTTGTGATACCATTTCCGACTTGTGCGAGGCTTCTGCTCTCATTGGGCTAACGGGTACACAACACACCATATATTCCATAAACTCAATAATATTTTTGCAAATGTAACTTATGGAAATTATTTAAGTTTACATCTTACTTAAAAATTCATTTTTTTGCAATCCCAAAAATATAACCATGTCAGCGATTCAGAATTATTGCAAAACTTTTACAAAGATCATGATAATAAATGGTTGGGAATTCTGCTTCCCCGCTACACCATTTTACTTCTGGGGGTTTGCATGAAATATTTAAAAAATGAAGAAGAGGCTCGTGATTGTGTGCAGCAGATATTTTTAAAAGTGATCAACGAATTGCAAAAATACAGAGTTGATTATTTTAAGAGTTGGATTTATATGATCGCTAAAAACCACTGCCTGATGAAGTTACGCGGAAATAAGAATTATTCTTTAGAATGGAATGAAAATATAATGGCTATCGAAACCGGCGATATTGACATCACTGAGTTAATGGAAAAAGAAATATTATTGGAAAAATTGCAGGAGGCTATTCAACAATTAAATCCCGAACAACAAGAATGTGTAAATTTATTCTACCTTCAAAAAAAATCTTATTCACAGGTAGCGCAGATAACCGGATTTTCGATGCTGCAGGTTAAAAGTCATTTGCAAAATGGTAAAAGAAATCTTAAAAGGATAATGCAGAATCATTTATTGAATAATCTCAAAAAATAAAACTGAGAACCTAATAAAAAAATGAACGAAGATTTATTGAACATATTATCCAATAGCAATAAAAACATTGACAATCAAAAATTAATGGATTATCTATGCGATAAATTATCTGCTGAAGAAAAACACGAATTTGAGAAAACACTTGTGGATGCTGAATTGGAAAGCGATGCAGTAGAAGGCCTTACTCATTTCAAAAATCAAAAAGATCCTTTGGCATTTGCCGAACAACTCAATCGAAATCTCCAAAAACAATTACAAAAAAAGAAATCCATAAAAGATAAAAGGCGTATCAAAGATATGCCATGGCTTTATTTTGCAATTGCTCTCATTATTATTATTGTATTGATCGCATTTTTTATAACCTGGAAATATTTGTATAAATAAGCGAATGTTCATAGATATTAATTGGTTAATAATTTAGCACCTTCTATCTCACCATTTAGAGTCTCCACAATAATTTTCTCGGTAAGAGCAGTAGAAAGTGAAAGTCCAACATAATCAGGAGAAACCGGAAACTCCTTATAGCTTCTCTCGACCAATACCAGGGTTTGTATTTTTTTGGGATAAAATTCTATAAAAGGTTTCATCGCATATAATAATGTTTTGCCGCTATTGGCTACATCATCAGTAACAATTATAATTTTGTTATCAAAATTTATTTTTTCGGAAAGAGAAAGATTTTTAGGGTTCTTTTTGTCAATGATAATTTCAACTTTTTTAATTTTCCCTTTAAAAATATCTTTTAAAAATGTACCTAAAACCTGGGCTATAATACTTCCGTTTTCTTTTATCCCGGCCAGAATAATTTCTTTTTCATTTATATTTCTTTCTACGATTTCATAAGCCATTCTATGAATTTTTTGATAGGCAATTTCTTTTGATAGAATAAAATGATCGGGCATAAATATGTGTTGATTGTAAGGGAAAGCAATTTACAATTTACATGTTGTAATACAAAGAATGAATTAAGACCAATATCCGATTACAAAAATTTTTAAATACTACGAACCTAAAAACTAATACATTATCTTAGCGTTCTAACTAATTATGCAATTCGTTCAGCAAATATTGTTTATCATTCTTCTTGGTTTTGCCATTTATCTTTTTTACCGGAAAGTGAAAGAAATATCTGCTAATATAAATTTAGGTCATGATGAAGACCTTTCTGATAATAGGCGGGAAAGATGGAACAACGTACTTCTACTGGCTTTGGGGCAAAAAAAAATGTTCCGGTATCCGTTGGTGGGCATCATGCATTTTGTGATTTATGCCGGCTTTGTTATTATCAATATAGAAATTTTAGAAATAATCCTTGATGGAATCTTTGGTACGCATCGCATGTTTGCAGCGACACTTGGAAGCTTTTACACTTTTGTAATTGATTTTTTTGAGATATTGGCCATAGGTGTTTTGTTAGCCTGCGTCATATTTTTAATCAGAAGAAATATCTTAAAATTGAAAAGATTTATTCAGCACGATCTGGATGGATGGCCGCATACAGATGCTAATTTAATTTTGATCACTGAAATTATTTTGATGGGTTTATTTCTTACCATGAACTCTGCCGACAGAGCATTGCAGTTGCAGGGAAATCCCCATTATGCCAATCATGGAAATTTTATTCTCTCCGGATTTATCGCCCATTCAATGCAATACCTGAAACCATCCACTCTGATAGCAACAGAGCGTACCTGCTGGTGGCTGCACATTACCGGGATTTTAGCTTTTTTAAATTATCTGCCCTACAGTAAACACTTTCATATTCTATTAGCTTTCCCCAATGCATACTATAAACCTCTTGTGCCTAAAGGAGAAATGAAAAACATGAAAAATGTGGAACAGGAAGTGGAATATATGTTCAAGCCCGAACTGGCTCCTGCTAACGGTGAAACACAAACGCAAAATCAGCCAGTTCCAGGATTCGGCGCTAAAGATATTTTTGATTTGAGCTGGAAAAATTTACTGGATGCTTATACCTGTACCGAATGTGGAAGATGCACTGCCGCCTGCCCGGCAAATATTACCGGGAAATTATTAAGTCCAAGAAAAATAATGATGGATACAAGGGACAGAATGGAAGATGTGAGAAAAAATATTAAAGAAAATGGCGTTTTCAAAGATGATGGGAAAAAGTTGTTGAATGATTATATTACAGTGGAAGAATTGCGTGCCTGTACTTCCTGCAATGCATGCGTTGAAGAATGCCCGGTTAGTATAAATCCTCTTAGTATCATTTTTGAACTACGTCGCGCACTTATTATGGAAGACAGCAACGCCCCTGCAGAATGGAATGCAATGTTTAGTAACATAGAAAATAATTTTGCTCCCTGGAAATTCAGCCCCGATGAAAGAGATAAATGGGCACGGGAAATAGATTCATAAAGTTATCGGACAGAAGGCATCAGTTTTTAAATTCCGTAAACTACCGGATACTAAATTTAATAAAATCATAGTTTTTCCAAAAATTCAATACGATTTCCAAAAGGATCCATGAAAGAAAAACGGTTTTGCCCCGGGATTTCAATTTCTTCTTTTATTAATACATGGTGTTTTACTAAATCTGCTCTTGCCCCTTTCAAATCACTTACTTCAAAGGCCGGATGTCGTTTGGATTTATTGATTTCATTTTCTGTTCCAATATGTAATTGAATATTTGCAACCTGATACCAAAGGCCGCCGTTTTTGATTAATCCTTCAGGCTTAGGTATTTCCTGGAGTCCCATTATATCGCTATAAAATTTTCTCGCTTCGTTTTCCTTTCCTACCGGAATACAGAGTTGTATGTGATCTAATCTTTTGAAATGTATCATCAAATTATTTTTTATCTAAAGATAATTATCAAAAAAATTATTACACAAAAAAAAGCGGCTCAAAATATAAGCCGCTTTATAACGAACAACCAAAATATTTTAAAAAGGCAAATCATCAGCAGGCTCTTCTACTGTTGAAGGCTCCGGTTGCATTCTATTAGATGATAGAGCATTTGCGGAAGAAGAATTAGAGGAAGAGCCCGAATTAATTCCAGAGGAATTACTATCATTACGTCCTCCTAAAAGTTGAATATCGCGAACCCGTAACTTCAATTTTCCCGCGGGCTGATTTTCTTTATTAAGATACGCGTCAGCTTCAGGGCTTCCTTCGACATATACCAATTGTCCTTTTAAAAGATAAGGTGCAATACCAGTTCTATCTGTCCAGAATGCACACTCCACCCATGTTGTACGCTCTCTTTGAGATCCGGTAGAATCTTTAAACTTTTCAGTATGCGCTACATTGAAATTGATAACGTTTTTACCATTTACTTCTTTTAGAACACAATCTTTACCAAGATTGCCGATAATTTGTAATTTAATCATAACTGTGTTTTTAATTGTTAATAAATGTATCTGAACAACTTCTATCTGATCTGATAAAAAGAATGAAGCGAAATCTAATAAATAATTACGAACAAATCCATTTTTTAATTCATTTTCTTTTTCAAAGTACTAACCTGATCCTGTAAATTACTAACTAAATTAACAAGCGAATCCACATCCCATCTTTGCTGCTGGGTTACTTTATTGATAACCGCCTGTGCCTGCCAGATTTCTAACACATCAGCAGCCTGAACCTGGTACGGCTGAAATGCCGGATTGTCGCTTACAAGGGTTAATTTATTTTTATTTTTATTATTTTTTACTACCCGTTTATAAACAATTCCCTCACTCTTACTAATTACTATATAAGCTGAATTGTTTTTTACACTATCTAAATTTTCCACTTTTTCTCCCACAATTACGCTCCCGCTTGGAGTGGGCATCATACTATCACCTATAATTTCAAAAGCCCGGTAGCTGCCACCGGTAAGCATCGGTAAAGTAAACGTATTGAGTTCATCAATAAATTCGCTATCTGCATATCCTGCAAGATAGCCTGCTGCAGCCTTCACCGGCACAAAATGAATAAGGTTCCTGTCTGCGGTCATCATTTTCATTTGCCTTCTTTTGGCAAGATAATTTCCTCCTTTTTCTTCTCCGAGATCATGTAATAAAAGTTCATCTAAAGTAACTTTAAATATTTCACTAATCGTTTCAAGTACTTCTAATCTCGGATCGGCTCTTTCTTCTTCATAAGCGCCGATAAGAGATCGTTTGATACCTAATTTAGTGGCAAATTCTTCCTGGGTCCATCCACGAAGTTTACGCAAATATTTTAAATTCTGGCTTGCTAATGACATGGTCAACTAATTTAATTAGGGCAAAAATACTAATTAATTTAGTTCTGCCAAATTTTTTTATTTTATTTTCAAAATAAAAGATATGAATAACAATTTGACAAACTCAAACGCAAAAACTTTTTGCAGAAGTAAAGACATTTAAAATAAATAAGATTCACTATCGTCCGATAAAATTGTATCAACAATTCGAATCTTTTGAAAGATGGTAAATTCAATAGTTTTTTTGAAGAAAAATTTAATTTAAAGTCTCACAAAAAAACATTTGGCTTACTTTGCTTTTTGTGTATTTCTCATTTTAGCTTAGGTTTGTAAATCTTAAAAATTATTCATGTCAGTAGAAATAAAAGTGCCTACAGTTGGCGAAAGTATTAATGAAGTAACCCTCACCAAATGGATAAAAAAAGATGGTGATTGGGTTGACAGGGACGAAGTAATTGCCGAATTGGAAAGTGAAAAGGCAACCTTTGAGATCAATGCGGAAAAAGCCGGAATTCTCCACACTATCGCTAAAGAAGAAGATACATTGCAAATAGGAGATGTTGTTTGCACCATTGATGACACAGCTCAAAAATCTGCAGCGAAAGAATCTCCAAAAGAAGAAAAAAAATCAGAAACTTTTAAAGCTGAAGCAAAAGTTGAAGCACCCGATGTAAAAATAATTTCTCCGGAAGAAAACAGATCGGAAAAAAGAGAAGTAGTAAAGGATGTAAAAGCTTCACCCGTTGCCGCTGCAATCCTGGCCGATAAAAAAGTAGATGTATCAAAGGTGAAGCCTACCGGCTCCCAGGGAAAGATCATGAAAAATGATGTTTTGAATGCGCTTGCCAACCCCGGTAGGGCAATAGGAAAAGAACTTTTTAGCCGCGAAGAGAAACCGCAAAAAATGAGCAACCTTCGCCGTACCATAAGCCGAAGATTAGTGGAAGCGAAAAACAGCACGGCCATGCTTACTACTTTTAATGAAGTAGATATGAGCGCTATCATGGATTTAAGATCAAAATATAAAGAGGTTTTCAAAAAAACACACGAAGTGAATCTTGGATTCATGAGTTTTTTTGTAAAAGCATGCTGCTTTGCCCTGCAGGAGTGGCCATCAGTAAACGCGAGCATAGATGGCGATAATTTTATCTACCATGAATTTTGTGATGTTTCCATTGCCGTTTCGTCTCCCAAAGGATTGGTAGTGCCTGTGATAAGAAATGCAGAAAGCCTGAGTATGGCAGAAATTGAAAAAGAAGTAGTTCAACTTGCTGTAAAAGCAAGAGAAAGTAAATTAACCATTGAAGAAATGACCGGTGGAACTTTTACAATAACTAATGGTGGGGTTTTCGGCTCACTAATGAGTACTCCAATTTTAAATCTGCCTCAAAGCGGAATCCTTGGGATGCATAATATTGTAGAACGCCCCGTGGCAGTAAAAGGCCAGGTTGTAATCAGGCCTATGATGTATGTGGCATTAAGTTATGACCATCGTGTTATTGATGGGCGTGAATCTGTAAGTTTTTTAGTACGTGTAAAACAAATGCTTGAAAATCCGGAACAGCTTTTATTTGGCAAAGATCCTGTCAAAGCGCTTCTTCAGCTTTAGGTTTCAAAAGTAGTAATCATTTTATCCATGAATATAGGTGAACTATCTTCCGTCAACTCAGGAAATCATTTTCACCGATATTTACAATATGCTTCGGTAATTCTTTCCAAATATAATGGCATTGAGCCTTTGCATCTTTACTTAAAAAAATATTTTTCAGAAAATAAAAAACATGGTTCCAGAGACAGGAAACAAATAACATCTCTTTGTTATCATTATTTTCGTTTAGGCTTTGGCGTAAGTTCCAACATTCCGATGGCTGAAAAATTTCTATTAGCCACATTTCTCCTTGAAAAAAAACCGTCTCTACTTCTTGAAAATCTGAAACCTGGATGGAATCAAAACATACGTCTTGATATCGAAGAAAAGATAGAGATCATAAAAAATATTTTTGACCCAAATAAAATATTTCCCTTTCGTAATGAATTGAGTGATGAAATTAATTACCAAAACTTTTCTTTATCATTTTTAATCCAGCCGAAGTTATTCATCAGAATCAGACCCGGATATAAAAATTCTATCTTAAATAAACTAAAATCTGCTGATATTTTATTTGAAAAAATAAGTGATAGTTGCTTTGCATTTGCTAATAATGAAAAAGTAAGCGATGTAATCAACATTGATAAAGAAGTTGTGATACAGGATTACAATTCTCAAAGAGTGGGAGATCTTTTAAAATCATACATCACATATCCCACATTAAGCATTTCTACATGGGATTGTTGCGCTGCAAGCGGCGGGAAATCAATTCTTGCTTATGATCTTTTTAAAAATATAGATATATCGGTAAGTGATACGCGTAAAAATATTCTTGAAAATCTGAAAAAACGTTTCACAAAAGCAGGTATTACAAGCTATCATTCTTTTGTTGCCGATCTTTCTGTTTCCACTCCCCTGGAGGAGATTCAGCGAAAATTACCCTTCAATCTCATCATCGCCGATGTTCCCTGTTCCGGCTCAGGCACATGGTCCCGTACACCGGAAAAATTAAATTATTTTTCTGAAAAAAGTATTGAAACTTATTCCATTTTACAAAAGAAAATAGTTTCCAATGTTGCAAAATATTTAATAAAAGATGGCTATTTACTTTATATAACCTGTTCGGTATTTAAAAAGGAAAATGAAGAAAATGTCAATTTCATTCAAAAAAATCTAAATCTTGTTTTAATAAAAAGTCAATACTTTAAAGGTTATGAAATTCAGGCGGATACTTTATTTATAGCGTTGTTTCAGGCATCCATATAATATCTATTTCATTCGTTGCTAAAGTTAATGAGACATTCAATTTTTCCTATTGCTCTTCCAATTTAAAACTCTGTTTACTTATTCCATCGCTATACCGAAGAATATACATCCCTTTTTGCAATGGCTGCATTTCATTAAAATTAATAACCTGCGTTATACCTTCCTGTAATGAGATTTGTCGGGAAAAAAATAACTGCCCAACAGCATTATACAATCTGAAAGTTCCTGTAGAAGTATGTTCGGGTTTTATCAAAACTGTAAAATTATCAGTAAAAGGATTGGGATAAATTTTAATACTCTGATTTCCTAAAATACTATCGGCATTTTGTAAAATACGCTGTTGATTCAAATCATCGTAGGCTTTCTCAAAATCGGGAATGCCGTAACCAATCCGGTTATTGGGGTCATTGTAAATACTACTGCTCTTTTCTACTTCATTTATGATTTGCATATTGGTTAAATCAGGGAATGCCTGCCAAAGGCAGGTAACCAAACCAGCCAGATTGGGTGTGGAAAATGATGTTCCATTGCCTGAGGTTATCGGCCCTGTAGTAGATGACACAAAGGTCCCTTCACCCACAGAAGCTGCTACCGGCTCTACTCTCCCATCGCTTGAAGGGCCGTAGCTGCTGAAAGGAGCTACTATACCGGAATCATTTACTGCGCCCACACTTATGATGCTATCTGCATCAGCAGGTGTTGTAATAAAATGCCAGGAATTATCTCCTTCATTTCCAGCAGCAGCCAATACAATTATTCCTTTTCTTGCTGCCATCGTTGCTTCTTTAGCTATTAAAGTAGTTTTTCCGTTCATATCAGCATATGTATAATCAAAAACGGGATTATCAAATAAGTCGTATCCGAGAGAAGTAGTAATTACATCAGCACCGGCACTATCAGCTCTTTCTGCAGCAGCAGCCCAATATTGTTCTTCAACGGGTGATTCGGATGTAACATCTTCAGAAACATACAATAAAAAATGGGCATTCGGGCAACTGCCAACCAATTGTCCGGGAATATTTCCGGCAATAATGGAAAAAACCATCATGCCATGGAAATAATCTTCATTAACACTCGAATCATCATCAACAAAATTATAAGTATCTAATACCTGGTGATTGATATTTACGCTATCAAAAGCAGGCAAACTAAGATAATGATAGAACCCCGCATCAAGTATTGCTATCAACATCCCTTCGCCATGAAACCCTTTATTATGAAGGTATTCGCCATTATGAATATGGATCTGAGCATAAGAATCTCCATAAGAATAATGGTTTTCTGTAATTCCTTCCGGAGATTCAACGTTCTTAATATTATTTATTGGCTCAGTAAACTTATTTCTTGAGGTTCTCTCTTCGGATTCATTTCCTGGAATTTTTTGAGTATTGGCTATCCGTTTTAATGGCTGGGTAGTTATTACAAATGGAAAACTATTGATCTTCTCCAAAGCTGCAGAATCAGTAGTGGCAATACAAACCTGGTTCAACCATTTTGATTCGTCCAAAATTTGTACATTTCCTGACAGACGAACACTGTCAATATAACGAGGTGTTACAGGCAAATCAGTTTCATCAATAGCAATGTGCTGCCTGACTCTTCTTGCAATAGCTCTTGCCGATAAAAATTGAGAAGGATCATTTATGGAGAATGGCGTCCCAATCTTATCTTTAAATCTCACAATGTACCGGGTAAACTGGGCCAAACTATTTAGAGAAAAAAAAAGGAGCAATGAAATTAATAAATAACTTTTTCTCATAAAATAGAAGATCATTTCTTATTAAAAGGCATTATATAATTTCTACAAAAATTTAGCAAAAGCAATCAATTATGATCTATAATACTCAATGTAATTCCATACCCGGTATATCCAGGACTTATAGATTGTGACCCCTGGTATTCCCAATGCAAAAAATTACGATAAATTAAACCAATTCCTTTACCATATTTCTCAATAGAATAGGTTTCTTCGGCATACTGTGTACTTGGCAGAGAAGGATCCTGACCTAAAAATTCATTACTTTCATCAACGGTAATAGTACTGTCAATATTTATTGAATTAATAGTAAGAGGCATTCCTACACAATCGTATGTATAATTCCATCCGCTCAAATAGGTTACACCTAAATCGTTATCATAAGTATCAATATAAGAATTCCCTGGCCAGCTAAAACCGTTTACTATTGGTACCATTAATTTTAGAAACCGCAAATTATTTTCAACATATTCCAATGAATTTCTTGTAGAGACCGCCATAAATACATTATTGGGTGCCCAGGGCTGGGTGGAATCTGTACGCAGATATCGTATGATACGAAATGCAGGCCTTCCAAGATTGTCAGTAATTTGCGCATCCACTACATCCATCGCCTGGTAATGATTTACTACAAATGGCATAGAACCCTGACCGAAGTTAACTATAACAGTGGAGTCCAAATCATAGGTAATATACTTGCCAACCTGCAAAGGAAAATAATCATTTATAGAATCTGAAGTAAAATTTGAATCTTCTTTCTTGCAAGATGCAAGCGCCAAAATAATCACAATTGAACCTATGAAATATTTTCTCATATAGAAGGATTAAAATGTTTTACAAAGGGATAGTTCATGGGTGCAATGAAATCATTGATGATATATAAGAATTTAATTCCTTTGGATAATCCCTCCGCCAATCACATCATCGCCTTCATAAAATACAGCACTTTGGCCGGGAGCAATTCCTTTTACATTTTCATAAAAACGGACTTTTACACCATTTTCGTATGTAAAAAGATTACTAAGAGTTCCTTTATCTTTATACCTGATTTTTGTAGTGGCTTCCATTCCATCTGAAATGTCATCATATTTTATCCAATTGATTCCTTTTACAGTCATTTCACTTCCCATCAAATCTTCTTCATCACCGAGCACAATCGTGTTGGTTTCGGGAATAATTTTAGTTACAAATGCAGGTTTTCCCAGAGCAATATCCAGTCCTTTCCTCTGTCCTACAGTGTAAAAAGGATATCCTTTGTGAGGTCCTAAAATCTTTCCGTTTTTATCCACAAAAAAACCTCCGGAAACTCTATCTTCAAGACCATTTACTTTTCTTTTTAAAAAGCCACGATAATCATTGTCAGGAACAAAACAAATTTCATAGCTTTCATTTTTCTTTGCCAGTTCAGGATAACCAAAGTCAATCGCCATCTGCCTTATTAGAGTTTTGCGATACTTGCCTAAGGGTAAAATAGTACGGCTCAAAAGATCTTGCTGCAATCCCCAGAGCACATAGCTTTGATCTTTGGTTTCGTCAATCCCTTTTCTTACAAAATATCTTCCGTTACTGTGCTGATGAATTTGGGCGTAATGACCTGTTGCAATAAAATCGCAATCAAGCGCATCAGCCCTTTTTGAAAGTGCCCTCCATTTAATATGTGTATTGCACAAGACACAGGGATTAGGAGTTCGACCCGCGATATATTCATCCACAAAATTATTTACCACAAAATCACCAAATTCTTCGCGGATATCTAAAATAAAATGTGGGAAACCATGCTGTACGGCCGCCATTCTTGCATCATTAAAACTATCTATATTGCAACAACCGGTTTGTTTATTAGTATTGCCGCCACTGGAAGCGTAATCCCATGTTTTCATAGTAATCCCCACTACTTCATAACCCTCTTTATGAAGCATTAAAGCCGCTACGGTACTATCTATTCCGCCGCTCATCGCCATCAAAACTTTTCCTTTCCTGCTCATTATTTTTAATTAATTGACAAAGATACAAATTTAGGCGGGATGGAATCGGTGGTCAATCGTTAACTCACTAATTAACTTAAAAGCATCTCCGTCAAATAAACCTTTGTCACTCAATTTCAAATGCGGAATCACGAGTAAAGCCATAAAAGATAAAGTCATAAATGGTGCAGATAATTTTGAGCAAAGTTCTTTAGCTTTAGTATCGATATATGTGTACATTTCAGCAACTTCATAACCATCTTCATTACTCATTAATCCTGCAACAGGCAATGGTAAAATTTTATTTAATTCCGGATTTTTATAATTGGCAACGCTCACACCACCCTTCGATTGGATAATCATATTCACGGCATCGCAAATACTTTCATCATCAACCCCAACTGCAATAATATTATGGCTGTCATGTGCAACGGAAGAGGCTATGGCTCCTTTTTGCAAACCGAAATTTTTGATAAACGCTTTTGCGATTGGCGCATCATTATAACGATTTACAACTACTATTTTTAAAATATCATTTTCTATACCGCTTATATAGAATCCGTTATCTTTTTTTGGAATTAGTGAAACTTTATTGGTAATTAATTGCCCATCTATCGCTTCAATAATTTCCCCCTGGAAATCAGAAATTTTTATTTTAAAATCTTCTGCCCTTTTCCCTGAGCAATTAAAATTATTGATAACCGGAGATGGGTGTGTATTAATTTTTGTAACTCCATTTTCAGCAACCAATTCTCCATTAATATATGTTGCTTTTACTTTAAAATCCTTTAGATCCTCAATCATAATAAAATCGGCAGGATCACCGGTTTTCAATAATCCTACATTCATTTTATAATGATACACTGGATTTATGCAGGCTGCTTTTAAAACTTTAAACACATCTATTCCTTTTGCAACTGCCCTTTTGCACAATTCATTAATGTGTCCTTTTACAAGACTATCAGGATGTTTGTCGTCACTACAAAACATCATTTCATTTTCATGATCATTCAATAAACCAATCAATGCTTCAAAATTCCTGGCAGCGCTTCCTTCGCGAATGAGAATTTTCATTCCATACTTTAATTTATCAAGCGCTTCTTCTGCAGTAAAACATTCATGATCTGTACTGATACCTGCTTCAATGTATTTTCTTGCTTCCTCCCCTCGCAAACCGGGAGCATGCCCATCTACAGGCTTATTATATTTTTTAGCTGAAATAATTTTTGCAAATACTTCTTCATCGTGATTTAGCACGCCCGGAAAATTCATCATTTCACTCAGATAATGTATCTCATTCTTTGCTAAAAGTTGTTCTACTGCATTTGCATCAAGCACTGCGCCTGCAGTTTCAAAAACTGTTGCAGGCACACAACTTGGCGCACCGAAATGAAACTTGAATGGAACCGTTTTCCCATTGGCGATCATAAACTCCACACCTTCTATTCCGCATACATTAGCAATTTCGTGCGGATCGCTTATAGTGGCAACCGTGCCATGAACAACTGCCAGTTTTGCAAACTCTGATGGTATCAGCATGGAACTTTCAATATGCACATGAGCATCAATAAAACCGGGTAGAATAAATGGAAAATCCTTTTGAATACCTCTAATTTTTTTAATGGATTTTATTATTCCATTTTTTATATGTATTTCCCCAAAAAATATTTCTTTAGATTCTATAGCAACTATGTTTCCCTGTAACTTAAAATTCATGATAATACAATTATTCTTCTTCATCCAAAGCTAAACAAAAAGGGGAATGTAGAGAGAAAAGTACAATTTCAATCAAGAAAGAAAAGTATTAATATAAAATCAATGTAAAATACTCATTATTTATTGGGAAAATATTTCTCGCCTAAGGCTCCATCTTCGTTATAAATATCATCGTAGAAAATAATTTTATCATTTTTGGCAATGCACGTAAAGTATTCAATAAAAAGAGGTAATCTTTTCTTTATCATAACCGTTTTCCTGCTTTGGCTGGCTATCCATTTTTTTAATGAATCTATATTATAGGAAGGATGTCCTCTCTTGGTTGCCAGGCTGTCTTGCGTGGCAATATAAAATGCGAGAGACTCCCATTTCTGCACTCTTACACAACCATGGCTTAAAGCCCTGTCGGAATTGGCAAACAAATATCGCTGATTGGTATCGTGCAAATAAACACTATAAGGATTATAGAAATTAAATTTAAAAATCCCCAGTGCATTATCATCACCACTCCCCTGTACTATTTTCCAGGGAATTCCTTTTTTATATTTCGACCAGTCAACAGTATAAGGATTCACTTCGTCCCCTTTGTAGTCAACAAGACTGAATCCCTTTTTTATAAGGTAACCGGGATCTTTCTTTAATTGAGGCAAAAATTCTTTTTTGATAATACTTTCGGGAATGGTCCAATTGGGAAAAATGACCATATTTGAAATCTCAGAGTGCAAGGTCGGAGTTTGTGTGGTTGGTTTTCCCACAATTACTTTCGATTGAAAAACAACGGTGTCATGATCCCGCAATTGAAGATAAAACCCCGGAATATTTACCCAAACGTAACTTTCCGGCATTTCAGGAAGTTGTTTGTAACGGTCAAGTGTAATCGCAACCCTTCTGAATTTTTCATTATCATTGTCGTTCAGGGAAAATATAGTCTCTTCACCCGGCTTTCCATCAGCTTGAAGATTATTTTCTGACTGGTATTTTTTTACTTCTTTGCTCAACATTGTTGGATCCATGAGCGAATCTTCAGCATTTCCATAACCAGATTCTTCTAATCGTTTTTGAAGATTTTTATAGAACGCCAATGTATCTGTATAAGGAAAATCAACATGCAAATATTTCGTGGTATCCATGCTGTCAACAAAATTTTTAAGGTCATACCTTAAGGACAAATAATTAATATTTTCGGGTTCCGCACTTTGGAACATTTGCGAAACGTTATTAGAAGAAACAGCGGTATCCAACTTTTTAATAAAAAAAGAATCAACAAAATTTTCTTTATTTACAATAGAAACGCTATCAGGTACCATTCTCCCTTCTTTCAAATCTCTTAGTGTTTCCATAAAAGCATCACTAAGCATCAGATCGGCCTTCGTCCAGGTTATAGCATCCATTCGTACCAGGGAATCATTTATAATTTCTGAACGCAAAGATTCCAATTCCCTGTAATGATAATCTTCGGGATAAAGTCCGTAATATTTGGCTTTTTTTATAAATTCAAACATTGAATCAGCTACAGGTCTCCATCTTTCTTCTTTGCTCCATATCCCCTTAAAATCATTTTGATCATAAAATGAATTCACTAATTTCCATTGAGCCAGTTTTACGGAATCATTAATAACACCTTTATTTTCACTGGCAAAAAGCAAAAAAGCTTTTATGTTATCTGAAACCTGGTCATCCATTTTTTCAGGAATTTTCACAATTTCCTTTTTCTTAATAACTGTTTTGTTTTTACATCCTACCCAGCAAAAGATCAACAACAGACCTGAAAAAAATTTGATTACATTCACTTTCCGAAGCATAGTTTGCTTTTAAATTTTAACTAATATTTTTATCAGTTTATGAATAGAATTTGCAAAATCAGTTATTGGCAACAAATATCTGTGGTAATTTTCATTTTTCAGTTCACCACTTTCAATTACGTTCATGCACAATCAAAAATACCTAATAAGTATGGATTGATTGTAATTAAAGATACCAAAATTTTGCAAAAAGAAATCACTCTTGATTCAAACAAGCGAATGGTAAACCTCTGCACGATAATACCGGAACTTCAATTAGATCTGAAATACGCTACCATTCATAATTTTATGCATGAAAAATTATATCCGCCATTACATACTACTTTTCTCAGGAAACCCGCGGCTGATTCATTAAAGAAAGTTGTTCAATATTTGAAAAAACAAAATCTTGCTATTAAAATTTTTGATGCCTACCGGCCATATTCCGTTACTGAAAAAATGTGGGAAAAAGTGAGAGATAATCGCTATGCAGCTAATCCTTCCAAAGGCAGTGGGCACAACCGTGGAGCGGCGGTGGACCTCACTTTGATTGATTTAAAAACAAATAAGGAATTACCCATGGGAACCGGTTTTGATAATTTCAGCGATACCGCACATTCGGATTTTACAAACCTCTCTACTGACATTTTAAGAAATAGAAATATTTTGAAAAATGCTATGGAAAAATTTGGGTTTATACAACTCTCTACTGAATGGTGGCATTTCTATATACCCAATTCTTCTCACTATGAATTGCTGGATATTTCTTTTTTAGATTTAATAAAAATGGATAAAAAGAAAAAAAATTAAGTTTTTAAAGTTATCATAAATGGGTACTTTTTTAACCATTAAGAAAGGAAGGTTCGGCAAGGGAAACCTCACGAAAATTACGATATCCCGATTTTTAATGTTTCTTTTAATTTCTCAACCATCAGCATACTTGCAGGGCAAAACTCAATATTTTGTTTGTGGATGTATAAATAATCTTTTTGTGGTTTTTTCAAAAAATGAGGGAAATCTGCACAATCCGCCGGCCTTACTTTATAGATGGTACACATATTGGTTTTTAAATCAAGAAATTGACATGGTTGCGACTTATTCATCCATTCATTGCCCCTTTTATCAAGATAAAGCCATTTTTCTTTAAACTCTTTGGGGGTCATTCCCAGATGAGCAGAAATTCTTTTTATATCCTGAAAAGTATAAGTCGGGCTCATTACTTTGCAACAATTGGCGCATTTAAGACAATTGACTTCACTCCAAACCTCTTTGTCAATTTTCTTCATAACCCGGTCCAGATCTTTGGGCGAATTATTCTCAGTACGGGTAATAAAGGAGCGGAATGATTTCCGGTTAAGAACAAAATCCTTTTTTAATTTTTTTAGATAAATTGTTTTCATGAAATAAAAATGAAAGGAAAGCTTATAGAGCAGAATTATTTTAAAAGATAAAAGTAATGTATATTTCAATTTAATTTCGCAAAATACAATAAACCAATTATCCGATTACCCTGTATGCCGGCAGGCACAAGTATCGGGATCAAATTCTTTATCAACAGTATCCAATGTGGGAAGCATATAAAAAAGGATATAAAGCCTATTTGCAATTAGAAAAATCTTTATCCGAAAATTCGGTGGAGGCTTATCTTCATGATATTGAAAAATTCACTCAATTTCTATATCTGAATAAACTGGAAAAGAATCCTAAAGAAATCGAACTAAATCATCTTGAGAATTTTTTACAATGGATTAATGAATTAGGAATGACACCGGCATCACAGGCAAGGATCATTTCAGGATTACGAAGTTTTTATAAATTTTGTTTTCAGGAACAAATTTCGCAAACGGACCCTACTTCTTTGCTGGAAGCACCCAAACTCGCCAAACATTTGCCGGATGTATTAAGCTTTGATGAAATAGAGAAAATTATTGAAGCTAATGATGTGAGTACGCCCGAAGGAGTGAGGAACAAAGCAATCATTGAAACTCTTTATAGTTGCGGGCTTCGGGTATCTGAACTGGTAAATTTAAGGCGATCTTGCCTTTATTTTGATGCGGGATATGTGCGCATTATCGGCAAAGGAGATAAAGAAAGATTGGTTCCCATTGGTTCTTCTGCTATAAAATATATCAATATATATATTGAAAACATTCGTGTACATGCACCTGTAATTCCTGGCAATGAAGACGTTGTTTTTTTAAACCGAAGAGGAAGAAAACTTACCCGGGTGATGATATTTACCATCACAAAAAACCTGGCTAAAAAAGCATCCGTCACTAAAATTATTTCACCACATACTTTTCGTCATTCCTTTGCTACACATTTGGTAGAAGGAGGTGCTGATTTGAGGGCTGTTCAGGAGATGCTTGGCCATGAAAGCATTACAACTACGGAAATTTACACACATCTCGACAGGGAATATTTGAGAGATACTTTACAACATTTTCATCCGGCGTTTAAAGGGAAATAGTCAGGATTTTTTTTGATATATTTCAAATTGAGCTATTATTTTGCTCTACAGTAGTCAACCTTTGGTTTTGAAAAACGTTATCATACTTTTTAACCCTCCTGCGATAATTCTTAAACATGCTCATCCATTTCAACTCAAGCACGCCAAAAATACCTTCTTTAACAATTCCTTTATTCATTTTTGAAAGACCAAACTGGCGGTCAATAAAAGTTATAGGCACTTCCTTTATTTTAAATCCTAATTTCCAGGTAGCAAATTTCATTTCAATCTGGAAAGCATATCCGACAAAACTTATTTTATCGAAATTAATCGCTTCCAAAACATAATTTCTGTAACATACGAAACCAGCAGTGGGATCTTTTACAGGCATAAAAGTAAATAACCTTGTATATACAGAAGCTCCTTTGGAAATGATAACTCTAAGTGCAGGCCAGTTTTCAACCTTTCCTCCTTTTACATAACGGGAGCCTATTGCCACATCAGCACCCCCCATTTTACAGGCTTTATATAATTTATCCAGATCTTTTGGATTATGAGAAAAATCACAGTCCATTTCAAAAATAAATCGGTAACCTTTGTCCAGCGCCCATTTGAAACCATGTATGTAAGCAGTTCCCAATCCAAGTTTTCCTTCACGTTCTTCTAAAAATAATTTACCAGGATAGTCAACAAAAAGATTTTTTACAATATCTGCAGTTCCATCAGGAGATCCATCATCAATGATAAGAACATGAAAATCCTGATCTAACTCAAAAACTGTTTTAAGTAAGAGAGCTACATTTTCCCTTTCATTATAAGTGGGTATAATAAGAAGCTTTTCCAAAGACAAGGATATTATTTGAAATTAAATTTACTATTTTTATTTGTTACAATTTTAAAAAAACGGATTAACGGTTTATTTTTTTAATAGGGTACGATTGAAAATTTCGGTCAGTTTTTGTTTGGTATGCAAAGAAAAATCTCCCCTCATCATCCAGTCATAATATTGTGGTTCAGCTTTTAATACTTCTGCTACCGGGCGGCCTTTATGTTTGCCAAAGTTAAAAACTTCTACATCATTATCCAGCACAAATCTTCTTGAAAAATCCACATATTTTTCTTCACCGGTAAATTGCAAAACTGTATCAATGGTGTTTCCGAGATTTTTATACCTCATTAACTGCGCTTCCAGGATTTCCCAGGTTGCTGATGCATCTGCTTCAGCAGAATGGGCATCTACTAATTCCTTATCACAATAAAATTTATAGGCAGCTTCCAAAGTCCGCTTTTCCATTGTATGAAAAATGGTTTGTACATCCAGCATACGGCGATTAGACATATCTATTACAATACCTGCTCTTAAAAATTCTTCCATCAATAAAGGGATATCAAACCTATTGGAATTATATCCTGAAAGATCTGAATTATCAATAAACTGTTTTAATTCATTAGCCACTTCTTTGAAAGAGGGTGCTTTTTTTACTTTATCATCTGTAATTCCATGAATGTCGCTGCTGCTCTTAGGTATAGGTATTTGAGGATTGATTAATTTACGCTTTACCTGTTTCGTTTTATCGGGTAAAATTTTAATCATTGCAATTTCTACAATTCTATCGGTAGCAATATTTATACCGGTAGTTTCCAAATCAATAAAAACGATAGGTCGTGCTAGTTGTAAAGGCATATTGGATGTAAAGTTTAAGATTTAATATTCAGAGTATTTAAAATATCCATTCCATCAAAATTACCACTGCTCATAAAAAGAAAATTAGTATTATTAAAAGTATAGTTTTTTAATTTTTCTTCAAGAAATTTCTTTTCAGTTATCACTTCAAGGTTTTTCTTCTGAAATCCATGTTTCACACTTTCAGGATCCAGAAATTTCATTCGTTTTAATTCCAACGCATGGCGACTGTAAAAAACGATAGCTTCATCTGCTTTTTCCATCGCTCCATTATATTCACTCATAAATTTCTCATTAAGGCTACTGAACGTGTGAAGTTCCAGGACAGCTATTAATTTTCTCTCAGGAAATTGTTCCTTTACTGCATTAATGCTTGCTTTTACTTTGCTTGGTGCATGAGCAAAATCCCTGTAAATGTTACAATTATTTTTACTTACAATTAATTCCAGTCTTTTCGCCGCTCCTCCAAAAGTGGCAATTCCCTCAGCAAAAATAGTCTCATTTATTCCAAGTTCTTTACACACAAAATAAGCCGCCTGCAAATTTAAAAGATTATGATTGCCAAAAACTTCCAAATTGGCTCTTTCTTTACCAATTATCACGCCCGTAATACCATTTTCAATATTATGATCAGGAATACTGTATGGAATATACCGGATTTCTTCACGGTAATTTTCTTCAACCAGTTTTTTTAGAACATCGTCAGTTTTATTATATATCAAAACACCTCCTTTTTCGATCTTATTTATAAAAATCACGAACTGTTCCAGGTAAAATTCAAATGTTGGAAACACATTAATGTGATCCCATGCAATACCCGTTATGACTGCAATGTGAGGATAAAGGAAATGAAACTTAGGTCGTTTCTCAATCGTACTGGCAGGATATTCATCGGCTTCACAAACAATGACAGGAGAATCAGTTATTTTTACACTTTGCACAAAGCCATTGAGCCTGGCACCAACAAGATAATC
This sequence comes from Hanamia sp., assembly GCA_035532615.1. GTDB lineage: Bacteria > Bacteroidota > Bacteroidia > Chitinophagales > Chitinophagaceae > Ginsengibacter. Next base: position 68,609 of record DATKQQ010000336.1, read on the forward strand.
AAAATCAACCCGCGCATATTGAAGCACATGCATAATCATTGCGGTAGTAGTTGTTTTACCGTGGCTCCCTCCCACTGCAATTCTTTTTTTATGAAGACTTTCATGATAAATATATTCCGGAAAAGAATATATTTTTAATCCGAGTTCCATTGCTTTTCGAAGTTCAGGATTATCCTGTTTTGCATGCATTCCTAAAATAATGGCATCAATATCATGATTGATATTTTCAGGGAACCATCCTATTCTCCCGGGAAAAATATCTTCATTTTTGAGTGCAGAAGAGGCAGGTTCAAAAATTTCATCATCACTCCCGCTAATTTGGTAGCCCTTATGTTTTAAGGCAATAGCCAATTGATGCATTACACTTCCGCCAATAGAAATAAAATGAATACGCATTATTTTCTTAAAAATTTATCATCTGTTTTAACAATAGAAAGATAGATAAAACGTTTTAATCAAGATCCAAAACAAGTTTTAACTTTGCAAATTAATACCTAATTAAATAATAATTTATGAAAAAATTATTTATATCCCTTTTAATAATAGGTTTCATTATTGCTTTATCTTCATGCAGTGGAACCCGAAGGACCGGTTGTCCTATGGAACAAGGTATTTTGCATTGATATTTTTAAGACTTAAGATTAAATAATGAACTGGATTATATTGGAAGAGGAAAAGCAACTTGACGACATAATAAATGATTCTGTAACAATTCCCCAGGTAATTTTTAAACACAGCACCCGTTGTGCTACAAGCGCCATGGCCAAAAACCGTCTTGATAAAAATAGTGCCCCTGATGGTATTAATTTTTATTTTCTTGACCTGATAAAACACAGGGATCTTTCTGATAAGATCGCAGATTATTTTAAAGTTTACCATCAGTCACCACAAGTATTAGTAATAAAAAATGGTAAATGCGTTTTTAATGAAAGCCATAGTGGTATTGTGTTTGATGAAATCGAATCTGCTATTATTCAGAAATGAGAATTATTAATTTCATAAAAATGGGATATTAATCTTTATTTAATTGTAAAAGAACCCTTCTTTCTTCACACAATTTTCTTAGTCATTTTTTTTAAATTAATTTCCATTCAAATATTCCTGCAATTCTGCATCTGTTTTTACCAAAACATCCCGTACCTTACTTCCCTGGTTAGGCCCAACGATTCCTGCGGCTTCTAATTGATCCATTAATCGTCCGGCCCGATTGTAGCCCAGTTTCATTCTACGTTGCAACAAAGAAGTGCTACCACTCTGGCTTTGAACAATAAGTTTTGCTGCGTCATCAAAAAGTGGATCACGGTCATTAGCATCGAAACTTTTGTTTTCAAATTCTTTTTCATCTACATATTCCGGCAACATAAACGCTTCAGGATATCCTTGTTGATCGCCAATAAAATCTGTCACTTTATCTACTTCAGGCGTATCTACAAAAGCACACTGAAGTCTTGTAAGTTCTCCATTATAACTAATAAGCATATCACCTTTACCTATCAACTGTTCGGCACCTCCCATATCCAGAATAGTGCGACTGTCTATTTTACTGCTCACTTTAAATGCAATACGAACCGGAAAATTCGCTTTAATGGTGCCGGTAATAATATTTACAGAAGGGCGTTGGGTAGCAATGATCAGGTGAATACCCACCGCTCTTGCAAGTTGTGCCAGACGTGCAATCGGCATCTCTACTTCTTTTCCTGCTGTCATTATCAAATCTGCAAATTCATCAATTACCAAAACGATAAATGGTAAAAACTGGTGGCCTTTTTCCGGATTTAATTTCCTGCTAACAAATTTTTGATTGTATTCTTTTATATTTCTCGTTCCGGCTTCCTTCAACAAATCATAACGATTATCCATCTCTATGCACAAGGCATTCAAAGTATGAATTACCTTTTTTGTATCCGTGATTATAGCTTCTTCTTCACCGGGCAATTTTGCAAGGAAATGTTTTTCAATACTTTTATAAATACTCAATTCCACTTTCTTAGGATCTATCAAAACAAGCTTTAATTGAGAAGGATGTTTTTTATATAAAAGAGAAACAAGAATTGCATTCAAACCGACAGATTTTCCCTGGCCGGTAGCTCCGGCCATTAGCAAATGCGGCATAGAAGTAAGATCAACAATAAAATTTTCATTGTCAATTTTTTTGCCAATTGCAATTGGCAAAGTGAAATTATTATTCAGGAATTTTTCTGCGCTCAACAAAGTTTTCATACTCACTATGGTCTTCTTAAAATTAGGTACTTCAATACCAATAGTTCCTTTTCCCGGAATAGGTGCTATAATACGAATCCCAAGTGCAGAAAGGCTTAACGCAATATCATCTTCCAGGTTTTTGATTCGTGAAATACGAACGCCCGGGGCGGGAATAATTTCATATAAAGTAACAGTTGGCCCTACAGTTGCAAAAATTTTCTGAATTTCTATATCATAATTTCTGAGCGTATGGATAATCTGATTTTTGTTTTCCTCCAGTTCAGCAACATCCTGAATGATCTTATCACTTCCATGATTTTCCAATAAATCAACTGTTGGATACTTATAATTTCTAAGATCCAAAACCGGATCATAAGGATCCTGCTGCATTTTTGGTTTTATCAAAACTGGCGATTCTTCTCCGGAATCACTTAAAACTTCGGCATTTTTCACTTCCAGTGCAATTCCACTTTCAGGTGCATTATCCCTGACAATTGTTTTTTTAACTTCTTTCGAAGAAGTGTTTTTAGAATTTGAATTTCCATTCTTTTCTACAATTTCAAAATCATGATTGGAAGAATTCTCCTCTTTCATGTAATTTCTGTCTAATGGTAAAATATCAGCATTGGAAGTTGATTGTAAATCTCCGTTCCTATTTTGATCAGAGAATAAGGTATCCTTGCTGTTTGAAAGAAATGTATTGGCAGTTCTGATTTTTGTACGAAAATTAAAAGAAGGATTAAAGCGCCAGATGATATAACTTAATATCCCAACAAGCAGGACTGCTGCAGTACCAGTATAACCCAACACCTGCTGCAACCATCCATTGATAATATCACCTATTTTTCCTCCCCAAAAGAATTCCGGACTGGAAGAAATTATTTTATCAGAATGTGGCGAATGCATCAAAAATGATGCACAAACGCTGATCACCAAAAGTCCTGAAATAACATACCTGATATTTCTGCCAACAGAAAATATCTTTTTTGGAGCAAATAAATTGACCCCAATCACAAAGAAAAAAATACAAAATAAATAAGAGGCTATCCCAAAACCAGAACGGAAAAATTTATCGGAAAAATAAGCGCCAGCTGCACCCAGTGCATTGGCTATTGGCTGGTCGTGGCTCGGTAACAAAATTTTAGCGCCTTGCAAAACTTTAGACTGGTCCTGCTGCCAGGTAAATAAATAGGAAGTAAAAGCAATAAATAATAAAAAAGAAATAAGAATTAAAATGATACCTGCGATTTTATGCGAACGCTCATCGCGGATTAATTTTTTTACTTCTATTTTTTCCATCTTATCAGGATTCAATTTAGAAGAATTTGATCTATTAGAATTTTTTGTTTTTTTTCGGGTATTTGCCATCGGCGGCAAAGATAGGAAATGGAATATTGTTTTTTAAAATAGCGATCGACGCTTATGGCATCAGACTTCGGATGGATTTTAGGATATCGCAAAAGTTAGCAACTTTATATAATAAGTGATACTGACCTTTGGAACAAACCTCCTGTGTCAGATATTTCCCTTAATTTAGTTATACAAACAAATATAAATTATGAGTAATCACAACGAATTACCCAATGAAGAAAATTTCAGCGATGACCCTGAAGAAAATTTGAAGATGCAAAATGATTTTATGAAAATGAAAATGATGATAGAGTCGGGCGCACGCTTTGGAGGCAGTAATGAAAACCTTCCTCCTGAAATTGAAAATGAATGGCTGAAAAATATTATGGAATTTGAAAAAGTGAATGCAGATTCAAAATCAAAAAAGATTTTTGATGTACTCAGCAGACCCTCTTTTGAAGATGATTCAAAACTAAATGAAGAAAATTTCAAAACTGAATTTTCAAGATTGCAAATTTTATTAGAGAACCATGGGATAAATGTTGAATTTAACAGGGAAAGAAATGACCGGTTCAAATACCATTTTATTACCAAAGAATTATTTGATTATGAGACTACATTTATTCCGGTAAAAGGAATGTTAACTTATTTTCTTTATGAAGAATTCCATCCGGATCATGAATTGGATATAAAGAATTTGACCGATCAGTTTTTGAAGGATTATTTTGACAAGAAATTAAATGAAGACACTTACTACATCGGCGATCATTTTATTGAACCGGATGGAAATGTACTTTCTAAAGAAGAATTAATGAAACAGTTCCTGGCGCCTTATGATTTTTTATGGAGTTTGAAAATACATCTTTCACTATTGAAAAAATAGATTTTGAATTGAATGAAGAAACTGAAGACGGTCAACAGGGAATGGGGTTTAGCGAAGGAGAAATAAAGTATGATATTATTTTTACAGGAGGAGAAATAAAAAAAATTCACGGACCTTTTAAAATTTATTTTTCCTTGCAATGGGATTGCTGGAATATTTGTTTCTTCTCCCTTCCGGGATTCAATTATCATCTCAAAAAAAACTAAAATGAAAAATATACAAAATCATAAAGTAGTTTGTTTTGGAGAAGTATTATGGGACATATTGCCATCAGGAGCTGTACCTGGTGGTGCGCCAATGAATGTGGCATACCATCTACATAAACAGAATTTGGATCCTGCAATAATTACATCCGTTGGTAATGATAAAAAAGGAAAAGAACTTTTTGATATTTTTTCAGGTTATGGTATATGTACTAATTTTTTTCAGATAGATGACCAACACGAAACGGGTAAGGTATATGGCAAACAAAACGAAAATAAAGATATGGTGTATGATATCGTAAAACCAGTCGCATGGGACTATATCAAATGGGAAAATGATTTTCAGGATTTGGTTTCCCATGCTGAATATTTTGTATTTGGTAGTCTCGCAGCCCGAAGCCTCCAATCAAAAAATACACTTTTACAGTTATTGGAATGTGCTAAAATAAAAGCACTCGATATCAATCTAAGGCCACCGCACTTCAACAGAGAAATTATAGAGGAATTATTATCCAAAGCCAATTTTCTCAAATTAAACCAGGAGGAACTGGAATTAATATCAGGATGGTTTTCAAAATATACAGATTTGAATGACAGGGCAAAGTTAATCAGGGATAAATTCCATATTCAAAACATGGTGGTAACCCGTGGTGGAGCAGGAGCCGTTTTATTTTATAACGGAAAGGAATTCACGCACAATGGATACAAAGTAAATGTAGTGGATACAGTGGGTAGCGGGGATGCATTTTTATCAGGATTGATAGGCAAACTAATGACTCATGCCGATCCTGCAAAGGCTTTGGATTTTGCCAGCAGGCTGGGTGCTTTTATTGCTACAAAAAAAGGTGCGTGCCCGGATTATAAAATGGAAGACATTGAAACCTGTGTTTTTGAATGAAATATTTATTAAAATTTAATCAGGCTCAAAACCAATTCCAATTTTAAAAAAGAATTTCTACTTTAATATTAAGAATAAATTCGTGAAAATTTTGTAATTCGTGGCCATCCATATCATTAAAAGAGTATCAAAAATGAAAATAATTTTCTCTTTGTTTTTCATGTTATTTATTTCAATTACAAATGCCCAGGAGACGTACCATGAGCCTTACCGCCCACAGATTCATTTTTCACCGAGAGCACATTGGATGAATGATCCAAATGGAATGGTTTATTATAAAGGGGTTTATCATTTGTTTTTTCAATACTATCCCGGAGGCACAGTATGGGGGCCAATGCATTGGGGACATGCTACCAGTAAAGATTTAATTCATTGGCAACAACAGCCTATAGCATTGTATCCTGATAGTTTGGGATATATTTTTTCGGGAAGTGCCGTGGTAGATAAAAATAATACTTCGGGTTTTGGAAGAAACGGGAAAATACCATTGGTAGCAATTTATACCAACCACGATCCTAAAGGTGCAAAAGCAGGCACAAATAATTATCAAAATCAAAGTATTGCCTACAGCCTTGATAATGGTAAAACATGGATAAAATATTCAAAAAATCCTGTTCTTAAAAACCCTGGCATCACTGATTTTCGTGACCCTAAAGTAATGTGGTATGAGCCGGATAAAAAATGGATAATGACTCTTGCCACAAAAGACAGAATTACTTTTTATTCTTCTCCTGATTTAAAAAATTGGGAAAAAGAAAGTGAGTTTGGCGAAGAAGCCGGAGCACATGGAGGGGTGTGGGAATGCCCCGATTTATTTACACTAAATGATAATAGTAAGAAAGTTTGGATACTGATTGTAAATATTAATCCTGGCGGCCCAAATGGCGGATCCGCCACACAATATTTTGTGGGAAAATTTAACGGAAAAAAATTCGTCGCCGATAATGAAACCATAAAATGGCTGGATTATGGACCCGACGAATACGCCGGTGTTACCTGGAACAATACCGGAGACAGAAGAATATTTTTGGGCTGGATGAGCAACTGGCTATATGCGAATGTAGTCCCGACGATAAAGTGGAGAAATGCAATGACAATACCTTGTGAATTGAAATTAAAACATGTAGGAAAAGAACTTTTAGTAACTTCTGAGCCGGTAAAAGAATTAAGTTTAATTGAAGAAAAACCAATAATTGACAAAAATATTTTGGTCAATAAGGATTTTGATGTTGCACAAAAAATCAAAAAAGTGTCATTTCCTTGTCGCCTGAATCTCAGCATGGATTCAACAGAAGATTTTTCGGTGATACTTTCCAATGATATAGGGGAACAAGTAGTTATTGGTTATGATAAAAGCAATAACCGATATTATATTGACAGGACTAAATCAGGAAAAGTCGATTTTCAAAAAGATTTTGCAGAAGTTCATACTGCACCACGTTTTACAGAAAATCCGAAAATGAATCTTTCCCTGGTAATTGATGTCAGTTCTGTAGAATTATTTGCTGATAATGGATTAACGGTAATGACAGAAATATTTTTTCCAAACAAACCTTATGATAAAATAAGTATCCATTCAAATAATAAAACAAAAATTAAAAGTCTGGAATATATCAAATTAAAAAGCATTTGGAAATAGATTGAGATATAACTATAATGATTAATCGAAGATTAAACAAATATGATTCGGAATATAAAAACCATATCCATCATTCTAACAATTGTATTAATGGCAACAGGATGTCATTGTAAAAAAAATAAATATGGCTTCAAGACGAAATTTTATTAGAAACACAACCCTTGGCCTCACGGCTGCATCATTGGCTCCTTTAGTTACATTGGGAAAATCGTCTAATTACGCTGCTCCCGAAAGATCAAAAGACCTTCCGTTAGGAATAGCGGGTTATACTTTTTTAAATTTTGATATTCCTCAATCAATACAAATGATGCAAAGAGTAGATGTTCATTTTATGTCAATAAAGGATTTTCACCTTCCTCTTAACAGTAGTAAAGATGAGATTGATGAAGTAGTAAAAGAATTCAAAGAAGGAGACATTAATATTTACGCCGTAGGTGTTATTTATATGAAAACAAAAGATGACGTGGATCAGGCTTTTGTGTATGCAAAAAATGTGGGTGTTTCAATAATCGTTGGTGCGCCTGAACATGATCTTATAGATTATATAGAACAAAAAGTAAAATCATATAATATAAAACTGGCCATTCATAATCATGGTCCGGAAGACAAATTGTACCCCAGTCCACAGGTTGCTTATGATTTAATTAAAGATAAAGATTCCCGCATGGGGCTTTGCCTGGATATTGGCCATGCTCAACGTGCAGGCGTGGATCCTGCAAAAGCAGTTTTAAAATACAATAAACGAATTTTCGATCTGCATATAAAAGATGTAACAAAGGCTGAACAAGACGGAGAAGCGATAGAAGTCGGCAGAGGTATTATTAACTTTCCTGCATTTGTAAAAGCATTGCGCAGGATAAAATATCCGGGGCATTGCAGCATTGAATTTGAAAAAGATATGAAAGATCCTTTACCAGGCATAGCAGAATCCGTCGGATATTTTAAAGGGGTAAAAGATGGAACTGCTTAGAATGAAAAATGTCATTGCCATATTCGATGTAGGGAAAACCAACAAAAAACTTTTTTTGTTTGATGAAAATTATAAAATAGTTTTCGAACGCTCTTCGGTTTTTCCTGAAACCATCGATGAAGATGGCTTTCCATGTGAAAACTTAGAAAGTCTAAAAATGTTTGTTCTTGATTCTCTTAATGAAATAATCAACTTAAAAGAATTTAAAATCAAGGCCATCAATTTTACAAGCTATGGAGCCAGCTTTGTGTATTTAAATGAACAACTGCAAGCCATTGCGCCATTATACAATTATTTAAAACCTTATCCTGAATCGCTAAAAAAACAATTTTATAATTTGTACGGCGGTAAAGATGAATTTGCTTTTCGAACGGCATCGCCAGTTCTCGGAAGCTTAAATTCAGGAATGCAACTTTACAGGATCAAATATGAGAAACCCCATTTGTTTAAAGAGATAAAATACGCATTGCATTTACCTCAATATTTAAGTTTTCTTATTTCGGGAAATGTTTGCAGTGATATTACCAGTGTCGGTTGTCATACTAATCTTTGGGATTTTCAAAAAAAAGATTATCATTATTGGGTAAAACAGGAAGGCATATCCGAAAAACTGGCTCCAATTATTTCTTGCTCAGAGGTTATTCCTGTATCATTTCCAGGCAATAATTATCGGGTTGGCATCGGACTTCATGATAGTTCAGCCGCTCTCATCCCCTATCTTATGAATTTCCGGGAACCATTTATTTTAATATCTACCGGTACCTGGTGCATTTCTTTAAATCCATTTAACCATGCGCCTCTCACAAAAAAAGAACTTAAAAATGATTGCCTGTGTTATATGTCTTACGATGCCAAACCGGTGAAAGCTTCCAGGTTATTTGCAGGAAATGAACACGAAATAGAGGTGAAAAGAATAGGAGAACATTTTAATCAGAATCCCTCCAGGTACCGAACAATGGATTTTAATCCTGAAATAATTTCATCACTTCAAAAGAAAAACAGATCAGAGAAAAAATTACGAGAGAAAATGGAAAATGACAAAAAACCTTTATTTACTGATACGGATCTGTTAAATTTTAAAAATGATGAAGAAGCCTATCATCAATTAATGCTGGGCATTATCGCACAGCAATACGTCTCTACTCAATTGGTATTAAAGGGAACGAATGTTAAAAGAATTTTTGTTGACGGAGGTTTTGGTAATAATGCAATTTACATGAATCTACTTGCGTCAGTTTTTCCAGGTATGGAAATCTATGCGTCTTCGATGGCACAGGCAACAGCAGTGGGTGCGGCACTTTGCATACACGATGCATGGAATAAAAAAGCGTTACCTCATGATATTATTGAGTTAAAATATTTTTCAGCCGGCCAATATCCTCTTTCATAAAAGAAAGCAAATCGTATTATGTCAAATGGAATTAATCTAAAAAATATAATGATATGGTTATTGTTATTGAATAAGTTTGCAATGTTACCATTCGGGAATTTTAAAAACTATCATCATGAAATTAGAATATAACCCAAGATACCCTTCAGTAGAAGATCTCAGGACAAAAGCAAAAAAAAGAATCCCGGGATTTGCGTTTGACTATCTTGACGGAGGTTGCAACGAAGAAATAAATCTTCACAAAAACACCTCGGAAATTCGCGAGGTGGAACTTCTTCCGCAGTATCTTAAAAAGCATGCCGGATCGAATATGAAGACGGAACTTTTTGGGCATCTTTATGACGCACCTTTTGGTATAGCGCCGGTAGGCTTGCAGGGATTGATTTGGCCCAATTCGCCTGAAATACTTGCCAAGGCTGCTTTTAAGCACAATATTCCATTTACGTTAAGTACCGTAAGCACAAGCACGATTGAAAGAATCAGCGAAATTACCGAAGGACAGGCATGGTTTCAATTGTACCATCCCGCAGAAAATACGTTGAGAGATCAGATTATCAAGCGCGCGTCGGAACATTGCCCCGTTCTTGTAATTCTTAGTGATGTGCCCACGTTTGGATATCGGAATAAAGAAATAAAAAATGGCCTGGCGATGCCTCCAAGAATGACGCTACATAATGTGCTGCAGATTATGGGGAGACCCAATTGGGCACTTAGGACATTAATCCACGGGCAACCTTCTTTCAAGATAATGAAACCTTACATGCCTAAAGGAATGAATATGCACCATCTTGGATTGTTTATGAATAAAACTTTTAACGGCAGATTGAATGAAGATAAAATAACGGCTATCCGCGATATGTGGAAAGGGAAATTGGTTTTGAAGGGAATCGTAAACGAGATAGATGTCGAAAAATGTGTTCAATTGGGAATTGATGGGATTATCGTTTCCAATCACGGAGGAAGACAATTGGATGCAGGTCAATCTACCATTCATTCATTAAAAAAAATTGTAGTAAAGTATAATGATAAAATAAAAATAATGATGGATAGCGGTCTTCGTTCGGGCCCTGATATAGCAAGGACGCTTGCTTCAGGAGCAGAGTTCACATTTTTGGGAAGAACATTTATGTACGGTGTAGCTGCCCTGGGCAACGAAGGTGCTGATCATACCATCGTTATTTTAAAAAGACAATTACAGCAGGTGATGGATCAACTTTGTTGTGAGAAGGTGAAAGATTTTCCACGCTTTCTTATAAATTGAATATCACAACAACAGATAAAATATCGAATCAATTTTATTATAAATTCCAGAAAAAAACCCCACTAAAATGTGGGGTTTATAAATATTATTTCAAAATAATTTATTCGGCTACTACTTCAAAATCCACTTCTGTTTCATGTCCTTTACCAAAATCAATTTTAGCCTTATAACTTCCTAATTCTTTTACTTCATCAATGATTGCTATTTTACGGCGATCAATTTCGTAACCTTTTTGTTCGCGAATTGCTCTGGCTATCTGAACAGAAGTAACACTTCCAAAAATCTTTCCGCTCGTGCCGGTCTTGGCGCCAATCCTTAATGGTGATTCCTGCAAAACGCTTATAACACTATTAATTTCTGCTAAAAGTTTTTCTTCTTTCTTAGCTAATTGCTTTTTGCGTTCTTCCAATTGTTTTAAATTAGAAGGGCTTGCTTCTATCGCAAATTTATGAGGTATCAAATAGTTACGGCCATAACCGTTTTTTACATTTACCAACTCGTGAGCTCCGCCTAAATTATTTACATCTTTTATTAATATTACCTGCATTTTTTTGCATTTTTACCCAATCTTTTTCCGATTATTGTCGGGTTTTGTGACTTTCTCCCGATTACGATCGGGATTAGGGTGGTGGAAAATTTTATTTCATTAAATCTGTTACGTAAGGAAGAATCGCCATTTGGCGGGCTTTTTTTATTGCTTCACTCACTTTACGCTGGTACTTCAAAGAATTACCGGTAATGCGACGGGGAAGTAATTTTCCTTGTTCGTTCAGAAATTTTTTCAAAAAATCGCCGTCCTTATAATCAATATATTTGATGCCCATCTTTTTAAAACGGCAATATTTCTTAGGCCTCTTTTCAGCTTTTATAGCTGTAAGGTATTTGATCTCGTTTGGTTTAGGCATTGATTACCTCCGCTTTTTCGGTTCCTGTTTTTACGCCTCTTTTTCTTTTAGCATTGTACTCGACGGCATATTTATCGAGTGCAGTGAACATGTGGCGAAGTACTGATTCATCGCGCAAAAGCTGTGTTTTAAGCTTCTCATTGAAGTCGGTTGGCGCCTTGTATTCCAGAACCCAGTATAAACCGGTCGTTTTTTTCTGGATTGCATACGCCAGTGATTTTAGTCCCCAGGCATTCTCGTGTACTACCTCTCCTTCGTTTTCAGTAACTAACGAAGTGAACTTTTTCTGAGCGGCTTTATATTCCTCTTCAGAAAGTACAGGGGTAAAAATCACCATCAATTCATAATTCTGCATTAATCGTGTTTTTAGCTGTTTTTCAACAACGGGTGAATAAAAAATATAATTTGGGCGGCAAAGGTAATGGATTTTATTATTTTTTGAAAAGAAAATAATCATTCTTCTACTCTGTAAACCGGGTATCTCAAATATTCCGGCTCAAACCAGGGAGAATTTTTATAAATATATTCAAACTGGGCAGAAGCGCTTTTTGCAAATGCACTATCGGATTGCCGTTTAGCTTCCACTTTTTCTTTTAAAGCAAGATGATCTTTTAAATATTGCACGGCAATATCATTCCACCGATATTCACTATATCCTTCTTTTTCCTGGAGAATCGCATCAAAGAAATTCCACGCGAAAAAACTGTCATCACCTGTGGGCTCTAACATTTCAATGATATACCTGTTTGCCGGTTGATTGAGATCGATCACATAATCTCCTTTTAAAAATTGTATTTTCTCTTTTTTATCGGTAACTACCACCTCGTAATTTTTGTGATGTTTTTCATAAGCGCGCGAATAAGATTTTAGGCTGGCGATATGATAGACATTCACTTCCATTAAAGTGTCTTTTTTTAAACGATCTATTTTTACATCATTTAGCTTCAGTAAATCAATTACACCCCACCAACCCTGGGGAATAATATATTCTTTGGGTTTGGTAATTTTATTTTCTGGCTGGAAAGTATCAAAATATTTTACCTCTTTTGAATAGGGTTTTGTATGGTCATAAAATAATACCGGCAATCCGGTGGCCTCGCTTTTTTTGTACCCTGCTTGATATCCTTCAAAAGGAATCAATCTAAATTGAGTGGTGTCTAATTTCCAGCTTAGGGGAAAACTTTTTTGCTGTATCGTATTTTCAATCGCAACTCGTCTTTTGGCGAGAAGTTCTTTTGCGTTTATACTTGCCTGTTGTATGATAGTATATAATAAATCATAAGTCGATTTTACCCTTTGCTTATAGGGTTTAAGCATGTGGGTTTCAGGCATAAAGCTTATCGTGTTGAATAACGCTGCATAACCTGATGAATATCTTGGAGAATCATAAAACATGCTGAATCCCTTTGATGGATCAGTGTCTTCCACATTTACATAAGGAACCATATCCCAGTTTTTTTCTTTCATTCCTTTATATAATGCTGGTTCAAATGTGCTTTTAACCCAAGCCCCCAGCTGTTTTCCGAGCTTATCGTATTGAGTAGTGATCAAGGTCATGGTGTGCTGGTAATCGGCTCCATCGCTTACGTGCGTATCTACTAAAATATCCGGATTGAGAAAATGAAATATCTGAGTAAATGACCTTGCGTTTTTTGAATCACACTTGGTAAAATCACGATTCAGATCAAGGTTTTCCGCATTCCCTCTGAACCCATAAGATGCAGGGCCGTCTTGATTTACACGGCTAAAACTATTTCTATTCAAGGCGCCTCCAATATTATAAACAGGGATAACACCGATTGCAACATTGTTTGGTAATTTTATTTTTTTATTTACAATATCCCGCACCAACATCATACTGGCATCAATCCCATCCGGTTCACCAGGATGGATACCGTTATTGATAAGAATGACTACTTTATGATTTTTATGCCAGGTTAGAGGATCAAAATTTTTGTCAGTGCTTATCAATACCAAACTGAGAGGATAGCCGGCGTCGGTCGGGCCTTTGATTTCAAATTTTATCATAGTAGAATGAAGTGCCAGTTCTTTATAAAATTTAATCGCTTCAAAATAAGTAGCCGTTTCTTTTCCGTTACTTCTTTCAAAAACCGTTTGTTGTGAATGTGCCATAATAGATAATAATATTAATGGGAAGAGGAGAATTTTTCGCATATTTCTATTTGTTTTAAAAATATATTTCCATTTGTCAAATGAATAGCCAAAGCAGTTATTTTTTCAAAACAAAAATAAAGTATCCGGGTCTTATCAAATGCAATAGCCCGTCAAAATTAATCCGACGGGCTATTTAATATATTATTGAAGTGTATTGAAATTTATTATTTTTCCAAAGAATGCGCACCCTTTGTCAATTGACTTTTTAAATTAGCAGCTTTGTTCTTGTGAATGATACCCCTCTTAGCTAATTTATCAATTTTAGAAGATAATTTGGGCAAAGTTTCCAAAGCTCCGGCTTTTGTATCCAATAATTTAAAATCACGTATAGCGTTACGGGTAGTTTTACCCTGGTAACGGTTACGCTCATTACGGGAAGTTGATTTACGTACGTCTTTCTTTGTTGCTGAATGATTTGCCATTAAATAAATTTTTTGGGCTGCAAAGATAATAATATTCCGGAAGAAAAAATGGCTGATTAAAAATTTATTTTCAGGGCAATTTTGTCTTGTTTACCAGTTAAAAAAATAAAAGAATTTAAAATTTACAAAGGATACATTACTAAGATTAAAACCAATTTTGCAAAATAGAAACGAACTATAAGGTTAAACTTCATAAAATAAAAGAAGGATAGACACCCAATATCCTCAAAAAGATTGGTAAGGTAATTGAAAGTTAAATTCGTGAATAGTGAGTTTATTGATAATTGTTACCTTTATAAAAAATTGCTGATGCCGGTAATCTCTATGTTTTATGGCATTATTATCAGAATGTTTTATTATGATAATAAAGAATATCATATTCCGCATATCCATGTTTTGTATGCCAATACGCTGCCGTAATAGAAATCCCCGATGGTAAACTCCTGGCCGGAGATTTCCCAAAAGATAAATTGAAATTGGTATTGGCCTGGATAGAAATTCATAAAGATGAGTTAAAGGCAAATTGGAAGTTGGCGTTGGAAGGCCAAAAAGTATTTAAAATTGAAGCGTTAAAATGAGAATACTGACTGATATAGAACCCTTAAGCAATTTTCGACTAAAGCGCGTGTTCAGCGATGGCACAAAGAAGATTGCTGATATTAAACCTTATCTTGATAAGGAAGTTTTTAAGCCTTTAAATGACCCACATATATTTTCCTCGGCACTTTACAATGGTGGGTACTTTGTAGAATGGAAGAACTATGATGTTGATTTAAGCGCGGATACACTTTGGCATATTTCTATTAATGAATAATGTAATAATTATTTGAAAAATAATAAACCTTATAGGGTATTACACTAAATATCTTTACATGATGCTTCCTGAAATTCTGATTTAGGAAAGCGACTCCCCAATCAATGAATTCGTATTTTTGCAATTCATAATTATTTGAAAACACATGGAACTCTATGCAGAATCTTTGACAGAATATAAAAGACTGAAAACCCTTGAAGTAAAAGTGGGTGATTTGTTAATAGGAAATTTTAATCCCATCCGCATACAAACAATGACGACCACAGATACAATGGATACTATAGGAACTGTGGAACAAAGTATTCGTTGCATCGAAGCGGGTGCAGAACTGGTGCGTATTACAGCGCCTTCCAAAAAAGAAGCGGAAAATTTATTAAATATAAAAAATGAATTGCACAAACGCGGATATAATACACCTTTAGTTGCCGATATTCATTTTACACCCAACGCTGCAGAAATTGCAGCGCGGATTGTAGAAAAAGTAAGAGTAAATCCCGGGAACTACGTTGATAAGAAAAAATTTGAATTAATAGAATATACTGATGCAGACTATGAAGAAGAAATCGAAAGGATCAGGAACCGATTTACTCCTTTGCTAAAAATCTGCAAAGAATACGGAACTGCTATGCGAATTGGAACCAATCACGGCTCATTGAGCGACAGGATTATGAGCCGCTATGGTGATACAGCGATTGGTATGGTAGAAAGCGCTATGGAATTTTTACGAATAGCAGAAAGTGAAAATTATTACAACATAGTACTCAGCATGAAAAGCAGTAATCCGCAAGTGATGATACAGGCTTATCGGCTTTTGATAGAAAATATGCAGAATGAATTAGGTCATTGTTATCCATTACATCTTGGCGTTACTGAAGCAGGCGACGGGGAAGATGGACGAATAAAATCTGCGATTGGGATCGGGACTCTATTAGAAGATGGGATTGGAGATACCATACGGGTTTCACTTACAGAAGATTCTGAATTTGAAATACCTGTTTGCAAAAACATTGTAAAAAGATACAGCGATTCAGGAGATGAAAAAGATTTATCTACACCTCCTATAAAAAATATTTCTAATTTTTTGCCAAATATAACAACCAGGATTATACGAAATACTTTTGAAGTTCAAAATATAG
Organism: Hanamia sp.; assembly: GCA_035532615.1. GTDB lineage: Bacteria > Bacteroidota > Bacteroidia > Chitinophagales > Chitinophagaceae > Ginsengibacter. The sequence continues at coordinate 84,857 of DATKQQ010000336.1, forward strand.
GAGGCAAGCATGTTCCCGTTGTTATAGCAGATTTTCATAAGAAAGATATTATTACAAGAAATGATCTGAGAAGTATTGGTTACAGATACAACGCCACTACCGACAAGTGGAACATCAGCGATATGGCAGCGGACTATATTTTTTGTGGAGAGACTCAGGTGGGTTTCGCATTGCCGGGAACTTTAAAACTCATTTTCAATTATGATTCATGGAAAGGATCTCCTGATAAATCTAAATGTTTTCCCATTCTCAATGCACATCAATATCTTGATAATTCAATTGAAAAATCATCCTCTATTAATTTTGTGATGCTGAATTGCTATTCAAAAAATGATACAGACTTTGATGAGGAAAAATTCTTTGAAAAAATAAAAAATGACAACACTTCTGTTTTATGCTTACGAACCGAAAATAGAAATGCAGTACAAAGTATCCGCAGGATGTTTGTTGAACTGAATGAAAGAGAAATCAAAAATCCTGCAATTATCATTTGCGATAGCGAAAAAGAAGCCATGGATGAAAGCCTTATTCACTTTGCAATTGAGACTGGCGCTTTGTTGATCGACGGTTTTGGAAATGGTATTTTATTGAGCGATCATTACCTGGATAAAAACGAAATTCCGGATTATAAATTAATGAATTCTATTGCATTTGGAATTTTACAGGCATCGCGCACAAGGGTTTCCAAAACAGAATTCATAAGTTGTCCATCGTGCGGCAGAACTCTATTTGACCTGCAGGAAACCACCGCAAAAGTAAGAGCCGTTACGCACCATTTAAAAGGATTAAAAATCGCCATCATGGGTTGTATTGTAAATGGTCCTGGCGAAATGGCGGATGCTGATTTCGGCTATGTAGGAAGCGGCCAGGGGAAAATAACTTTATACAAAGGAAAAGAAGTAATTAAGAGAAATGTGCCTGAAGAAACTGCTGTAGAGGAACTCATTAATTTACTGAAAGAAAATAATGCATGGGTGGAACCTGAGTTGGCACATTCAATTTAAAAATTTGCAACAAACGAACAAATAATAATAATTCTTGTTTTTCATCAGAACATTCACAACTCCTAAAATCTCCTAATAATACCAAAATTAGGAGATTGTTTTTTTGATAAATATTTATTTAATTTTCTTACAACAAAAATAAAAATTCAAATTTGAAAACAGACTTTTTAGTAATCGGCAGCGGCATCGCGGGTCTTACATATGCGCTTAAAGTGGCACAGGATTGTCCCGATAAAATTATCACAGTTCTTACCAAAACCGTAAGTGAAGAAACAAACACCAAGTATGCGCAGGGAGGTGTAGCGGGTGTTACCGACTTCGACAACGATAGTTTTGAGAAGCATATAGAAGATACTCTAATAGCTGGAGATGGTTTATGTAATCCGGAAGTAGTAGAGATAGTAGTGAAAGAAGGCGTGGAAAGAATAAAAGAAATCATCAGTTGGGGCGCTCATTTTGATAAAGAACATTCCGGGGAATATGCTTTGGGCAAAGAAGGCGGCCACAGTGAATTTCGTATTCTCCATCACAAAGATGTAACGGGGAAAGAAATTGAAGACACTTTATTGGCTGCGATTACAAAAAAACCAAATATCCATTTAATAAGTCATTGCTTTGTGGTAGATATTATTACACAACATCATTTAGGCTATTTAGTTACTAAATCCACTCCGGATATTGAATGTTTTGGAGTTTATGTTCTCAATCTTAAGAAAAATAAAATTGAAAAAATTATTTCTAAAATTACTTTGCTTGCAACTGGTGGAAACGGACAGGTTTATCGCACTACTACCAATCCTTCCATAGCAACAGGAGATGGTGTGGCCATGACTTACAGGGCAAAGGGAAGGATTGAAAACATGGAGTTTATACAATTTCACCCAACGGCGCTGTATGAAGCAGGAAAAAGTGGCCAGGCATTTTTAATCACTGAAGCAGTTCGGGGGGATGGCGGCATTTTACGCAATGCAAAAGGAGAAGCTTTCATGGAAAAATATGATGAAAGAAAAGACCTGGCGCCGCGTGATATTGTAGCCCGTGCTATTGATAGCGAAATGAAAATTAATGGTACAGAACATGTTTTTTTGGATTGTACCAAAATGAATATAGAAAAATTCCTGCATCATTTTCCTAATATTTATGAGAAATGTAAATCCATTGGAATTGATGTTGCCCAACAATATATTCCTGTAGCGCCTGCTGCACATTATAGTTGTGGCGGAATAAAAGCTGATGAATGGGGAAGAAGTTCCATTAAAAATTTATATGCCTGTGGAGAATGCGCCAGTACAGGGTTACATGGTGCCAACAGGCTCGCCAGCAATTCGCTTTTGGAAGCGATGGTTTTTGCTCATCGCTGTTACCTGGATGCTGTAAACAAAATAAATTCTGTTGAATTTAATGAAGCTATTCCTGATTGGAATGCGAAGGGAACTAATGCACCCAAAGAAATGATTTTAATCACACAAAGCCTGAAAGAATTGCAATTACTTATGACCGATTATGTTGGAATTGTAAGAACCAATGTAAGGCTTGAAAGAGCTATGAAAAGACTGGATTTACTCCATTTGGAAACAGAAGAATTTTATAAGACTGCATCAGTTTCTCCACAACTTTGTGAATTAAGAAATTTGATTACGGTTGGATATTTAATTGTAAAAAGTGCTCAATTCAGGCGCGAAAGCAGGGGATTACATTTTAATACTGACTATCCGGGGAAAAGTGAATTGGTGCAGAATGTGGTGTTGTAAAGCAAACCACTCAACTAAATCAGAGTTCCAGATTTTTACAAAAGTCTTCCGGATTTCTTCTATTGTCCCAAATTCCCACAATAATGATCACATCTTGATCAACTTTATAAAAAAGAGAATAGTTATTCACCAATGAAACTCTTACGTTTTTGAAATCCGTTGGTTTACCCAGATAAGCTTCAGATTGCAACAAAGTAGTTTTCTTCTTAAATAACTTTGATAACTTTTTGGAATAAGAATTAGATTGGTTGTGCTTTATTCAATATTCAACACAGATATTCACGGGAATAAAGATACGTAATTGATATAATTTTTTTGACAGGCAATGCCTTGAAAGCCGGATAGCTATTGGTTATCCGGCTTTTTTAGTTTTAGAAGTTACTTTTGAAGTACGTATATATATTATAATTT
>DATKQQ010000337.1:0-36062 GCA_035532615.1 Hanamia sp.
GTGGCTGAAATTGCAATTTGTAGACATTGTAAAATGTATTTAGAACTACAAGTTGCTTTTTCTTTTTAAATCAATACCACATTGATTTATCCACACATGTGGATAACCCTTAACTTGACGCGAATGCGATAGCTATCGGGATGAAAATTAAAAATTATTCTCCATTCTCTATTGATCATTATTAACCGACAATCTCCACAGTCAATTGATTCATTGCAATATTCAAAAAATTAGGAAGTATATGATCGTGTGTCCATAATATTTTATCAGGATCATTTAATCGCTCGATCATAGATTCCCACTTAGCAATGCCGTAATTCTCGATTACAGTGTTCTTTCTTTTCTCGGTTTTTAAATGTATCGTCATACCAATGGCATCAGCTTCAGGATGAAATTGAGTTCCAATAAAATGATCAGTAAAACGAACACCCATCAATGCTCTTTCATAAGGGACATGGGGCCTTTCTTTTTCTATACAGAGGATTTTTGCGCCCAATTCCTTCAGCCGGTTACGGTCGGGCTGCACTACCTGGTAATCGCGGCTGTCAACAGCGTAAAAAGGATCAGTCATCCCTTCAAAAACCGGTTCACTTTTCCCGTCTTCTAAAAGATGAACAGGGAATACGCCAAAGGCGGTTGATTTGCGTTTGGTGAGCTGTGCAATTTTAAAATGCCGACAGGCAAGTTGAAATGAATGGCAAATAAAAAAGATGAATTTCTTCTGAATGTTATCAGGATCATTATTCCATTTTTCCATTTTTGATAGCCATTTAAAATAGAGTGTATCCCATTTCAATCCTTCACTTTCTACAGGATTTCCCGGTCCACCTGTACTTATATATATATCGTAAGAAGTATCCGGCAATTCATTTTTAAGACGAACATCAAATTCCTTTGATAGAATATTAAGATGATTCATTTCGCCATATTGATTCAGTATTTCCCTGATTCCCCGCATACCCTGGTTTTCGTGCCCTTCGTACAGATCGAGGATGGCTATATGAACCGTTTGCTTCTCGTTGAAATTCATTGAGCAAATATAACACAATGAAATTTTCTGTATAATTTCTTCAAAATTCACCTGGCAAAGATTTCCACGATTATTTCACATTTTAATTTCAATCTGTTAATTTCAAATTCTTTTCGTAAATTACCATTTTAAATTTTCAGCTATGAATAAAATCAGCAACATCCTTTCAAGGAAAGGTAATAACGCAATCTCCGTAACGCCGGATACCTCAGTGCTTGAGGCCTTAAAAGTAATGGCTGAAAATAATATCGGCTCTGTGGTGGTGATGCACGATGGTAAATTTATGGGAATCATTACAGAAAGAGATTATTCGCGTAAAGTGATCTTAAAAGGTAAAAATTCTACCGATACAAAAGTAAGCGAGATAATGACGACAGAATTTCCGCCCCTGAAGCCTGCTGATACCGTAGAACATTGTATGGAACTGATGTCCCAAACAAATATCCGTTACCTGCCTGTGTTTGACGACAAAAAACTTTCGGGCATTATTTCCATAAGTGATGTGGTAAAAGAAACCATTATAGTGCAACAGGCAACTATAGATCATCTTGATAGCTATATTAATTCCAGGTAACTTATTTTTACCAAAACCGTTTTTATAATAGAAGAACTTTCCTGATTGAAAATTGTGATGAAATGGTTTTGATAACCATTTTGGTATTTCGTCATATTATCTAAAATAAAACCAGTATGTCCTCCCCAACTACCGGTACATTGGCGCAACAAGGTATCACTACTGAAGATTTTACCAACCATCCTGAAGTACTCAATTGTATCAGTCAATTAGATGCTGCATTTTCCAAAAGTGGGCGTCCCTTTATAGTTTCTGATGTGTATGATGATGCCGGTAATCAATATGTAAATTTGGTACAAAAGGGTGGGGGAGTGCTGGGCGTAGCTTTGGTTGGTTACACTTATATTTTGGAAAAAATGGGAATTCGTTTTGTGCGTTTGGCTGGTACCAGTGCCGGCGCTATTAATACTGCATTAATGACGGTAATTGGCGAAAAAAAAGATGCTAAATCTCTTGACATTTTAAATGCTATTTGCAATTTGAATTTTTTTGGCCTGGTAGATGGCTATCCAACCGCAAGGTGGGTCATAAAAAAATTAATAACCAATGAAGATTTTTCTGTAAAAGTTTCGAGGTGGTTAACAGCAATCTTTATTATTGCGGTTTCCTGTTTGATGATTGATTTTATATTCTTAGGATTGCAAAATAAGATTCCATTGCTTTCTATTGTTACTAAAATTTCATTTGTGCTTACTGGATTGTATTTTTTAGTATCAGGAGCACTAATTTTTTATATAATAAGGCTTTTGAAAAGACTAAAAAATGCAGGATTTGGAATTAACCCTGGCAACTATTTTTATGACTGGATCAAAAAACTTCTTATTTCAAACGGGGTTGTAAAAGTTTCTGATCTTAACAGGAAAGCATCCACACTTCCCAAATTATATTTAAGGCCGGGGAACCCTGAAAGCCTTGATACGCTTATGGGCGATGTTACCTTTATTGCCTCGGAATTGGTAACGGAAAACAAAATCCAGTTTCCTGCCATGTGCCATCTTTTCAGAAATGAAGCGGATATTGACACGCTTCAACCTGCAGGATTTATCAGGGCTTCAATGGCAATTCCCATATTTTTTGAATCTTATTTTATTAATAATATTCCGAATACTTCACCCGAAGTGAAGAAAGCATGGATAGATACTTTGAATGATCCCAATCCCCCGAAACAAGCGCGTTTTGTGGATGGCGGCATACTTTCCAATTTCCCAATCAATATTTTTTACAATCCAAATGTTGTTGTACCGCGGTTGCCTTCTTTTGGTATAGACCTTGATGACAGTAAGCCGCAAGATAAATCCACGAATGCAATTAACTGGACTATTATGGGTTATCTCGGAAGGATATTTAACACCATTAGAGATTATTATGACAAGGATTTTTTGATTAAAAATAAATTTTTTGAAAAGGGCATAGGTAAAATTCCTTTGTCGGATTATAACTGGCTCAATTTTTTTCTTAGTGATAAGGATAAGATCAACATGTTTGTGTTGGGCGCTAAGGCGGCTACTCAGTTTTTGATTGATTTTAATTGGGATGATTACAAAAATAAGAGGGTAGTGATGCATGCTAAATTAGAAGAGAAGCAGGAAGGTATAAGCAAAAAATAAAACAACAAATACATGAATTTTCCATTTTACATTAATATTAGCTGGATATGGTTTTGCATTGGTTTTGGTGCAATTTCTCTTATTGGGTTTATCATGCATTTGCAGAGCAAAAATTTTTATACCCTTCATGTTTTTGTAAGAAAGTTTAGTATCATTGATCTTGAATTTCCTGCGTCACCTTTAGAACTGGCTACTTATATCAAAGGAATTTTTTTGTTGCCAAAAGAACTTTCTGCAAAATCTTTGCGTGCCTTAAATGGACAGTTATATCTACATTTACTTTTTATTCCTTTATTGTACGGAACTATTTTTTTATTGTGCATGCAGTTGTCCCATAAAATGAATTTTTTGGGTAATTATATTTTTGCTTTACTGGCATGGATACAATTGATTCCATTGATTTTTGATTATATTGAAAATTTTTATCTCCTTCAAAAGATCCGCCCAGATACTGATGTTTCCACTCAATCTGTTCATAACTCTTTTCAATTACTGGGTAAATTAAAATGGGCTATTTCTTTATCTGTAGCGGTTTTTTGTATTTCTTCTTTGGCTTATTTCTGGCTTACCGGTAATTATTCAATTCACTCACTATGTTTTTCAATTGTTATCATTGGGGAAATCATTCTCCTTTTACTTTTATTAAAAATCACAAAGAATAGTTCAAAAATAAACCTGGACCTATATCAGAACATTGGTAATTGATTTATGTTTTAAAGCCACAAAGGATAAAGTTGTGTGTTGGCTGATACTGCCGGGATTCAGGATTATTTTGTATTAGTTTCTTTATCCAAATAAATGATTTCCAGTTTTTCGTTTTCGCAGGTATTTAATAATTCTAAGAAAGTATCCTTTATAGTGATGCTTTTTGCCAGTAATTTGGAAGGATTTAAAACGATGATCTTTATTTTTTCTTCTTGTATCCAATCCAGGTCATCAAGCACTTCTTCCAACGCATCGAGATTGTTTCCAAAATAACCGGGCAGCGAAAGCTGTTGTTTCAAAGTTGTATAGCACTCTTCAATAGATTCACAAAGATTGCCGTCTATAAAAGCATACCTGGTATTATTTTCTACAAAATAAGATGACGAAACATGCAATGGTGCATTCATAATTATTTGATTTCTTTAAAAGATTGATAATGGTCATCGGTGTACCAGGCCCTTCCATCACTACCGGTAAGAATGCGTTCGGTTCCCCGGTTTTGTCCCTCTACCTTCGGGTTTACATCCCATTCCTGGTAAGTAACCGGATTACCGTTATCATCGAACTGGGGTACTATTTTTTCCCTGTTTGAAAATACCCTGCCTCCCACATATCCCGGCATTGCATGATGATTGGCCCTTATATAATTTAATACTTCATAAACTTTTTGTGGAATTTCTGAATTATTATGATCATTTGAATTATTAATTCCCTGATTTTCATTCTGTGTGTTAGCGCTTTTTGAAGTGGAAGAGTTGTTGGTTGCTGTATTGATATTGGGTGAATATTTTGTTTGAAATATCTGTTTGCCAATAAACAAGCCTACAACCAAACCAAGGATGATCCCTATAATTAATTGAGAGTAATTCTTTTGCATACGTCAAAGATAGGATTATGGAAAATAAGTAACGGAGGGCGCATAAGGTTAATTTATGGATAGGAAGTACTGCTGATCGGACCACGACTAGGTCACTGTTAGTGTTCAATGACCAAAATAGCTGCGCCAATTTGAAATTCACCAAATTCAATTAGCAGTAAAACGTGAATATAAAAATTTCTACTTTTGGTTTCTATTTAAAAATTCCATTAAGCAATAAAGGCTAAGAAAAATGAAGAAGAAATATGTAATGATAATCGGGTTAGTAATAATATTAATTGTACTTTTTTACAAATATATTGCTCAATTTCTGGGATTTATCCCTACAGGAACTTCGATCGTATTTACAGAAAAGTATCTTTTATATTCCAGGTTTATTTTTTGGGGGATGACTATTTTTCTTTTTTTGTACGCACATTTCGCCGAGAAACAAAGCTTACTTTTAAAGAAACCTTCCCGGCATGGAATTGGGTTTTATATTCTATCAATCGCAACCATTACTATAGCGATAATTGTTATAAGTTCTTTAGTAATGTTCGCCATAAAATCTCTGGGATATGCAACAAATCAACAGGCGCCCACTTTAAAAAACATGCTAAGTATTTTAAAAGCACATCCTCTTTTATTGTTATTCACATGTATTACGGCAGGAGTAACAGAAGAAATCATTTTTCGCGGCTATATTCAAACAAGGATCGAACTCGTATTTAATAGCCCGGTATCAGGCATTATTATATCAGCTTTCTTTTTTTCACTTGCTCATTCTTTCTATGGAACAGTTCAGGAAATCGTTGGCCCTTTTATAATAGGATTAGTCTTCGCAATCTATTATTACAAATACAAAAATATCTACGCGCTCATGGTGTTTCATTTCCTTTTCGATTATACCCAAATATTACTATTGCATACTTAGCGATTAAGGCCATTAGTAAATGGAGCTAGCCAGCCGGTAACGTTTTCCTTACTTTTGCACTCATGAAATCAAATAATTATTCTCTGGAAAATATATTGAACAATTTAAAGATAGATGCTTTGAATCCAATGCAGGAAGCGGCTTTGAAAGCCAATGAAAAACATGAAGATTTTGTTTTGCTTTCCGCTGCCGGCTCCGGAAAAACACTAGCCTTTCTGTTATGCATACTCGAAAATCAGGAAAAAGGGAATCAGAATACCCAGGCCCTTATTGTGGTTCCATCACGCGAACTGGCGATGCAGATAGAACAGGTTTTTAAATTAATGGGGACGGGGAATAAAATAACTTCTACTTATGGCGGCCATAAAAGAGAAATAGAAGAAAATAGCCTCGTGCAGCCACCAGCAGTGATTGCGGGCACGCCCGGAAGATTGTGCGATCACATCCGCAGGGGAAATATTACAACAGATTCTATCAAGACTTTAGTTTTGGATGAATTTGACAAATCATTGGAATTAGGTTTTTTAGAAGAGATGAAATTCATAATTGAGTCTCTTAAAAATGTTCAGGAAAAGATTCTCACCTCCGCAACAGATGCCGTAGAAATACCTGGCTTTATTGCTTTAAAAAATCCCGAAAGAATTCATTTTTTAAAACCGGAAGAGGATACAGAGCGACTTAGTATAAAATCTGTTTTTTCTCCTGAAAAAGATAAACTGGAAACACTTTTCAAACTGATTTGCTACCTTGGAAACCGTTCTGCTATTGTGTTTTGCAATCACCGGGAAGCGGTGGAACGCGTAAGCAAATTTCTTTCTGAAAATGGAATTTATAATGAATTTTATCATGGTGGGATGGAACAGCAACAGAGAGACAGCGCCTTATCTAAATTCAGAAACGGTACTACCAACGTGTTGGTAACTACAGATCTTGCATCGCGTGGACTTGACATTGCCAATATCCGTTATATCATTCATTATCATTTGCCCCATACCGAAGATGCTTTTACTCATCGCAATGGACGCACTGCGAGAATGGAAGCCAGCGGTACCTCTATTCTTATATTAAATGAAGAAGAAAAGCTACCCGGTTACATCAGTGGGGATGTAGAAAAAATAATATTACCTGAAGAAGAGATGCTCCCTGAAAAACCAAAGTGGGCTACCCTTTTCATTGCTGCCGGGAAAAAAGATAAAGTGAATAAAGTGGACATTGTAGGATTCTTAACCAATAAAGGCCAGTTAAAAAAAGAAGATATTGGCCTGATAGATGTAAAAGATTTTTTCTCGTTTGTGGCCATTCGCAAAGTGAAAATGAATCATGTAATTTACCTGATAAAAAATGAGAAGATCAAAAATAAAAAGGTGAAGATGGAAGTTGCAAAATGAATTTTTGTTACAAACGTTAGATCCATCGTTTAACTGCTTCCTGATACTTCAGTATTTTCGCATGATGAAGACAATCTTATTATTTGGTGCAGGGAAATCTGCTACGTACCTTATTGATTACCTCGGAAGATGTAGTGATGAAAATAAATGGAAATTGCTGGTTTGTGATTCTGATGTTTCTTTAGCTCAGGCAAAAACAAAAATCTTTTCATCCGCAGAAGCCATTTCATTTGATGTTAGTAATGAAGAAAAAAGACATCAATTTGTCTCAAAAGCAGATATTGTTATCTCAATGCTTCCCCCCAGTTTGCATTTTTTAGTGGCAAAAGATTGTGTTGCTTTTTCAAAAAATCTTTTAACTGCTTCTTATATTGATGAAAAAATAAAAACTCTCAAACCTGAAATTGAAAAGAAAGGATTACTTTTTTTGGGCGAAATGGGTTTGGATCCGGGCATTGACCATATGAGTGCTATGAAAATGATCCATGATATAAAAAAACAACACGGAAAAATTACTTCATTCAAATCCCATTGTGGTGGGTTAATTGCCCCTGAAAGTGATGATAATCCATGGCATTATAAAATAACCTGGAATCCCGCAAACGTAGTAATGGCAGGAAGCGAGGGCGCTATCTTCCTTAATGACGAAAAGATAATAAAAATTCCTTATTCAGAAATATTCAATGACGAAAATAATATGATTGATTTCCCCGGACTTGGAATATTAGCCTGGTATGCTAACAGGGATTCTCTTAGCTACATTGATACTTATCAACTACATGATGCAAAAACTTTTATCCGAACCACTTTACGTTACCCTTCTTTTTGCAATGGATGGAATAAAATTATAAAACTGGGTCTTACCAGTAAAAATGATAATGAAGAAATAAAAGATTGCAGAACTTTTGGGGATTGGTTTAATAGAAAACGGGAAAAATTGATTTCAGAAAATGAGTTTTTTAATCATGATTTTTTAGAACAAATAAATTATCTCGGACTGCAGGAATCCGAAAAAATCCCTGTTGGAATCTCAGATTCAGCCACATTACTGCAATATCTTTTAGAGAAAAATTTAGTAATGAAACCTGGCGACAAAGACATGATCGTTATGTTGCATGAAATTGAATATGCAATTGGTAATAAAAATAAAAAAACAAAGAGTTGCCTGATCGTGAAAGGTGAAGACCCGCTCCATACAGCTATGGCAAAAACAGTTGGATTGCCTCTCGGCATTGCCACAAAATTAATTTTAGAAAATAAAATTCAATTAACGGGTTTGCACATTCCTGTGATTCCGGAAATATATGAACCAGTTTTAAAAGAACTGGAATTGAACGGAATAAAATTTAAAGAAGAGGCAAATGCAATTGAGAATTGAAAGCGGGAGCGCAATATCTCAAAATATGGCAACACAATATTTACTTTCAAGTAAACTTACTTAACTGTAAGCAGGCAAATAGCCTGGATTTTTTGCTCTTCTCTATTCCTCAAAATATTTCTTTTCTTTTGAAAAATTAATAAAAGGATATTTATTTTCTATCTTTTTAATATTTTGTATTTGTTCAGTAATAAATTTTTTATGTGCTTTGCTTTTCTTAAAAAGAGGTTTATGATTTACTGCAGACAAAACCTGCATCACATCTTTCATGATTTTTTTGGATGAATCATCAAAAAAGGAATCAGTAAACTTCTCAAATACAAAGTTAATAGCGGTTTCATTAGGATGAACCAGGTCGCTTTTATAAAAACGATAATCACGCAAAATATCATTCACCAATTCATACGAAGGAAAATAAAAAACATTTTGCTTTTTATCTTCAATAGCATGTACGCCCTCAATCAGCCTTGCTTTGCTGCGATTGTTTTCTATTACTCCATCTCGGATATGTTTTACTGGGCTTACGGTGAATATAATTTTCAAACCGGGATTCAATATTTCAATTGCAGTTAATACGCTAAGCATCTCAGAAATGATCTCATCCGTTGATATTAATTCTTTTTCAAAATAATCTGTCGGTGCTTTATGACAATTGGCTATATTTTCATTATTATTTTTAAGCTGATAATTAAATGCAGTTCCTAAAGTAACGAAGAGAACATCTGCCTCTTTTAAAAAAGTATGTGCGGTATTTTGTGATTGATTTATTTTGTTGAAAACTTCTTTTTTATTGATTCCTGAAAAGGAAGAATGATGTTTCCAACTATGCCATAAACCATTTAATTCAAAAAGGTTTTCTTCATTAAAGGGTTTGTTTTCAACGTAAGAAAATAACGAATCTGAAATACTCAATGGGTCGTATAAAATCCCGTTAGGATTTTGAAGTACATTCAATTTTAATTCCTTCAGTTTATTTCCAATCTCTTCAGAAAAGCAGGAACCTATAAAAAGAATTTTATCATAATAGGAAATTTGAAAAGGATAAGATTGTATTTGAAAAGGTAAAAAGAATTCCATTTATATAAAAATTTCGGAAGCCATTTGGCTTGCTTTTAATAATTCTGCCTGATCTAGATTTTTCAAAAAACCTAACCGTTTAAAATACGGAATCATCAATTCAGTGTTCATATTTCCTACTAATTCATCCTCAGCAAAAGGGCAGCCACCAAAACCTTTAAGTGCACCGTCAAAACGCACACAACCATTTTCAAAAGCAGCGTCAAGTTTTTGTTTCCAGTTATGATTTGTTGAATGAAGATGAACGCCTGTTTCAATATTTGGAAAGGTAGCAATCGTTTCCTTTACAAGTGAGACAATCTGTGAAGGGGAAGCAAGTCCAACTGTATCTGCCAAAGAAATAATTCCAATTCCCTCTACGGTTATTTTTTTTATCCATTCCAAAACAATTCCTTCATTATAAACATCTCCATAAGGATTTCCAAATGCCATTGAAATATATACAACTAATTTTTTTTCATTTTTATCGCAGATGTTTTTTATCTCTTTCACTATTTCCAATGATTCTTCGATCGTGCTATTGGCATTACGCTTTTGAAAAGTAGGAGAAATGGAAAAAGGAAATCCAAGGTATTTAATTTTTTCAAAACCTGCTGCTTCCCGGGCGCCACGTACATTAGCAATGATAGCAAGTAGTTTTGTTTTAGTATCTTTTACATATAATTGTTCTATTACTTCTTTGGTATCCGCCATTTGAGGCACCGCTTTTGGAGAAACAAAACTTCCAAAATCAATGGTATCAAAACCAACTTTTAATAATTGATTGATATATTCAATTTTTTTTTCGGTAGTAATAAGTTTTCTCCAACCTTGCATGGCATCGCGCGGGCATTCGATAAGTTTGATTTCATGCATTTTAGTATAATTATTTTGATTGATTGAGCACAATCAATTAAAATTAGGATATAAAACTATCCATTGATAACTTTATGAAGTAACTAAATTTTTTTCTTTTGCTATACTAATCCTTGACCGCAATTGGTTGAAAAATTTCATTCTTTCCTTTTCATTTACTTTACTTATTGGAATAGATTTTTGAACGATCATATCCATGTTTCTTTTCATGTAATTATTGAATTCTACATTGGTGGTAGTCATATAGTTTAATATCGAGTGATTTAAATACGTTGCATATTGATCTCCTAATAAAAAAATCTGCATATTATCTCCCATAATCAATTCATTAATAAATATTTTATAGTTTTCTTTCAGGTTTGATGATGGTTGTTGATTGTATTTTAGTTTTACCCCATACTCAGCCTGCAATTCAATGTGGTCAATGAGTCCCAATAATTTCTCAAAAAGACAATCTACATCTTTCTGGGATTTGAAAACGCCTGAGGTGTAATAAAATTCTATTTGCCTGATCGTGCTTGTAATGTTTTCAGCATTCCAGATCTCCGTTCCGGGAATACTGATAAATGTAGAAGCTAATTCATTCCAGATTTCTTTGTATTTACTGTAGTCATCATTAACGGAAAATTTTCTTCCTTTCCAATCATCATAGAACAATATTGATTTCATGAAAAAGAAAGATTTAAACGCCGCAATTTCCGGAATGAGAAAATAATAAAAAAAAGGAAACTCCTTTGCCAGGTAAATCATATGATGCGGCTCAAAAGTTTTTACATTTTTTATCACCATAAGACATGATTCGAGCCACTTATCATAATTAAAATCAGTGTTATTGGTAAGTGTGCCTGTAAACAGAAAGGAGTTGGAATTTAACTGTAGCAATTGATCCAAGGATATTTTAAATTTTTGACAAAGTTTTTTTATTTCCTCAAGGGAAATTTGCGTTTCGCCTCTTATTCTTCTGTAGGCACTGTCGTTACTTATATTCAGAACATCTGCAATCTCATCCACTAATGAAATATGAGTAGGAAGTAAACTTTTAATGTGTTTGAAAAAAATTTGTTGCGCACTTTCCATATCAAAATAAAGATAAATTTTGGGAAACTTTCAATAAGTGCGAATTAAGTTTAGTAAATCTCGCAAAAAAAAATCGAATGGTTGCTATTTTTTTATTATATCCTAATATTAGCAATAATCTATTCCTTAAATCATATTTATTGGCAATCCGGGCAATGCGCCTGCAAAAATCAATTAGTGCCCGCTTGTTTCTCTGTGTAGGTTTGGGTTGTCATTTTTTCAAATTAAAAAGTACAATGATGAAAGAGTAATTGAATATTGGAAAGGTTGATTCTCCTGCTTTTGCTCCTTAAAGAGATTTATAAATTTAAAATATACATTATGAAAAAGGTCATTTTATTTTTTGCCAGCCTTTGGTTGATCAGTGAGACATATTGCCAGGTTCTTTCTGATTCAAGTTCAAAAGGTAATACTACAAAAGCATATTATTTACAAAAAAGTAAAAATCAAAAGACAGGTGCCTGGGTTCTGGCTATTGGAGGTGTCGTGATTTTTACTGCAACAGGTATTTATGCTTCCAATAATTTGGATTGAGGTAGTCCTGTAAAAAGTCATTATGGCTTCGCAATTGGCTTAAGCATTGCTTGTGAAACAGGAAGTATTCCATTGTTTATTGCAGCGGGAAGGAACAAGTCGAAAGCATTAAAGACTACAGCCTATTTTAAAATGGAAAGAATTCCTGTTCTTCAGCAAACAACAATAAGTTTTCAAAGGTATCCCGCAATATCAGTCAAACTTAACTTTTAAGTATTCTGTTATTACTTATTATCAATTAAAAACGAAAAAGTTTAGGATGCATCTGGATCATACTATATTATATAATGCGATACCCGTTCTTATTATTTTGATAATCGTTAAATCTATTTTGTAATGAAAGAAAACCCGGAAGACAGGAGGAATTTTATTTCCAGTTTCGCAACGCTTTTGTTTAATATCTCATTTTCAACAATTGCCAACGGCTTGGTTCAACTCAATACTCGCCACAACTTTAATTAATTCTCTGCTTCATCGCTTCATACAAAATCATTCCTGCGGCAACAGAAACATTTAGTGATTCAAAATCCCTTTGCATAGGAATTTTAAATTTCCCGTCACATAATTTATATAGCGAAAATTGAATTCCTTTGTCTTCACTTCCCATAATGATGGCGCAAGGTTCTTTCAGGTTTATATCAAACACGTTTTCAGTTGCAGTCGTTTCGCTGGCGAAAACTTTAATGCCATTCAGATGCATGTCATCTATGGCATTATGCAAACTTTTAACTCTGCAAACAGCTATATTTTCCAGTGCGCCGGCAGAAGTTGCGATGGCATCTTCATTCAAAGCTCCTACTCCTTTTTCAGGAATTACAATGGCATGAACTCCACAACAGTAAGCGGTTCTGGCTAAACCGCCAATATTCCTTATATCAGTAATTCCATCGAGCATTAATAATAAGGGAATTTCACCGTTTTCCACAATCAATGAAATTACATCCTGGAGGTTTTGGTATTTTATCTTAGATTTTATGGCGATACATCCTTTCGGATTTTCGAGGTTAAAATTTCTTATTTTTTCAAAAGGAACTTTATTTATGGGCACTTCAAATTCCAAAGCGACACGTTTTAGCTCATCTGCATCATCACCCAAAATAGTGTTTTGTAAATAAATCCTTTCCAATTGCTCACCATTTTGCATGGCGTCAATCACAGAAGGAATTCCTCCGATCAAAAGATTTTTTTTAGGACGATGCTGCTGGGTTAATGTTTTATGTTGTGGTCTCACTTTTCAAATTTACTTGATTATTCACGGAAACAAAAAACCCTCAATTGCTGAGGGTCTCTAATTTATTTTGTTCAGTTTCATTTTATCCCAAATGCTTTCTTCACTTTAGGCACGTAATCTAATTTTTCCCATGTAAATAATTCCACTTTTACACTTTTAGGAGAACCGTTAGGTAAATTAAATGTTTTGGTAACTACTTCATTCTTGCGTCCCATGTGGCCATAAGAAGCGGTTTCCTGGTAAATAGGGTTACGAAGTTTGAGGCGTTGCTCAATAAAATAAGGGCGCATGTCAAATATTGATTCTACTTTTTTAGCAATTTCACCATCTGTTAAATTTACTTTAGCAGTTCCATAAGTATTTACATTAATGCTTGTAGGTTGTGCAACGCCTATCGCGTAAGAAACCTGTACCAAAATTTCGTCACAAACACCTGCTGCTACAAGGTTTTTAGCAATATGTCTTACTGCATAAGCTGCGCTTCTATCCACTTTACTTGGGTCTTTACCGCTAAATGCACCGCCACCATGAGCGCCTTTTCCTCCATAAGTATCTACAATTATTTTTCTACCAGTTAGACCTGTATCGCCATGTGGGCCGCCAATTACAAACTTTCCGGTTGGGTTGATGTGGTACTTTATTTTGTCATTAAAAAAGTGAGCGTACTTAGGATATCTTTTCTTCATGCGTGGAATCAATATCTTTTTTACATCGTCAGAGATTTTCTTCAGCATTTTATCGTCATTCTTATCAAAATCATCATGCTGTGTAGAAACGACTATGGCATCAATTCTTACGGGTTTATTATCATCGCTATATTCTAGTGTAACCTGGCTTTTGGCATCGGGTCTAAGATATTTGATTTCTTTATTTTCTCTTCTCAATGCAGCCAGTTCTAATAAAATACTATGCGCAATATCCAAAGAAAGTGGCATGTAATTTTCAGTTTCATTGGTTGCATATCCAAACATCATTCCCTGGTCACCGGCGCCCTGGTCTTCTTTATTTTTTCTTACCACACCCTGGTTTATGTCGGCTGATTGTTCGTGAATGGCAGAAAAAATTCCACATGAATTGGCTTCAAACATATACTCACTTTTGGTGTAGCCAATCTTACGGATCACTCCTCTCGCTATTTCCTGTACATCAAGATACGCTTTAGATTTTACCTCGCCTGCAAGTACTACTTGCCCGGTTGTTACTAAAGTTTCGCAGGCAACTTTACTTTGTGGATCAAAGGCTAAGAAATTATCAATAAGCGCATCGCTTATCTGGTCAGCAACTTTATCAGGATGTCCTTCGCTAACAGATTCGGACGTAAATAAATAGGGCATATTGTTTTGTTTTTTGAGCCGCAAAATTATAGCTTAACATTGATAGAGCAAAATGGAATTTCTGACAATTTGAATTGGAATATATCAGAGATTTGCTATATTTATGAGATTAGGTTTTTTGAGAACGATTCCCTATAAATTATGGGAATCACAAAAGCCTTTAAGAAGTGATAAATATCTTTTTTAGGCAAGCTCTGAGTACAATTGTAAGTAGTCTGTCAAATCCGAGTCAGGATTATATTTTAAAACTTTTTTACCACGCACTTTACTGAATTCTTCTATGAGCTTTTTATCTATTTTTTCAGCGCCAAAGGTGATAACATCTGCAAAATGGGCGCCTCCTCTGAACATAGCTACATTGGTTCCCTCATCAAAAAGTTCCATATCTTTTTCCTTAATGTTAGAATTGATAGTGGCTACTTTTTCAAATTCAGATCCCATTTTTTCTTTGTAAGTGTTTTGGCCAATGGTATAGATTACTTTGCAATTACTAAAAACGGGTTCTTTTTTATAAGCCGTTTTGATATACATCGGGATAAGTCCTGTCATCCAGCCGCTACAATGGATTATATCCGGAGGCCAGCCGAATTTTTTTACAGTTTCCAGGGCGCCTTTACAAAAAAGAACCGTCCTCAAGGCATTATCTGCGAACCATTTTTCATTTTCATCATGAAACAGTGATTTTCGTTTGAAAAGATCTTCATTGTCTAAGAAATAAATCTGCAATCTTGCATTGGGAAGAGAAGCTACTTTAATTACCAGGGGATAGTCATCGCCATTCACATTAACATTGATACCCGAAAGACGAACCACTTCATGAAGCCGGTGCCTGCGTTCATTGATCATCCCAAAGCGGGGCATGATGCATCGAACTTCCATTCCGTTTTCATTGGATTTTATTGCAAGCCTGTTTACAATTTCCGCAAATTCTGTCAGTTCAAGATAGGGAGACATTTCGTTGGCTATGAATAAAATTCTTTTCTTTGTCGACATTTACAAATGGTTAAATTAGCTAAATTATTTTTTTTATAGGGGGCAAAGTTACCATTTTTTTTCTTTTACACAATGCAAAACGCAAGGTTAGACACAATTACAAGCAGTTATGATTATAATTAAATTTTCAAAAGACCTTAAGGATTATCTTAAAAAACGAATACTTCCACGTAAATTTATTGGATTCGTACCTACCATGGGTGCTTTGCATGAGGGTCATTTATCGTTGGTAAAAGAATGCCGGAAAATGTCACAAATAAGTATTTGCAGCATTTTTGTAAATCCAACTCAATTTAATAATCCGGATGATTTTAAAAGATATCCAAAAACTATTGAAAAGGATATTTTATGGCTTGAAGAAGCCGGTTGTGACATTTTATTTATGCCCGATGAAAAGGAAATCTATTTCAATAAAAAATTGAGAGAAAAACATTACGAACTTGGTTATCTTGAAACAATTTTAGAAGGGAAATTCCGCCCCGGGCATTTCCAGGGAGTTTGCCAGGTAGTAGAACGATTACTCAATATTGTAGAACCTGATTATCTTTTTATTGGCCAAAAAGATTTTCAGCAATGCCTGGTGATTAAACGGCTTTTAGAATTAAATCATAAAAAAATTGAACTTGTCATTTGCCCTACGCTTCGTGAGAATAGTGGACTTGCCATGAGCAGTAGAAATCTGAGGTTCAACTTAAAAGAAAGAAAAATAGCGTCAGAATTAAACCGGTGTTTACTTGCCATAAAAGATAAGCTTACAAAAAATAATTTTCCAAATCTAAAATACCAGGCAGTTCTCCAATTAGAAAAAACAGGTTTCAGGGTCGAATATCTGGAATTGGCAAAAAGAAACAATCTTGAAATAGTAACCCAATTTAAAAAGGGAGAAGAATTGGTAATCCTCGTAGCCGCTTTTCTTAATGAAGTAAGATTAATTGATAATCTTTTAATAAAAGGATAATTAAAATGGGTTTATTATCTTGTAACTTCTTATGAAGAAAAAAATATTTTCGGTTTTAAAATATATCATTTTCCTGGGCATTGGAATTTTTTTAACCTGGTGGCAATTAAGTAAAATGACACCTCTTCAAAAAGTTCAATTTAAAGAGTCCCTTCTCCATGCGAATTATCTGGTGATGATTCCTGTTTTTATTGTCATGATTTTGGGGCACATCAGCCGTGCAGTAAGGTGGAAAATTTTGATTGAACCAATGGGGTACCAACCCAAAACTTCTAATACTTTTTACTCAGTAATGTGTGGCTATTTCGCTAATATTTTCTTGCCCCGGGCCGGAGAAATCCTGAGATGTACTTTATTAAGCCGGTATGAAAAAATCCCTGTAACCAAATTATTCGGAACCATTTTATTGGAAAGAATTTTTGATTTATTTTGTTATTTCATAGTGATTGTTATTACTGTGCTAATCCAGGTAGAAACGGTAAGCGATTTCATAAAATCTAAATTAAGCCAGATTGTCAATCATAAACATATTTTGCCAGCCTGGGGTATTATTATTATTCTTTTATTAATTGCCGGAATATTTTTTTTAATTGCAAAATGGATCCTTAAAAGATATAAAGATCATCAATATATTATTAAATTAAAAGGATTGCATATTGGATTAAAAGAAGGATTTACAACGATTCTTCATTTAAAAAAGAGAAAAAGGTTTATAGCTCACACTATCTTTATATGGTCAACTTATCTTTTTGAAATCTATATTGGATTTTGGGCGCTTTCCGCAACTTCATCCCTTGGTATCGGAGCGGCTTTTAGTGTGCTTTCTTTGGCCACGCTGGCGATGATTGTTTCTCCGGGTGGCTTAGGAGCATTTCCGATAGCAGTCCAGCAGGTATTGCTGATTTACAATGTTGATAATATTTCCTTTGGGTGGCTGATGTGGGGTGTTTCAACAGGAATAATTATTGTTGTGGGTAGTATATGCTTTGGATTATTAATTTATCAAAATAAAAATAAGAATGAAAAAGAGCAGCTCTATCAGGGAGAGAATATTTAACATTGAAGAAATAGACCGGGAAGTAAGACGATTGAGATTAAAAAGTAAAACGATCGCATTTACCAACGGAGTTTTTGATATTTTGCATGAAGGACATATTGCCCTTTTATCAAAAGCCGCGACCTTTGCCGATGCTTTAATCGTTGGTATCAATTCTGATGCTTCGGTAAAAAAATTAAAAGGCGAAAGCAGACCAATAAATAATGAAAATTCCAGAGCCTTAATAATGGCATCCCTGATAATGGTAGATGCCGTAGTGATGTTTAATGAAGAAACGCCTATAGGACTTATAAAAATAATAAAACCAGATGTGCTGATAAAAGGGGGGGACTATACGATTGAAACTATTGTGGGCGCCGAAGAAGTGATAGCTGACGGCGGGAAAGTAGAAATAATTCCTTTAGAAACCGGCTTTTCTACAACAGGTATTATTAATAAAATTTCGGGAAATTAACGATATTACTTTAATGGATAAACGAAAAATTATTGTAAGAGATATTAGCTGGTTGGCATTCAATGGCAGAGTGCTCCAGGAAGCAGGGGATCAAACGGTGCCTTTAAGAGAAAGAATCAGGTTTCTCGGTATTTTTTCAAATAACCTGGATGAATTTTTCAGGGTAAGAGTTGCCACATTAAGGCGAATGACAGAACTTGGAGCAAAGGCAAATATGCACCTGGAAGAATCTCCCGGAAAAATTCTGGAAGAAATAAATTTTAAAGTTACTAATCAGCAAAATCAGTTTAACCGTACCTGGGGTATTATCCTTGAAGAACTAAAAAAACAAAAAATTTTTATTTTAAATGAAAGGCAGTTAAATAAGGAGCAGAAGGATTTTGTACTCTCTTATTTTAGCGATTACATAAGAAGCAATATTGTTCCATTGATGATGGAAAGCCTGCAGGTATTTCCAACGCTCAATGATAAATCCATTTACCTCGCCTGCAAATTGTCAAAGGAAGATGGATCGGTTCCGCAACGATATGCTCTGGTCTCTGTCCCTACAAGGCTTTCAAGGTTTATCATACTCCCTCCAAAGGAGAATAATAATTACATCATTTTGCTGGAAGACGTTATCAGGTTTTGCCTCCCACAGATATTCTCATATTTTGGTTACGATACCTTTTCTTCCAACATTATAAAAGTTACCCGCGATGCCGAGATTGATATTGACAATGACATCTCTACTTCCCTCATTCAAAAAATAGAGAAGGGTTTAAAAAACCGGAAAAGAGGAAAGCCTGTCCGTTTTATATTTGATAAAGAGATTGACAGCGGATTATTAAATTACCTGATCAAACGGCTGGGGCTATCCAATAAGGACAATATTCAAGCCGGCGAAAGGATTCATAACTTTAAAGATTTTATGGATTTCCCGGAATCGATTTTTCAAAAAAAGAATCCCAGGAAAAAACCTTTTATTCATCCTCTTTTACAAAATGTTGATAGTGTAACGCAGGTTATTTTGCAAAGAGACGTTCTTCTAAATTTTCCATACCATTCCTTTGATTCTGTGATAGATGTTTTACGTGAGGCAGCTATAGCACCGGATGTAGTGAGTATAAAAATTACCTGTTACAGACTGGCAACGGAATCTAATATTATAAATGCACTTACCAATGCAGTAAGAAATGGGAAATTGGTAACGGTAATTCTTGAATTAAGGGCACGCTTTGATGAAGAAGCTAACCTGGAATGGAAAGTAATACTGGAAGATGCCGGAGTAAAAGTATTTGTGGGACTTCCCAACATGAAAGTACATGCCAAAATATGTCTCATCAAAAAAAGGAGTAACAACCATACATTTCAATACGGTTTTGTCAGCACCGGAAATCTGAATGGAAAAACAAGTCTTGTTTATGGAGATCATTGCCTTCTTACCAGCAACAAACATATAATGGCTGATATGAACAGGATATTTAATTACCTGGAAAATCAAAAAAATGTACAAATGCTAAAACGCTGTAACTTTTTATTGGTTAGCCCTGTTTACATGCGAAAAGAATTGAATTCACTGCTTAACAAGGAAATAAAAAATGCAAAAGAAAACAAACCGGCATCCATAATTTTTAAATTAAATTCCCTTAGTGATGAGGAATTAATTATGAAACTTTATGAAGCCGCCCGTGCAGGTGTAAAAATAAAAATGGTGATAAGAGGAATTTGCTGCATGTTCACTGAAAGCAAAAAATTTAAGAAAAAGGTAAAAGCCATAAGCATTGTAGATGAATTTCTGGAACACGCCAGGGTAATGATCTTTCATAATGATGGAAAGGAAAAATATTTTATTTCATCTGCCGATTGGATGGTACGAAACCTGGATCACCGGATAGAGGTAGCTTGCCCGGTCTATGATAAGGCAATTCAGCAGGAATTAAAAGAAATAATGAACATCCAGTTGAGTGATAATGTAAAAGCAAGGATTTTGAATAATGACCTTTCTAATATTTATGTAGAGGCAGAGGGAGAAAAAAGAATACGTTCACAAATTGAAACCTATAATTATCTTTTGAAAAAAACCTATTAAGATTTGAAATTAGCAGCAATAGATATTGGCAGCAACGCTGCCCGGTTACTAATAACAGAAGTTACTGAAGACGAAAATAATAAAGCAACTTTTACCAAACTTTCCCTTGTAAGAGTACCGATAAGACTTGGCTTTGATGTATTTGATACAGGAAAAATATCTGATCGCCGGATCAATTTGTTATTACATACCATGAAAGGATTTCTCAATCTGACAAATGCATTTGAAGTAAAAGCAATGAAAACCTGCGCTACATCGGCAATGCGTGATGCTTCCAATTCGAAAGAGATAATTTCTCTGGTTAAGGAAAAAACCGGTATTGATATAGAAGTAATTTCAGGAAGCCAGGAAGCATCATTGGTTTTTGAAAATCACATTGCGGAAAACTTAGACAAGGAACATTCTTATCTTTATATTGATGTAGGGGGTGGAAGTACGGAACTTACCTTTTTTAGCAATAATGAAATGATCTTTAAAGATTCCTTTAATATCGGTACCATCCGGTTGCTTAAAAACCAGGTAACAGATTCTTTATGGGATGACATGAAATTGGATATTAAATCAAAAACAAAAGGATTTAAAACGGTTACCGCAATCGGGTCTGGTGGAAATATTAATAAAGTATTTTCAATAAGTAAACGAAAAGAGGGGAAACCGCTATCGATGGATTTGATTCGTGATTATTATAAAGAATTAAGTAATGTTTCATTGCAGGATCGAATTAAAATCTATAAACTGAAAGAAGACCGGGCGGATGTAATAGTTCCTGCACTCAAAATTTATTTAAGCGCTATGCGATGGGCCGGAGCTTCAGAAATTTATGTACCAAAGATCGGGCTTGCGGATGGGCTGGTGCATCATCTATGGGAGGAACAAAAAGTTTGAGCAGACAGGTATGAGTGATGAGAGATTAGTGCTTGTGAAAAAAAGTAACTCTATTATTAATTTTTTCTTTTAGTTCCATAATAAAGACATGTTATTAGAGGCGTCAGTAAGATGAACTTTCCTATTTTCTTCGAACCCTTCAGGAGCAGAATATTAAAAACAGCTATTACTATTCACCGTATCAATTATTTTCAAACAAATCTCCCTGCACCGTTGGCTTTGTATTTTCCGCCCATTCCATCTGATCGCTTTTGGAATAATCGGTAAGTTTATTTCCTATTGCCCGCCAGCCCATGATATCCACTACTTTATGGAGTTTTATTTTTGCTCTTCTTATTTGTGTTCCTCGCCCGCTTTGCATAGCAAGAATAGGTTCATCGGCAGTGGTAACTTTTAAAAGCCGGTTACCCTTACCCTCTTTAATAAAAAGAAACTTAGAGTTAAGAGTGTTGGTCTCAATTTTAAATCTTTTTACATTGTATTGCAATTTTTCGTTATCAAGATAAACTGCTGTAATAATTTTTTCAGGATCGAATTTTTCTATCAATTCGATATTGTCAACTTCAAACCTTTGCGTAATTTCCTGCCCTGTGATTTCATAATTGCCATCTTTATAAATAACCAGGATTTTATCGTCCCCTTCAAAATTACCTAAAAGCTTTCCTTTTTCTTCAGTATTCAATCTGCCAAAAGTATCGTCAAACCAGAGTTTTCGCTGGTCGAGTGTTGACTTCCCTTTTTCCAAAAGGCGAATAGATTTTACGGGATATTTGGTTACCTGGTTGCCAATGCTGCCACGGCTACGTATTTCGAGGGTTTCAAAATAAAAATCAAATTCTTTAATATGCGCTCTGCAGCCAGGTGTTAAAATAACATGAACCACTTCGGCTTCGCCATTTGGGTTCACAGAAAAATAATGAACCTTACTTTTTTCATCACCTTTGGTGAGATCATATTCTTTATCCCGGGTAACCCCGGTTACATTAAATCGTTTGGCATAACTAATTCCTTTTTTACTTTCTGCATAGATCATATTATAAGTAGTACGTTCATTGTTCTTGTCAAATATGGCTACATGAATAATGTCTTTTCCAATAAAAACTTTGTCAGCCACTTTCACCACTTTCATGATACCCGATTTGGTAAACACGATGATATCATCAAGATCGCTGCAATCCGCTACGAACTCATCTTTTTTGAGGCTGGTGCCTACGAAGCCTTCAGAGCGGTTTACATAAATTTTAGTGTTGGCAATGGCTACTGCTTTTGCCTGTATAACATCAAATAACTTTATTTCTGTTTTTCGAAGGCGGCCTTTTCCGAATTTTTTTAATAATTCTTCATAATAAGAGATAGCATATTCGGTTAAAAATTCCAAATGGTGCCTTACCTGTTGAATGTCATCTTCTAAAGATTTTATCTGCCGGTTTAAATCTTCAATATCGAGTTTATAAATCCTTCGTACAGGCTTCTCTGTTAGTTTGAGAATATCTTCCCTTGTTATTTCTCTTTTCAATATTTTTTTGAAAGGGATAAAAGCTTTGTCAATTCCGGCTATTACCTTATCCCAGGTTTCATGTTTCTTTTCTAATTCTTTATATATTTTTTCTTCGAAAAAGATTTTTTCCAAAGAGGTATAATGCCATTTTTCCTGCAGTTCGCCAAGTTTTATTTCTAATTCCTTTTTTAATAAATCACGGGTATGGTCAGCAGAAAATTTCAATAACTCAGTAACGCCGGAAAACTTCGGTTTCTGACCTTTAATCACACAGGCATTGGGAGAAATGGAAATTTCACAATCGGTAAATGCATATAGGGCATCAATGGTAATATCAGGAGAAATGCCAGGGGCCAGGTCAACGGTAATCTCTACATCAGCGGCTGTGTTATCGGTAACTTTTTTGATTTTTATTTTCCCACTCTCATTGGCTTTTACAATGCTTTCAATTAATTGTGAAGTAGTGGTTCCATAGGGAACATCTTTTATGATCAAAGTTTTTTTATCCTGCTCTTCAATTCTTGCACGCACACGTACTTTACCACCGCGTATTCCATCATTGTAATTAGTTACATCAATCATTCCCCCCGTCATAAAATCAGGATAGAGTTCAAACTTTTTCCCTTTATAATATTTTATAGTGGCATCTATTAGTTCACAAAAATTGTGTGGAAGTATTTTTGTGGCAAGTCCTACAGCAATGCCATCTGCCCCTTGTGCAAGTAGTAAGGGAAACTTCATAGGAAGTGTTACGGGCTCATTTTTTCTTCCGTCGTAGCTCAGTTGCCAGGTTGTAGTTTTATTATTGAAAGCTACTTCCAAAGCAAATTTGCTGGGACGGGCTTCAATGTACCTCGGTGCCGCCGCTTCATCGCCCGTACGCACATCACCCCAGTTTCCCTGGGTTTCTATCAATAAATCTTTTTGTCCAAGATTTACTAATGCATCACCAATGCTGGCATCTCCATGTGGATGATATTGCATGCTTTGCCCAATGATATTAGCCACTTTATTAAAACGTCCATCATCCATTTCCTTCATCGCGTGAAGGATTCGTCGTTGTACCGGTTTTAAACCATCCTCAATTGCAGGAACAGCGCGCTCCAATATTACATAGCTCGCATAATCGAGAAACCATGTTTTGTATTGGCCTGAAATGCCTGAATTGCTATGTGTGTATTCTTCTTTGTTTTTTTTTGCCATTCGATTAAACCTTTGTTGGCGAAATTAAAAAATATTAGCGGCTTCATTTATTGGTTCATTATTTTATATTGATCAGAGGGTATATTTTATAGAATCATTTGCTGCAAAAACAACCTGGATGAATAATTGACAATCCTCATTTGCCATTCTAAATGATTTCCTTAGCCTTTATTTGTATTTAAAAATATTAGCGGATATGAACGATGTAAAGAATTTTGCCAACTTTAGCTAAACTAATATCCATAATAAAACTTTCGTTTTTTCGCATTTGATCAATGTAACTTTGATTGTAAGATAAGTTGATATTCTTTATTCATTTTATTTCTTTTATGAAAGTGAAACACCTGGTTTTTATTTGCTTAGTATTTATTTCAATTAAAGCTTTTTGTCAAACTAAAGAAACGCATTTTATCAATACTTTTAGGGTAAGTGAAAAAGAGTTTGGTAATGATAGAAATTGGTATAAGATGAATATTCCTTTTTTTGAATGTTCAGACACGACATTAGAAAATGTTTATTATTATCGCTGGAAATTATATAAGGCTCACCTTCTAAATTTAGGCAAATACGGATACATCGTTACTGAATTTTTAAATGCCATGAGTTGGGATAGAAAACCCTATAATTCATTGAATGATGCTACCAGTTATCATATATATGAAGGCAGGTGGCTCAGGAACCGGTGCTACATGAACGATTACATTAACTATATGTATAAAGATGGTGGCAATGACAGGCACTTTAGTGAGGCTATAGCGGATGCAGCATATTCCTATTATTTGGTAAATCCGGATTCCACATTTATTACTTCTCAATTGCCTCACATGATCAGTATTTACAAAGATTGGTACGATCATTATGATTCGTCGAAGGAATTATATTACATTGAACCTTTGCTGGACGCTACTGAATATACCATTGCCTCCATTGATGCCAGCGGGGGCAAGGATGGTTTTGAAGGAGGAGATGCATTTCGCCCCACTATTAACAGTTATATGTATGCCAACGCAATAGCAATAAGCAAAATTGCTTTGCTGCGGAAAGATACAGCTACTTCAAATACTTATAGGAAGAAAGCATTGGAAATTAAAGATAAGATGCAAAAGGATCTTTGGAATGATAGCCTCCGGGATTTTCTGGATAGGTATAAAGTGAGTAATCAATATGTCAAATACTGGCACTTTACCCGGGGCAGAGAATTGGAAGGCTATGAACCATGGGCTTTCAATTTACCGGGCGAAAATCAAAAATTTAATTCAGCCTGGAAGCATTTAATGGACACAGCTGAATTTATGGGTCGCTATGGTTTGCGAACTGTGGAGCCGTCTTATCAGTATTATATGAAGCAGTACCGATATGATAGAGCCACAGGGCTGCGTGAATGTCAATGGAACGGACCCAGTTGGCCGTTTCAAACTTGTATGGTTTTAAGAGGTATGGCTAATCTTTTAAATAATTATAAGCAGCATTTTATTACAGTAGATGATTATCTATATGTTTTGCAACAGTATGCCCAACAACATTACCTGAATGGTAAACCAGACCTGGTAGAAGATTATGACCCCGACAAGGGAGGAGCTATTGTAAATATTCCACAAAGAAGTGAGCATTATAATCATTCTGAATTCAATGATCTGATCATTACCGGGCTCTGTGGTTTACATCCGAAAGCAGGTAATCAACTTGAAATAAATCCGTTGGTTACTACAAACCGGAATGCGCCAATAGATATAAAATATTTTTGTCTGGAAAATGTACTATATCATGGGCATAACCTTACTATTTTATATGATAAAGATGGGAAAAAGTATCACCAGGGGGCAGGCTCGTCCGTTTATATAGATGGGGAGCGGGTAGTAGGACCTGTTGCTCCGGGAAAAAAGATTATCCGGATTCCCAAAGCAATTGTTAAGCAGGAAGTAAACTTACCTATAGACTTAGCTGTAAACCTGACCGGGACAGGATTTCCGATGGCTTCGTCTTCTTATACGAATGCTGAAGATAAACTGAATATGGCAATTGATGGAAGAGTTTGGTATTTTAAGAATGTCAGAAACCGGTGGTCATGTTATGGATCGAATCATTTAAAAGACTGGTTTCAGGTTACATTTGAAAAGCCCAAAAATATTGATAGTATTGGTTTATTTATATATAGCGATGGTAAAAAATACGCATCACCCCAATCTTACGAAATACAATATTGGAATGGGAATGAATGGATAAACCCTAAGAGTATTAAAAAATTGCCATTCAAACCATTGGGCAATACAAAAAATACGGCATCTTTTAATACCATCCGCACAAATAGGATAAGGGTAAATTTTACAAATGCAGGACATGGAAAATATACAGCATTATCTGAGATGGAAATATATTGATAAATAGTATTATCCTATATAAGAAAAGCTATTTCTTTATAGATTATCTGGGGGAAAATTATATTCATCCAAAAACGAGAGTGTCCGATAAATCTCTAATCTTTTATTTATACCCCATATTTCCTTTTCACCTCTCTTTCAGTTTCCCTTGTCTTAATGGTTTCTCTTTTATCGTAAATCTTTTTTCCTTTTCCTAAACCAATTTCTATTTTTGCAAAACCGCTTTCAGAAAAGAATATTTTTAAAGGAACAATGGTATAACCTTTCTCTTTGATTTTATTTTCAAGTTTTCGCAATTCTTTTTTATGTAATAATAATTTACGTTCCTGCATGGGTTCGTGATTGTAATGAGTGCCAAAATTATATTCAGAGATATGAAGGCTTTTTACAAACAATTCGCCTTTATTAAATATACAATAACTGTCGTTGAAACTTGCCTTGCCTGCCCTTAGCGATTTTATTTCGGTGCCGGTCAATACAAGCCCTGCAATATATTTTGCTTCAATATTGTATTCATAATAAGCTTTTCGGTTACTTAAATCCATAATAAAAAAACAGCAGGAATTTTATTTTTCCTGCTGCAAAGTTTCATATTTAAATTTTAATTTCTGAACAAAATCAACAATTGCTCCAGTTTACTTTTAAGTTCTTTTCGGGAAACTATGAAATCGAGAAAGCCATGCTCCAATAAAAATTCACTGCGTTGAAAACCCGGGGGCAAATCTTTTTTTATCGTTTCTTTTATTACCCGTGGCCCTGCAAACCCAATAAGAGCACCTGGCTCACCCATTATTACATCTCCAAGCATGGCGAAAGATGCAGTAGTGCCTCCAAAGGTTGGATCAGTACAAAGAGAAAAATAAGGAATTTTTGCATCACTAAGCAACGACAATCTTCCAGAAGTTTTAGCTAATTGCATTAAGGAGAAAGCACTTTCCATCATGCGCGCTCCGCCACTTTTATTTATGATCATAAAAGGGATATTATGTTCAATGCAATAATCGCAGGCGAGGGAAATTTTTTCGCCCATTACACTTCCGAGACTACCACCAATAAATTCAAAATCCATAGCGGCAATCACGATATCCATTTTGCTCACCTTTCCACGGGCAACAGTTATGGAATCATGGATAGTTGTTTTGGCATACGTCTCTTCTAATCGTTGCGAATAGGGTTTTAAGTCAACGAAACCTAAAAAATCTTTGGATTTGATATTCGCAAAAAGCTCTTCATAATGTCCATCATCAAAAATGATTTCAAAATATTCTGCGCTTCCTATCCTGTGATGGTATTCGCATTTGGGGCAAACAAATAGATTTTCCCTTAATTCAGTAATCGTGCAGGTATATCTGCATTGTGGGCATTTTGTCCATAATCCATCAGGAGCTTCTTTTTTGTCTTTGGTAGAAGTAGTAATCCCTTTCTTTATCCTTCGAAACCATCTTCGTTTGGTTTCATCAGTGTCACCTTCTTCTCCCGCAAGATTTGCATCAAAATCTTCTTCCTGTTTCATATTTTGTATTTAAGTACTAGGTATGAGTATGAGGTTTTCATGTCTTGTGATTAAAGATTTATACTATTACTAAGTTACTTTAACTCTCAATTGTCAATTCTCAACTTCTATGCTACCGTAATGCTTTTATCCAAATATACATCTTGTGTGGCATTCAACAATTCAACACCTTCTTTGAAAGGTTTTTGGAATGCTTTTCTTCCCATAATCAATCCCATTCCTCCGGCGCGTTTATTGATAACGGCGGTTTCTACGGCTTCAGTAAGATCGGCAGCGCCTTTGCTTTCGCCGCCACTGTTTATTAAACCAATTTTTCCACTATAACAATTTAAAACCTGGTAACGACAAAGGTCTATCGGGTGATCAGAGGTCAAATTTTCATAGACTAATGGAGAGGTTTTCCCAAATTTTATAGCATTATACCCTCCATTGTTAGTAGCCATTTTTTGTTTAATGATATCGGCTTGTAAAGTAACGCCAAGATGATTGGCCTGCCCGGTAAGATCTGCACTGGTAGAGTAGTCTTTGCCATTTACCTTAAAAGCATTGTTGCGAACATAACACCATAAAATAGTACACATCCCTAATTCGTGTGCCAATGCGAAGGCCTGGCTTACTTCCTGCAACTGGCGGGTACTCTCTTCACTTCCCCAATACACAGTAGCGCCTACTCCTACAGCTCCCATATCGTAAGCGGTTTCTACAGAGCCATACATGGTCTGATCGTATTTATTAGGATAACTCAATAATTCGTTGTGATTCAATTTTACGATGAAAGGGATTTTATGAGCATATTTTCTACTCAATATTCCTAAAACTCCAAAAGTAGAAGCTACGCCATTACAACCACCTTCAATAGCTAATTTTACTATACTTTCCGGGTCAAAATAAATCGGGTTGGGGGCAAAAGACGCGCCTGCACTATGTTCTATTCCCTGGTCAACCGGAAAAATAGAGCAATAACCAGTACCACCAAGTCTTCCATGATTCATTAATTGTTGTAAGCTTCCTACTACACGATTATTACGATCGCTCTGTACAAAAATAGTATCCATATATGATGGAGAGGGAAGAGTGAGCGTAGATTTGTCAATTTTACATTTGTGATTCAATAAATTTTCAGCTTTGTCGCCTAAAATGTCTGCAATTTTTTTTGATGCCATTATTTAAGTTTTAATTTTTGCAAAAATAGGGAATTACAGGTTTAACAAGTATATGATTTAAAGAAACTGCATATAAGTTAAATCTTGTCATATATTTTGCCGGAATTTGTGAAAATAATTAATTGATTTTAGGAGTCGGCTTCCATACCAGCTAAACATCTCTCCATCTATCAATTCAATTTTTATTTTCCCCATTTGTTTTTGAATTTCTTCTTTATGTTTTTCTTTGAAAGGGTATGGTTCTGAAGAAAGCAGGATCAACTCAGTGTTTTTTTCTTTTACCTTATCCAAAGTAATTTGGGGATAACGCTTCATATCTGCAAAAACATTTTGAAGCCCGCAAAATAGCATCATTTCATTTATAAATGTGTCGCCGCCAACAACCATGTAAGGATCTTTCCAGATAAAATAGGCTGCGCGTTTAAAACCGGAAGATTTTGGGGAATTCATTTTCAGTTTCTCAAACCCTTCATTTATTTGAAAAATCAGTGTCGTAGCCTGTTTGGTCCTTCCAACTAATTTACCAATATCATAGATCATTTTTATGGAATCAGAAAGATTATTCACATCAGTTACCCATACATCATATTTCTCGGCCAGTTTTTCTACTTGCTCTTTTACATTTTCTTCTTTATTGGCAATGATGAGATCGGGAGAAAGTTCGTGAATGGTTTTGAGATTAATTTTCTTTGTTCCGCCAACTCTTATCTTACTTTGGAACCATTCATCCGGATGAATACAAAATTTCGTAATGCCGATTACTTCTTTTTCGAGGCCCAGGAAAGAAAGTAATTCAGTTTGGGAAGGAACCAGGGATATGATGCGGGAATATTTTTTACCTGGGATAACTTGAGATAAAATCATAAGGCAAGTTATTGCATAAAATAAAAAAACTCCTGCAATCTTTCGACTACAGAAGTAAATTTTTTAACTGTTTTTGGCAGCATCCCTGGGGCTTCAGCGGTAAAAATTAATTTCCGGTTTCAGCGTAGGTTTTGAATAGGAATCAGATGCGGTTTCCCGTTATTCTGAGTTTTCACAAGAGTGGATTGGTTTTTTCATTTTTGAAATTATCTGACAGTTATTGGAT
The DNA here is from genome assembly GCA_035532615.1 of Hanamia sp. Classification (GTDB taxonomy): domain Bacteria; phylum Bacteroidota; class Bacteroidia; order Chitinophagales; family Chitinophagaceae; genus Ginsengibacter. Next base: position 29,844 of record DATKQQ010000337.1, read on the forward strand.
TAAGAAATTTCAAAATAAAAATAAGGCCTTTTTTTTCCTCTTTACATTATGCAAAGAGATGATATTGGATAAAAAATTAGAAGTTGACTGATATTGGATTTTTTCGATTTTACAAGGAATTTGGATAGATTCTGTTTTTCGAATGGGTTTTTTGGATATTTATTTTTATGATTAATGCCTACATCAACATCAACCAACTTCTGGAACAAAGATATAGGTTAGCTGATTGTAGCAAAGGGCAATATTGCCCATTTTTAGATGAGTTGTATTTACGGTTGTTATCGTAGAAATATCATTAAACCATTGGTATTTTTACTCTTGTTTTGTGAGTATAAATACCTTCTATTCTTTGGATTTGCCCATTTTATTTGAAGAATCAATTATATTAAAATGGTATTTTACCCATACGAAAAGTTGATTATACAGATGTATTAGACATATAGGATTGAAGTAAAATCGTGTAATTTATTTTTTGTCCATGTTTGATTATTACTTTGCCAAGCTTTGAACAATATCGTATTTGGTTACAATGTGATATTGCCCGGTTTCGTCTTTACGCGATGCCCCGGTTTGTATCTCACTAACCGGCGACAATTTGAAATGCACCCTATTACTTTGCCAGACTTTGAATAATATCGTATTTGGTTACAATGTGATATTGCCCGGTTTCGTCTTTACTGAGAACAGCTCCATTGTGTTTTGAAATCAGGTTGCTTAATTTACCTACTGGCATATCAAAGGGGACTGTAGGGTATTCCTTTTCCATCACCGATTCTACTATATGTTCTTTTATCTGAGGGTCTGATAAAATTTTATCGAATAAGCCTCCTTCACTTAATGAACCAACGATGAATTCATTTTTTAATACAGGAATATTTTCAATATCATATTTTTTCATCAGGTCAATGGCAATTGATACTGCCTGATCTGCAGATATTGTAACTAATTTTTGTGAACCTCGTGCATTCACCAGGTCTTTAAAAGTTTTCACTTCGAGAAAACCTCTTTCCATCATCCATTGGTCATTATAAATTTTTGCCACATACCTGCTGCCGTGGTCATGAAAGATACAGACAACTACATCATCTTTTTGTAAACTTCCTTTTAATTGTAATAATCCATGCAAACAACTACCGGCACTGTATCCACAAAATAATCCTTCTTCTTTGGCTATTCGCCTTGCCATTACTGCTCCATCTTTATCTGACACTTTTGTAAAAGCATCAATGTATTTCATATCATAATTGGCGGGCACAAAATCTTCCCCAAATCCTTCACTGATGTAAGGATACACTTCGTTTTCGTCTATCTCGCCGGTATCAAAATATTTCTTCAACAAAGAGCCATAACTGTCAATGGCCCACACTTTAATATCAGGATTTTTTTCTTTTAAATATTTTCCCGTTCCCACAATCGTTCCGCCGGTTCCTGTTGCTACCACAAGATGAGTAATTTTTCCTTCCGTCTGTTCCCATATTTCCGGGCCGGTTTGCTCATAATGTGCCTCCCGGTTGGCAAGGTTATCGTATTGATTTACATACCATGAATTAGGTACTTCTTCACTTAACCTTTTTGATACAGAGTAATAAGAACGCGGATCATCGGGCTCTACGTTGGTTGGACATACTATCACTTCTGCGCCAACGGCTTTTAAAATATCTGCTTTTTCTTTGGATTGTTTATCTGTAGTGGTGAAAATACATTTATATCCTTTTACAATTGCAGCCAATGCTAATCCCATTCCTGTATTTCCGGAGGTGCCTTCGATAATGGTGCCGCCGGGTTTTATTTTACCTTCCCGTTCAGCCACTTCCAGCATCTTTACAGCCATCCGGTCTTTAATAGAATGCCCCGGATTAAAATATTCCACCTTTGCCAAAACAGTGCAGGGTAAATCTTTAGTGATCTTATTCAATTTTATTAGTGGAGTATTTCCAATCGTCTCAAGGATATTATTTTTCCACATAAATTATTTTTTGCTAAGATAAAAAAAATAGGGCTATGCCTGAATGTTCTGGTCTGACATACGTTTTAATACAAACCTATAAGTGTTTGGAGTAAGGCTATAAAGAAAGCAAAATCTTATAGAATTAGAGAATAATGGCAAGAAAAATAACGATAATTGCAATTATAACTCATCAAGCAATCTTTTAACCGGGCACCCTTTCAGTTTCCCTTTCTCAATTAAAGCAAATTCTTCAACAGCTTCTTTGAGTTCCTTTAATAACTGGGTTTTAGAAGGTTCTAAATATTCCAGTTCTTCCAAATCTTTATTTTTTTTTAAGTTCTCTCCATTTACTTATCGGAATAAATATCCCGGTAGGTTTTCCTTTTGCATCTTCTAATATCTGTAAATCCTTAAATAAATTATTTTGCCTATCAAAAATACCAAATTTTTGCATTACTTTAAAGTAGTGGTATTCAAACCCGGTTTCATCAAATCCAAGGCTTTGCTTACTGTTGAATCGTAGGTATTCTTTATTTCATAATACCCTTCTGTATTCCATATTTCTCTCGCAGTTATTTCTTTTATTTGTTTTTGAAGTAATGCCTTATCTTTTTTATTTTCTATATTCAAATTAATGGAATCTTTTTGGGCATAGTGTTTCAGGTCATTGAGTGTGTTTTCACCCACTACATATTTTTCATCAAATATTTTAGGCGTAGAATACTGTTTGAATTCTTTTTGATGCCTTAAAAAATTTAGATAGACAAAACGATTTAAAGTTCCGTTTATTAAGGCATCTATAATATTTTTATCAATAGCTGTGGTATCGAAGGGAACAAATACATCGGGCGTGATGCCGCCGCCGCCATATAAAACATTTCCGTCCTGGGTGATATATTTTTTTTCACCGATATGTTTTATCGAATCAGCAGAAGTCATTTCTCCATCCTTAAAACGATTCATAAGATCGTGATCATATACTTCAAATCCTTTCTGATAAGGTTTTTGAATACTTCTGCCAAGAGGTGTATAATATCTTGCTACTGTCAGTCTAAGTCCTGCGCCATTACTAAGCTGGTATTGCTCCTGCACTAGGCCTTTTCCGAAAGTACGGCGGCCAACAATAGTTGCACGATCCCAATCCTGCAATGCGCCGGTTAATATTTCACTTGCCGATGCAGTACCTTCATTTACAAGCACCACTAATTTCCCTTTTTCAAATTCGCCGTCTTTCTGACAACGGTATTCTTTTTTGGGAGAATGTGCGCCTTCTGTGTAAGTGATCAATTTATCATCGTTCAAAAATTCATCGGCAATGTCAGTTGCCTGTGTGAGAATACCTCCGCCATTATCTCTCAGGTCAAGTATCAGGCTTTTCATTCCTTGTTTCTCCAATTTCTGCAGCGCATCCATAAATTCACTATAAGTAGTTTCGGAGAATTTATTCAATCTGATATATCCTGTTGTATCCGTTATCATGTAGGCTGCATCAAGACTGTAAAGCGGCACTGGCCCGCGTGTGACTTCAATTGCTTTTTTTGCATCATCTCTTAAAACAGTAACAGTTACTTTTTCACCCGCATTACCTCCTATCAGTTTTCTCAATTTCTCTGCAGTTATGTGATCCCCTGCCACCAGGGAATCATTTATTTTTATTAATTGATCTCCTAAGAGCAAACCTGCTTTTTGGGCAGGTCCTTTATCCAATACATTTACTACGTTTACGGTGTCGTTGATAATATTAAATTCAATACCTATTCCAAAAAACTGCCCTTCAAGGTCTTCATTTACCTGTTTCAATTCCTGCACCGGCAAATAAACTGAGTGAGGGTCAAGTTGAGAAAGGATGGATTGAATAGCAGTAGTACCCAGGGAATCCATATTTTCATTATCCACATAATTTCTCTTTATCAGGTCAAGAACTTCCTGTACCGGCTTTTGCTTTTCCATGAAGAAAATTCCGTTGTCCGGCATATTCCCTCTTATCCTGTAACCAACGAACATGCCGGCAATCATACAAAGACTTAATAACAGAGGAAGCCAAACCTGTAATTTTTTATTGCGCATATTTTTCTTTGTTCTATTTTTATTTTTTTAAGAAGTGCAAATTTCCTCAATAAACGTGATAAAATGATACCTCCCATAAAATTGATTGCTGATAGTGGCTCTACAAAAACTGAATGGTGCCTGTTAAAAAATAATAAATCGACTCTTTTTACTACACAGGGTATGAGCCCCTATTTTGTCAACACCGTGCAGGTTGAACAAATTATTCGTAACGAAGTTTTTCCTTTTTTGAGAAAAAATATACCTGATGAAATTTATTTCTATGGAACAGGATGCAAGAACCCTGAGAATTTAAAAATGTTTCAAAAAGTGTTTCACAAAATTTTCCCTGAAGCTACTGCTTATGTTGACAATGATCTTTCGGGAGCTGCCAAAGCACTTTGTGGAAATGAAAAAGGGATTGCCTGTATTTTGGGAACCGGATCTAATTCGTGTTATTATAGTGGCAAAAGAATTGTAAAAAACAGCCCGGGTTTGGGTTATGTTTTGGGTGATGAAGGCAGTGGCGCTTATCTTGGCAAAAAAGTGATCCAGCATTATTTATATAATATTTTTGATGATATTCTCCGTGCAAGATTTGATGCAAAATTTGTAACTACAGATGCAGAAATCCTCGAATCTGTTTATAAAAAACCTTTGCCAAACCGCTATCTTGCTTCGTTTGCTATTTTTTTGGCTGAGAACAGAGGACATTATATGATAGAAAATATTATTGAAGACGGTATCAACGATTTTTTTTATACGCATATTATTTCCTTAAAGGAAAGCGAAAAATTACCGGTTCATTTCACAGGCGGGATTGCTTATGGATTTAAAAATACAGTGATGCAGCTTTGCAAAAATTATGGTTTACATCAGGGAACTATTTTGAGAAGCCCGATGGAAGGGCTGGTTAAATATCATTTGATTAATTGATAATTGTCAATTGATAAGTAGTAATAGATTAATTTGTAAATATCAATTGTTTTCAACTTTTCCCTTTCAGCATTGGCACAAAAGAAAAATCGGAAAAAGTTTCTTCTTCCATGCTTCCATCTGAATTCTTTGCGATGCGCATCATTTTTTGTTTGCCGTTATCCTCCAAAGGAATTACCATTTTACCGCCCGTTTTTAATTGCTCAATTAATTTTGGCGGGATGAAAGGTGCCGCAGCAGTTATGATTATTTTATCAAAAGGCGCAAAGGTAGGTAGCCCTTCAAAACCATCACCATAAAAAAATTTAATATTAGGATATTTAGATTTTAAAATGAAAGTTTTATTCAATTCATACAATTTCTTTTGCCTTTCAATAGTGAAAACATTGGCACCCATTTCTGCCAGAACCATTGCCTGGTAAGCGCTCCCGGTTCCAATTTCCAATACTTTTTCATAAGGCTTTACTTCCAGAAGCTGGGTTTGGTAAGCGACTGTATAAGGTTGCGAAATCGTTTGTCCTTCACCGATAGGGAAAGCCCTGTCCTGGTAGGCAATGTGCTCAAGCGCGGTATCTAAAAAATAATGACGGGGAATATTCATCATCGCACTTAACACATTTTCATCTGTGATCCCTTTATTTCCAAGTGAATCAATTAACTTTTTTCTAAGCCCTTTATGCCGATAGGTATCTTCAAACTTTCGCATAGATGCAATTTAAAATAATTGTTGGTTTCATTTGATAAAGAAAAAACAGAAGATTATTTATTATTGGCAAATAATAGAATTAATTGTCATAAATTATTTTTTATTTTATTTTAAAACATTATATGTATTATATTGAATCAAATTTATTTCTTTAATCCGGTATTTTTAAAATAAATACATTCCCTTCTGAAGACTATAAAAGGCAATATCAATTGTTCTCATTCTTATTTATTAATCAAAAATTAATTTGTTATGAAAAGATCAACACAACAATTTTGCTTTTTGAATGAGATTTCATTCAAGTCTTTATTTAAAGTCTCATCTTTTGACCTGTAACTTTTCCTTATACGGAATATGATTTTTCCTGAAGGCCGCAATACCGTTTGGTTTTGTGGTTTTTTTATATTTATTTTGTATTCCGTAATACGGAATATATGAAGCATAAAAAATCACCTTACCCTAAGCCGGACAAGCCGGAACTAAACAGGAAAACATTTAACTTTCCAATATTATGGAATCACTTACTCAAAGATATTGCGAAAAAATCAGCGGCATACTTGGTTGTTACGACCGCATAGTTATC
>DATKQQ010000338.1:0-3415 GCA_035532615.1 Hanamia sp.
GGCACCGGTGAATATTTACCGGATCATTACGGACGATGCGATCGGGAAATAAAATGTAATTATCATTTGAACCCTTATAAAGACGGATATTATAAAATGATTTGGGAACAGGAAAACGAACACGGCGCAAACTTCCAAAGAAAGCAATTAACACCATACCGGCCACAGCTAAAGCAGGAAATAAAACAACCTTCACTTATTGAATCCGATATTTTAAAAAGTAGCCTTAAAGGCTATGAAGAAAATATTTTTATCAAATATATTCTTAAAAAATTCGGAAAGAAAATAACTGAAAAAGTAATTGAGAAATATTTTATTGGTACTTCTAAGCATTGGTCAGGAGCAACCATATTTTGGCAGATAGATATTCCTGGAAAAATAAAAACCGGCAAGATTATGCTTTATGATCAAAACCTGCATAGGGTGAAAGAACCGTTCAATCATATTACATGGGTACAAACAGTTCTTAAGATTGAAAATTTTAACCTCAAACAATGCCTGTATGGCGAACATCTTTTGAAAGGCAATACAATGTCGGTCGCAATTGTTGAAAGCGAGAAAACGGCTATAATAGCCAGTATTTACTTTCCGCAATTCATTTGGTTATCGTGTGGAAATTTACAGGGATTAAACATTGAGAAATGCAAAGTTTTATCGGGTAGAAATGTTTGCCTGTTTCCAGATATCAATGCTTATGAAAAATGGAGCACCAAAGCAAAGGAATTAGAAAAACAAATGCCAGGTACTACTTTTAAAGTTTCCGATTTGTTGGAGCGCAAAGCAACCGATGCAGAAAAAGTAAAAGGGCTTGATATTGCTGATTACCTTTTAAGGTTTGATGTAAAGGAATTTCAAAGAGAAGAAAAACCATTAGAGCCTGTCTCAATTCTTATTGATAATATTCTTTCAATACCGACAGAAACGATAACAAGTCCCGATTTTGATAATATGAATATTGCATGGATAAAAACTAAGGACGGCGACTATGATGTTTTATTTGATAGAGACAGGCGAACCGGTACATGAATTCACCAATACTGTTATGGGATTAGCGGCCTTTTTTCAGAAAGATTTTAAACCGGCTTTACTCAATGGCCAGAAATGTTTAGGCTCACATAAATAATTAAATAACCAATAAAATGAAACTAATGTACAAAGAAATAACAACCCTTGAAATTGCTTTAAAAAGCCAAAGAGAAAAAATGCCGGATCTATCCATGTTACCTAAAAAATACAGAAAAGGATTAAAAGCGTTTTTAGAATTGCAAATAATCGTTAATGCAGTAAATAATGATAATCCTTCTTTACCAGAATGGAAGCCTAATTATAATGATACCAATCAATCAGAATGGTTTCCTCATTATGTAGGAAAGGTAACAAATGACGGGTTTAAATTTAATGGAGCAAGAAAGAATTGGGTTCAAATACCAGATGGAGGAGGAGGCCGCCTTGCTCTTAAAGATGTAGACCGCTGCCACCATATGGATGAATATTTCAGGGATTTGTATAAAGATTTGTATTTGATAACAGAATAAAAAATTTAATTAATAAAGCCGATAATTACGGCAAAAAAACGGATAATATAGAACAAAGAAATAAAGGAAAATTTTTACCAGGCAATCCCGGGAAACCGAAAGGCGCAGTAAATAAGGTTAAACAAATCCAAAGGGAATTTATTCAATCTCTTTTAGATGATCAACAGGATAAAATAAAAGATGAATTAAAGAAGTTGACGGGTAAGGATTATCTAAGTGCTGTTACCTGCCTTTTGGAATTTGCCTTGCCGAAATTAAGCAGAAGCGAATTAAGTGCTGATGGGCCAACCGTTCAGGTAATAACCGGCATGATTATTAAATAATTTGAAAAATAGAAAATGAGTACTCCATTAGAAATAATTGTTACCGGTAATGTAGATGGCGCTAAAAGCGGTCTGCAGGTTATTCAGGGCGAGTTGGTCAAGACTGTTTCTTCTACTAAAAACGCAGGCGCTGCATTTGACGAGATGAATGCTAAGATGCAGCAATTTCAAAGGGCCGCAAACAGCTCGGCTAATTTATTAGAGTTCTTAACGCGCTCACTTAATTGGTTAGAAGACTATGATAACGAAAGAGTAAAAGAAAACCAAAACATAAGTAATGGTACTTTTTTTATACGGTTACTATTTGAACAATTATTGCATCCTTGGTTAAAAGAAAAGCGGAATAATATTCCAGGTATTACAAGTGGATTAAAAGAGATACAATAAGAGAAAAGCAAAAATTATCTGAAGTAGCTTAGTGAATGTTCAGGATTAAAGAAAAGCCGGTAATTATGTTGCCGGCTTTTTTATTCCTCTTCCCAAGCTATAAAGATGAAAAACCATTCTTATAAATGTCCACGGATTGAAATAAAAATCAGTAAGAATACCGATACATATTAGAGCATAAACTGTACTTCTGAAAGTTCCCTGCCTATTTGCTGCACACCCTGCAAAATACGTTTGGTTTGGCTTGCCGAAGGTTTTTTTATACCATTGGTATATTGCGCCAAAAGGCTTTGGTTCATGCCTATCCTTTCAGAAAGAGCCTTTGCATTGATAACCTTATAAAAATCAAAAAAGCTTTCAAGGTCATATTTGAAATGTATTTCATCAATAGTGTAGGTATAGCCCAAATCTTCAAACACCAGGTTAACCATTTCAATAATCATTTTTTGAAGATGTTTCCAGTTATCCCCACAAGTAGCAAGTCCCCTGTTTTTCCATTGACCTATTGCAGAGTAGCCTTCATCTTCTTTAATAATAGTAAGTTCAATTTCGGGTTTATTTATTTTCTTTTTCATAGTTTTTATCTTTTGCTTGTTTCTATTTCAGCCAGTTTTAAAATTGCCTGCAATGTCCCCTTTTTTACTTCTTTGGATGCGTGGAAAGGCACAGGTACAATATTACGTTTTACAGGATGCTGCATGATGATATGGCTGCCTCTTTGCCTTACCTCAAACCAACCGTCTTTTTTAAGCAGCCTTACCAGTTCACTTGACTTCATTTATCAAAGGTAATAAAAGTATTACTTTATACAAACTCATAAGTTCATGTTGGAATCGTACAAAAGAAATGAATAAAACTTGCCAATATTACAATCTGTGTACCTCTTTTGTACCTCATAAAAGTTGAAATCCAATACCAGTAAGAGTTTAATGAGGTTAAAATGTTCCAGTCCCGGGCACCAGTTTAAATTTTAAAGCCTTGTTAGTATTGACTTTCAAGGCTTTTTTAATTTTTAGGGGATGGTATAGGGGACGGTTTATTTGAAATTAATCACTTTTATTCTACTAATTATTTATTAATGAACATCCATCACGGGTACTTGTTAAATTCTAAAGCCTTGTTAGTATTAACTTTCAAGACTTTTTTTATTTTTTGGGGACACTATTGGGG
>DATKQQ010000339.1:0-29615 GCA_035532615.1 Hanamia sp.
GCTGAAATTATCCGGTCAAAGATGGACAGAACAAGGCGCACAGAATCTTGCCTGCCTAAGAGCCTTTACAAAAGCCATGAGGACAAGTGAAATCCGGGAATTGATAAAAGCTGCTTAAATTGGATATTTGTCTTACACCCGCAGGATGGTATCTTCAACTTTTATATCTTTATTGCCAGAGTCGTCGAACCTGCATTTAAATTTATCAAAAAACGAATAAGCATTGAAAGAAAAAGTAATCTTCAACTGGAGTGGTGGAAAAGATTCTGCATTATGTCTTTATAAAATTTTGAAGGAAACCAAATATGAAATTATATGCCTGCTTACCAGTGTGAGCAAGCCATATCAGAGGGTTTCCATGCATGGCGTTAGAGTTGATGTTCTTGAAACTCAGGCAAAAAATATAGGGTTGCCTTTACAAATAATGCAGGTTCCCGAAATGCCTACTATGGAAATTTATGAAGAAGTAATGAAGTCCACTCTTGTAAATTTACAATCGCAAGGTGCCACTGCATGTGTTTTTGGAGATATTTTTTTAGAAGATTTAAGGGAGTATAGAGAAAGACAATTATCAAAAATTGGTTTAAAAGGTATTTTCCCTTTATGGAAAATTGAGACAAAAAAACTCATCCATGATTTCATTGATTTGGGTTTTAAGGCCATCACTACCTGCGTCAATGAAAAAGATCTTGCTAAAAGTTTTGTGGGAAGAATCATTGATAATGAATTTTTAAAAGACCTGCCACCAAACGTAGATCCCTGTGGAGAGAAGGGAGAATTTCATTCCTTTGTTTTTGAAGGGCCTATCTTTAAGACTCCCGTTACATTTGAAAAAGGTGAGATTGTTTTCAGGAAATATAATGCGCCCAACCAGGTTGAAAGTGACGATGACAAAAGTCCTTTCAACAGCGGGTTTTGGTATTGTGATTTATTATTACCGATTAGTAAACCCTGAAATCCGCATACCTTCCGGGAATGCCTTCCCTCTTTAAAAAACACCTCTTTTAATAATCCCGGGAAAAATAATATCCTTTTTCAATAATGCCTTTTTTACTCTTTACACCATTCTTCTGTTGAAATTACATCAGCCTGGCGAAGAAAAACTTTTGTGGTCAATACACGATGAACCTCTTCATCGGCATCTGCGCAGCAATCGGATATTATAGTGATACGATAATCTTTGTCAGCGGCTTCACGTACAGTGGATAAGACGACACCGCTCGTGGCAATACCTGTAAGAACAATATGTTGAATATTTAGTGATCTTAAAATTATCTCAAGATCACTGCCGGTGAATGCACTCACCCGTCGTTTTGCAACAATGATATCACCGGCAAGTGGAGCAATGGCTCCCTCCACTTTCATGAATTCATCCATGTTTACATGGGCAAATCTTTCTTTTCCTGCAGCAAAACCTTTATTGTTCATATTGATTTCGGGCGCACCCGGCCTGAATCCTACCGTTACATAAATTACAGGAATTTTGTTGCTGCGTGCAGCAGCAATCGCTTTAGTTACATTATTGACAAGTTGAGTTGTATCAGGAAGATTGCGAAGAATACCTGTCTGCATATCCATTACCAGCAACGCAGTGTTTTGTTTGTTTTGTTCCATTTAAATTTATTTTTTTGATGCAAAGGAAAAAAAATAAAATTACAATCTTATTAAATGACTTTCTTTTAACAATAAAAAGACGATAACCCCAATAGACTGTAACGCTAATGGTTAACCGTTAAAAAAATATTGAATGCAATTCAATTTTGGCATTGCAATTTTAAAATGATTGGTTCTATTTATATTTTCAAGTAATTGCCGGCGTTTTCGGAACTAAAAAACTTCAATATGATATTTGGGGCGATACGGTGAATATTGCCGTCAGGATGGAACAAAATTCAGAGCCTTCAAGGGTAAATATTTCAGAAGTAACACATAACCTGGTACAAGATAAATTTCATCTCATTTATCGCGGCAAAATTGAAGCTAAGAATAAAGGGTAGATGGATATGTATTTTGCGGAGCCTCTTTAAAGAATATCTTCATTAAATAAACCAATTTTAATAAGCCGGCAACAAGTTGAAAAGTCCCGAAAAATGCCCATACACTTACAAGCAAAGTCTTTTCAATGCCAGCTAAATAATTCCGGTAAATGAAAGGCAGGAAAACGATCATAGCACCTGGCTAAAGTTGAAGGAAACGGATCAATCTTGAATTTAAAGACCCTTTCGGTCACATTTGGTTGATCCAAAAGAAAATATAAAATCGCGGCTAAGGTAATCAGTAATATTTTGAATTGCCCATTGGTTCTTTCCCTAATTAGCTGAGGGGAATTTTTTTTCAAAACACTAACTTTGATTCCACTATAATAAATTTATAAAACCAATTTTATGAATCTCAATGATGGCAATGTTTATGGCAAAAAATTAAAAAAAGAAAATATTTTGTTTTATCATGATTATGGTTATTTGATTGTACCGAATCTGATACCCTCGGAAGATATTGCAATTTTGAAAAAAGAAACTGTTGAAATTTTTCGTGGCAACAGGGGAAAGATAGAAGGGCTTTTGGATGTGAAGAATGAAACGGACGAGGAAGTTTTGAAAAAATATGTAGCCATTCACTTTCCTCATAAAATTTCTCCCTTAATAAAAGATTTTCTTTCGCATAAAAACGTTACAGAAGTTTTATCAAAAATTGTAAACCCCAATGTAAAGTGCATGCAATCTATGCTCTTTGTAAAAGCGCCTGGAAAAGCAGGCCAGGCGTGGCACCAGGATGAATATTATATTCCAACACGCGATCAATCTTTAGTAGGTGCCTGGATTGCGATTGATAATGCAACAGTTGAAAATGGTTGTTTGTGGATTATTCCCGGTTCTAATAAACCGGGCTATATACGCAGACGTGTTGACAATTTTAGTGATGAATATGCTGATGAGGACACTATTGATGTTTCGGGTTTTAAAAGCGATGAAATAATTCCGGTAGAAGTTAAAAGCGGTTCCGTAGTATTTTTTAATGGCTATACGCTTCATAGCTCCCTTCGAAATAAAACAAAAAATTCTTTCCGCACTGCGCTTGTGAATCATTATATGAGTGCCGAATCTATGTTACCCTGGGACCAGGATGGTAAGCTGTCTCCAACGGAAGATTTGCGGGATATTGTAATGGTTACAGGAAAAGACCCTTATGATTACAAAGGAACTGTTGATATAAACAAACCTTATTTAAGGCCGGATGTACTGAAAATAAAAAGGGGGTAATCATTATGAATACAAAATTCTTCTGTCCCAAATGGGGTTCCGAAAACATAAGTTGGAAAGATTTTTTCCCTAAGGCCAAAAATGCAGGTTATAATGGAATTGAATTTGGAGTTCCGTGTGATTTACCACTGGCAATCTTAGACGAAATTGGGAACCTCGCCGTCAAACACGATATGCTTTTGATTCCTCAGCATTACGATACTTATGAAGCTAATTATTCAAAACATTATGACTTGTATTGTGAATGGCTGGAAAAAATGAAACCTTACAAAGTAATTAAAATTGATTCCCAAACTGGAAAGGATTTTTTCAATTTTGAACAGAACCATTCTTTACTAAAAGCTGCTGAAAAATTCACACAGCAAACCGGGATTTCAATCTATCATGAAACACACCGGAATAAATTTTCTTTTGCTGCACACATCACCAAAGAATATTTGCAAAAAATCCCCTCTTTACAAATAACTCTTGACATTTCACATTGGGTTTGCGTGGCAGAATCATTCCTCGACGACCAGCCGGAAGCGGTTAACCTTGCCATAGAAAGAACCGAACATGTTCATGCAAGAGTTGGCTATACTGAAGGACCGCAAGTCCCTGATCCACGTATAACTGAATGGCAGCAGGCATTACAAACACACCTTATCTGGTGGGATAAAATTGCAGAACGAAAGAAAAATGAAAATGATGTACTAACCATTACTCCGGAGTTTGGACCTTTTCCTTACATGATTTCATTACACGAAACCGGAGAACCAATCACTAATCAATGGGATGTGAATGTGTATATGATGAATTTATTAAGAAAAAGATATTCCTGAAAACATGATTAAAAAACCTGCCAATGAAAAATCTTATCATCCTTACTGGTTTATTTTTTTCAATTACACTTAGCTCTTTTGCTAAAGTACCGGTGATATTTCATTTTAAAGAAGCGAAAGGAACTGAACTGCTGGCTTTGAAAGAATTACGTCGCTACCTCTATGTACGAACCGGGGAATTACCTGTAATTAAAACAATTCTATTAAAAGAAAAATTACCAGGTAATTCTATTCTAGTCGCTACTATTTCGGAAATAAAAAATGATTATGATATAAAAAGAATCAATATTGACAGCAAAATTAACGGTCAGGGTTACCAGCTAAAGTCAACAGCAAATAATAGCTTGTTGATCATTGGTGGAAGCGAAATAGGAACTTTATACGGCGCTTATAAATTTATAGAATCAACAGGAATTGGATTTGATTTAGATGAAGATATTATACCTGATAAAAAACTAATGACAATCAATTTATCAGGATTTGACAAAACTTATGAGCCTTCTTTTACATTAAGAGGTATCCAGCCTTTTCATGATTTTCCTGAAGGGCCTGATTGGTGGAATGAAAATAATTATGAAGCCATCATTACACAGCTTCCGAAAATGGGAATGAATTTTATTGGATTCCATACTTACCCAACCAGCGATAATTTTGGAGGATGGTCAAAGGCGGAGCCGATGGTTTGGATAGGAACCAAAAATCAGTTCCATGCAAACGGAACGGTAAAGGCCGCCTATCCTGTTTTACATTCTAATACCAACGATAGTACCTGGAATTATTATCCAAAGAAAACTTCCGAGTTTAATTTAGGCGCTTCTCAGATATTTGAAACAGATAATTACGGGGCCGATTATATGAAGAATATTTCAAAATGGCCTCATACTGAAAATGAAAACATTGAAATCTTCGATAAAGTAGGAAAGCTGCTTCACAACTCATTTACACTTGCCAAGGAGCTTGGCGTTAAAACATGCATTGGCACAGAAACTCCTTTATCAATACCTACAGAATTAAAACAAAAATTATTATCAGAACATAAAGACATTAACTCCTATGCTGTGAAACAGGAAATTTATGAAGGCATATTTGCGCGTATCAAAGCAACACATCCCATGGATTATTACTGGTTCTGGACACCTGAAAGCTGGACATGGGAAGGAGAAACAAAAGACGAGGTTGATGCTACTGAAAAAGATATTCAGAATGCCATTGCTGCAGCAAAAAAAATGAATGCCGGTTTCACTTTAGCAACTTGTGGCTGGGTGCTGGGGCCCTCAAGAGATCGTGCTGAATTTGACAATATTTTTCCAAAGGATATGCCATTCAGCGTTATTAACAGGCAAATAGGTTACACGCCTGTAGAACCCGCTTTTGCTGATATAAAGGGAAGGCCTAAGTGGGAAATATCATGGATGGAAGATGACCCGGGGCTTACTTCACCACAATTATGGGCGGCCCGCACTTTGAAGGATGCGCAGGATGCGTATAAATATGGATGTACCGGTTTCATGGGCATCCACTGGAGAACAAAAATTCTGTCACCAACTCTTATGGCTTTATCAAAAGCTGGGTGGGAAGCAGCTTCGTATAAAAAAGAAATTCCTGCCAATGAAAGAGATTACCCGGTAGCCGCACTTTATAAGGAATGGGCGACTCTTCATTTTGGTAAAAAAGCAGCGTTGCCAACCGCTGCCATATTTACAAAATTAGATGGTGGCCCATTATACATTAGCGGTAAAAACCAGTTGGTTATTAATTTTCCAAGGTCCTCACAATGGGGCGATAAAGGGCCAGGATTAATTTCTACCAATTATAAACCCTGGGATGAAGTTGAAAAGAATTTTGACTTTATAAAAGATTTTGAAAAATCTAAATCATTGATAACAGGGCCTAACAATATGGAGCACTTTAATTATTGGTTGAATACTTTTTATTATGCAAAAGCCTTAGCTCATATAAGTTGTTTTCTTGGGCAAATGGATACTACTTCTAAATTGATGATAAAGGCTGATGCCAGTACAAAAAAACATTTAGCTGAAAAATTATTGCATGAGAGAAATGAGATGGCCACGGTCTGGAGCGATATGGAAACGTATTTATTAGAAACCGTTTCCACTACCGGCGGGATGGGAACTATTGCCAACATTGAACAACACAACATGGAGCAAATGCTTTTGCTTTCCAGATATGATAGTCTTATCACCGCAACAACAGGAAGTTCGGTAGCGCCTGTTGAATTGTCAAAAGCTTACAAAGGTGTTTCAAGATTGATCATTACTGCAAAAAGAACTTTATTACATTCTGGCGAAAATCTGAATTTTCGTACTAGGATTTTGTCAAAAAATAATATTGAATCGGCAATCATATACTGGAAACCTCTTGTGCAAAGGATTTTAAAAGCATAGCAATTGCCCATGAAGCCCGCAATGTATATAATGTTCATTTATCTGCCAATGAATTTAATCACAGCGATTTTGAATATTATATTGTCGTTAAATTATCTTCCGGAGAAAAATTAAAATATCCTGTGGGGGATAGGAATACACAAAGTGTTGTGATTTGGTAAAATAAAACGGGTTTCTCAAACTAAATTTAAAAGAGAGAATCTTAATAATTCCTCAACTTCATTTTAACTTTCCTGTTTTTGGCTGACCCACTGCAGTTTTATTATCTGCGACTGAATCTACCTCTCACATTTAGACATTTATCCAACTCATCATTGATACCATCTCCGTCGGTATCTGGAATAGGGCATCCATGATATTTGGCAACACCTTGTAACGGCTGTTCCAGGTTAGTCAGGGCAAGCATCAAGACTATCTACTGTTCAATCATGATCTCTGTCGTGTACCGCAGGCGCAGCAGGTATTTCAACTGCTACTAACGGAGATGAAGTTTTCTTCTTAAATATACTACCTACCACTCCAAGACTATAATAAAAATGGTAGCTGGCATTTTCAGTTACAGCCACCCTATATTGTGAATTAAATAATAAAAAAGCATCGTTCGATAAACGTACCTGTAAACCTAATCCAACAGGAATAAATGCTCCAAAGTATTTTGTGTATTCGCATAGGCCCACTCCCAGGTCCATATAAGGTACAATTACATACCTGTCGGAAAGCAATTTTAAATTAAGTGATGCAGTAGATTCCAATAAGAATCTATTATTATCTGTTGTCTGGCTAACATTTTGATTTGGGTAATCCAAAAACGACCCTTCCAAAGTAGCTATGAAATCTACATGATTGTTCAATCCTGAAAGATAACTGACTGATATGCCCGGGGTAGTTTCTGAAGTTTTCAAGAAATCGTGATTTTTTAATACATTCACAATTCCATTAGTTCTTATATCTGATGCTGATTGAAAATCATTTAGGAATAAGTTAAATCCCAAGGCTTGTCCTTTTGTATAATCCATATTTTGAGAGTAACATGAAACAAAAGAAATAAATGCAAAAAGGAATAGTAATAATTTTTTCATAACAGATTCATTTTTTATACCTTACAAAAATAACTTCAAAAGCTCAAAAGCCGAAAATTTAATTAATAACGCTATACCTATAAAATTGAAGCTGAAAAAGTTAAAAATTAATCCATAAAAAAGTAAATAATGTATCAAATAAGAGTAACATTTTTAGGAATTATTTTTATATTTCTAAACTTCATCTCAAACGGCCAGAACAGTAATCCGCTACCTGATGTCATAACTGTAGTTGCGCCAGGTGCCAAACTTAATTTAGTATCCAATCAATTTTCTTTTACAGAAGGGCCAGCCGTAGATAAAAAAGGAAATATCTTTTTTACAGATCAGCCTAATGATAAAATATGGGAATATCATACCAATGGACGCCTTTCCCTTTTTATGGAAAAGACCGGGCGTTCCAACGGTATGTTTTTTGATAAAAAAGGTAATCTCAATTCCTGCGCAGATGAAAAAGATGAACTATGGTCAATAAATAAAAAAAAGAAAGTAACCGTATTGGTTACCAATTTCAGAGGACATCGGTTAAATGGTCCAAATGATCTTTGGATAGATCCAAAAGGGGGTATTTATTTTACTGACCCTTATTATCAACGCGATTATTGGAAAAGAAAAAAACCAGATATAAATGGGCAATATGTTTACTATTTACCCAAAGGAAATAAAAATCCATTTATTGTTGACAGTCTTCTGATAAAACCAAATGGCATTATAGGTACAAAAAATGGAAAGTATTTATATGTAGCAGATATTCAGGGTGATAAAACATATAAATACCAGATTCAAAAAGATGGCACTTTAGCAAACAAACAATTGTTCGTTTCCCAGGGATCGGATGGAATGACTATCGATAATGAAGGGAATATTTATTTATCGGGACATGGAATCACTGTTTATAATAATACCGGGACTAAAATAGGTTTCATCCCCGTTCCTGCTAAATGGGTTGGAAATATTTGTTTTGGCGGAAGAGGTAAAAATATTCTGTTTATCACTGCCTCCGAAGCGGTTTACACTTTACAAATGAAGGTAAAAGGTGTGGAATAATCCTGGTAAATATTTTCGTTTATTATAAACCGTTATTTTTTTAAAACCTGTCTATGAATTTTAATTCATGGGTTGCTTCTTTTTCATTTCACCCCGCTTTTTCTACCAACAACCTCTCACAAGCTACATTACTTAATACTTCTGCCTTTCTTTTGCCATAACTTACCATTATAGATTTATCAAAAGGTTCTATTTCTTTGATCCTGATCTTTAATCCCAGGTGCATTTCGCGCGTATTTAAAAATTTCAGAAACTCAGACGAAGTGTTAATAACAGCAGCAAGAGTAACAACTTCGCCAACTCTACAATCACTTAGTTTGTTGTAATCTTTCCAAACTACTTTTCCATTGGTATCAGGTATCGGGGAGCCATGCGGATCCACTTTAGGATAATCAAGCATTTCATCCATTTTCTCAAAAAAAACGGGAGATTGTATGTGTTCAATTTGTTCGGCAATATCATGCACATCTTCCCACCCCATTTTCATTTTCTCAACCAAAAACATTTCAGTAAGCCGGTGTTTTCTTATTATAAGGCCAGCTTCCCTTTTTCCCTTTTCAGTTAAATGCAAAGGCTTATAGCTTTCATAATAAACTAATTTCTTTTTCGCCAGCTTTTTCATCATACTGGTTACGGTAGGCATTTTTATGTCGAGGCTTTTTGATAATTCGGTTACATTCACCTCACCTGCTTTAATGGAAATGTTAAATAATGCTTTCAGGTAATTTTCTTCTGTTAATGAATTCATAGCTCAAAACTAATAATAAAAATTGCGTGATAAAAAAATTAACTTGCGCTAAATAAAAGATTTTGTTAGATTTATCTAACTTTATACTTTTGCACAAAGAATAAATCTACCGGATTTATGAATCTGCGCATTGATATAATTCCCTGATCTTTAAAAATTAAAACGCAATTGTCTATCAATATTACGAAAAAAACAGATTCCCATTCTTTAAGTGAAGTACATTCTTCTGTAATCACTCAAAAAAAAGGATGGCGGCAAATAATGGCATTTATCGGGCCGGCTTACCTTGTTAGTGTAGGATATATGGATCCTGGTAATTGGGCGACTGATATCGCGGGGGGTTCTGCATTCGGTTATAAATTGATATGGATCCTCATGATGTCAAATCTGATAGCGATACTCTTGCAAACTCTAAGTGCCAGATTAGGGATTGTAAGAGGGCTCGACCTTGCTCAGGCTTCTAAAAATGCGTATCCCAAATGGGCAAATATTCCTTTATATATCCTTGCAGAGATAGCCATTGCAGCTTGCGACCTGGCTGAAATTGTGGGCATGGCCATCGGACTTAATTTATTATTCGGACTTCCATTAATATGGGGAATTAGCGTGACCGCGTTGGATACGTTGTTATTACTGCTTTTGATCAATCATGGAATGAGAACGTTAGAAGCTTTTATTATTTCGTTGGTTTTAATTATTGGCGCTTCTTTTTTAGTTGAAATGTTTATTGTGGCTCCCATTTACGGAGATGTGGTTAAGGGATTTATACCTGAAAAACTAAACGGGGAATCTTTATACATTGCGATAGGAATAATAGGAGCAACAGTGATGCCCCATAATTTGTATTTACATTCCTCCCTGGTGCAGACCCGAAAATTTGACAAAACTCCTAAAGGGATGAAAAAGGCTATTAGATTTAATTTCTTAGATACAACCATTGCACTCAATCTTGCTTTCTTTGTAAATGCCGCCATTTTAATTTTGGCTGCCGCTGCCTTTTATGTAAACGGTTATTTTAATATTGCCGAAATACAGGATGCTTCAGTATTGCTGGAAAAATTATTTGGAAAAGCTGCACCTACTATTTTTGCTATTGCTTTAATTGCTGCCGGACAAAGTTCTACAATCACAGGGACTCTTGCCGGACAAATAGTAATGGAAGGACATTTGAATATAAGGATTCAACCATGGCTCAGGAGATTAATAACCAGGCTGATTGCTATTATTCCGGCATTGTTTACTATTATTTATTTCGGATCAGAAGCACTAGGAAAACTACTTGTGCTAAGCCAGGTAGTTTTAAGTTTACAGTTAGGCTTTGCCGTTATACCTCTTATACATTTCACTTCTGACAGAAAATATATGAAAGAATTTACCATCAAAGTGTGGGTGAAAATTTTAGCATGGCTAAGCGCCGCCATCATTGTGTATTTGAATATTCAATTGGTAGTTCAACAAATACATGATTGGATAACGGAAGCGGGAAGCCATAAAATACTTGTTTATTCCATAGTAATACCAATTGCACTTGGATCTTTGTTTCTTTTACTTTATGTTTTTGTACATCCTTTTTTATTAAAAATTTCAAAAGAAAGAAAACAACTTCCTCATGGACATGCAGAACATATAACGGAAGGGACTGTAATAAAATATTCACACATTGGTATTGCGATTGACTTTTCAGGTAAAGATGAAAAAATTATTCAGAATGCCTTAATGATTGGAGGAACACAAGCTACTTATACTTTTATACATGTGGTAGAAAGCGCTGCTGCGCGGTATCTAGGCAAGAATACTTCGGACTATGAAACTCATTTAGACAAAAGTAACCTTGATGCCTACCAGGAAAGACTGGAGCAATTGCATTATAAAGCAGATACGCAGGTAGGATTTGGAAGTCCTGCCTTAGAACTGGCCAGGATAATTTTGGATCAAAATATTGATTTATTGGTAATGGGCGCACACGGCCACAAAGGATTTAAAGACATCATCTTTGGAAGTACTGTTGATGCATTAAGACATAAAATAAAAATTCCAGTGTTAGTGATTAATTAAAAAAGATTTATGAAAATTGGTTGGGTAACCTGCCAGTAATGAGGTCTGAAATTTATATCTAACCGGCAGTGATAATCACAAACCTTTTTTCCCAATTGAACAAATCATTTTTTTCCCGATATTTTCATATGTATTTATGTCTGAGAATCCTGCTTTTAATAAAATAGCATTAAGATCTTCAATTCCCGGAAGTGCCATATTTATCTCATGTGATGCCATATCAATAAATCCAGGATGCCTGTTTGCATAATTCCCGCCTTTGTAAACTTCGCCAATAATCAAAAAATTTCCTCCTGGTTTTAGAACAAGTAATACCTCTTTCATATCATTTACTAGATCAGGCCAGAAATAATGTGATTCAAAAGTGGTGATAAGATCAAACATATTATCTGAGTATGGTAATTGAGATACGGAGCCATTGGTGATTTCAACACGTCCTTCCTTAATCAATTGACTATTTGTTTTTCTGGAAACTTCTACGCTCTTTTTAGAAATGTCAATGCCAAAAACTTTTCCATTTGAAGCCAATTGTGCCATTTTATGGATCGTTCTTCCTCCGCCGCAACCTACATCAAGAATTATAAAATCTTTTTCAATTGATATTTGTGCTAATCCCCAATCTGTTAATTTTGAATGACCTTTGTTCATACCTCTTAACATGAATGCGCCAAGCCATCCTTTCGGCCTTCGTGCCTGTTTTAAAAGAAGAGTCATGGGGTTTTTCATTTTACTATTATTTATTACCTTTTCATATTACAAATGATTCAAGGAAACTTTTGGAAAGTTGCTCAGCATACTTTTAGTTCCTAAATCTTAAATACCTTCCTAAAAATTCTGCGAACAACAAAGTTATCATTTAATTCTAAAAAGTAGCTGTGCAAATGAAGGAATACAGGTAATGAAGAGGATACAACCTGTAATAACCTTGTAAAACTTTTTCATTTTTATCTTTTCACGTTTTAATTAGATGCGAAAATATAAATTGTTAGATTAACCTAATAAAAATTATTTCATTTCTCTACTACTATATTGTAAAATTTTTAATGAAAGCCTTCTATGGTTCACCAGGAAACGAACTGGCAACTGGTCTTCGACAGTATCAATGGCATTTAGTAAAGAGATAACCCCTACTTTTGCAAACGAAAATCATTTTTACAAAATGACGCCCTGGCTAAAAAGTAAAAGCAGGGCATCAAAACTTAATAAATAAAATAAAATAAAATAAAATAAAATAAAATAAAATAAAATAAAATAAAATAAAATAAAATAAAATAAAATAAAATAAAATAAAATAAAATAAAATAAAATAAAATAAAATGAAAGCAAAATTGATACTAGTTCGTCACGGTCAGTCTGAATGGAACCTTGAAAATCGTTTTACGGGTTGGAAAGATGTTGATTTAAGCCCTTTGGGAATAGAAGAAGCAAAGGCAGCAGGTGAAAAACTTAAATCAGTTAAGATAGATATTGCTTATACTTCAGCGTTGATAAGGGCAAAGCACACGCTCAAAATTATCCAGGACGTGGCAGGATTACAAAACATACCTGTAACAGAAAATAAAGCCTTAAATGAACGCATGTATGGAGATTTGGAAGGCTTGAACAAAGCGGATACTGCTGCTAAATTTGGCGAGGAACAGGTTCATATCTGGCGGCGCTCTTTTGATATTGCCCCTCCGGGAGGTGAGAGTTTAAAAGATACTTATGACAGAGTAATCCCTTATTTCAAATCTCATATCGAAAAAGATTTAAACAAAGGTTTAAACACTTTGGTAGTTGCTCACGGCAATAGCATCAGAGCGCTCGTAATGTTTTTAGATAAGCTTTCGCCGGAAGGAATATTAAAAATAGAAATTGCTACGGGTGTGCCAATTATCTATACGTGGCCAATTGAAAATGTTTAATTTATTTCATTGATGGGTCATGAAGAATTTGCATTTCATTATCCGGCGAGAAAAAAAATTTTCAAGAATCTAATGAATTCCTTTTCACTACACGAATTAATCGGCAATACCGATATCTATTTGCTTGACCAAATAATGAAAGGCGGGTACATAGCCGGAGAAAAAATATTGGACACCGGATGTGGAAACGGAAGAAATTTAATTTGGTTTTTAAAAAATGATTTTGAAGTGTATGCTGTAGATAGAGACCCGGCGGCAATTAAGTATTTAGAATCTGTGCACCCTGACTTTAATAAAGAAAGATTACAGGTGGCTGAAATTGATAAACTGCCTTTCGGTAACAATTTTTTTGATCACGTAATAAGCAGCGCTGTATTGCATTTTGCCAAATCTGTTTTGCATTTTAATGATATGATAAAAGAAATGGTAAGAGTTTTAAAACCAAACGGTTCTTTATTTATCAGGATGACATCTGATATTGGCATAGAAAATAAAATACAGCATATTGAAAATGGAGTTTACCATATTCCTGATGGCTCCATTCGTTTTCTCCTAACCCCTAATCTTCTAAAAAATATGATGTATAAAAATAATTTATCTTTTATCGAACCTTTGAAAACAGTAAATGTAGATGGCTTGCGTTGCATGAGTACTCTGGTATTAAGAAAAAAATACGAATTCATTGAATTGGTTCCGATACAATCAATTTTGAATTAATTTGTGCAACGTAACAAAATGACATAAAAAGAACATTGGTGAGGAACCATGGGGAAATTTTTTTTAATGAAGACCAAACTCTATTTATTAATAACTACAATTTTGTTGAGCTCTGCCAGTTGGGCACAAGACTGGAAAATATATCCCTACACACCTAAGGAGAGCCTGATCTCTTTTCCGGCAGATGAAGGGCGCCACACTTCTCAACCTGTGGAATGGTGGTACACCACAGGAAATCTTACCGGTAACACTTCAGGAAAAACATATAGCTACATGCTCACCTATTTTTACTATCCCATAGCAGGATATGATGGGTTCAGGATCCTGAACCTTACAGACGATGCCAGCGGTACATTTTACCAGGATAGCAAACCTCTTAATTATACTTATTTATCCACTTCAGGGCTGGATATTCATGCCTCAATTTATGATGAAGGAAATGAAACCTGGAGCAATAAAGTAGATACCAATAACAAAGTAATTCCTTTTGAATATTCCTTAAATGCAGCTTCACCTAATGTAGGTTTAAATCTGGATTATGTTACTTTGAAACGGCCATTGATAATAAGTGATAGCGGATATTTGCTGCAAGGCATTTCTGATTACACTTATTATTATTCACAAACAAAAAATGCAGTTTCGGGAACACTTACTTTAAATGGCGCGACAGAAGGAGTAACCGGCACATCCTGGATAGACAGACAATATGGAAATTTTAATCCTTGGACTGGAGAAAAATACGAATGGTTCCATGCGCAGTTATCCAATGGAATGGATATAAATTTCTGGAATATTTTTACCGCCAATAATACGATACCGGATAATAGCCGGTACAGGCTGCTATCTGCTTACGTAAATGACAGTACTCAATATACCGTAAACAATCTTACCATTCAGCGTTTGGGATATAACTGGATGCCGGATAGCGCCATGTGTTATTCTGATAAATGGAGATTGACTTCACCAACAAATAATATTGACCTAACCATCACCACAAAAAATAATAATACTGAAGTACAATTGCCTTTCCGTTTTTTTGAGGGAGCCACAACTATATCCGGTACTGTAAATGGAGTAGCAGTAACAGGTTTGGGGTTTGCAGAGCTTTTGCATTCTTATGCAGAACCGGAAATGATAATCAAAAATCCTGTTGGGGGAACATATAATACGTCTTCGCCAATCGTATGGCAATTAATAAACCCGGATGATGGAGATCTGGTAACTTATGACATTGAATACAGCATAGATAACAAAGATACTTTCACTCCTCTTGCAGAAGGATTAACCGATACTTCTTACCAATGGAATAATTCTGCACTTCACAATGGCGATAAGGTTTGGTTTAAAATTACTGCACATTCAATAGATGATAAATTGCAGAGCACCATCATCAGTTCAACTTCATCTTCCGTGATAATGAACCCTAATAATGTAAAAATAAAACTGTATCCTAATCCGGTTGGAGACAATTTATTCATAGAGCCGGCATTCCAAATGAATAATTCGGTTTGCAAGATCATAGATATAAATGGCCGGGTGATGCAAACATTTAAAAGCAATTCCATTTCTGATAATATTAATGTATCTTATTTAAGTGCCGGAGTTTACTTTTTTAAAATAGGTACAGGAAAGGGACAGAATGTAATAAAATTTATAAAGAAATAAAACGGCAAAAGGCAAAAGGAATCCCTGATTCAGAAAAACGATCGGATAGCTTTTTGATTATCGGGTTACAAATAGCAGGAAATAAAAAATGAAATTAACAATTACAATACTTCTTATTATCAGCACTTTTAGTGTTTTTGGTCAAAATAATTTTTCGAGGGTCAACAGGGATTCAGTAAAGTTTTTAATATCTGATCAATCCAAAGACACATATTATCCCAAATTGATGAAAAGATTCAACGACTTTGATACTACTTTGACTTTGAAAGACTACCGCTTATTATATTATGGATTTGTATTTCAAAAAGAGTATTCAAGCGGTTTCTATCAAGATCAAAGGGAAATCACATTGCTCATAAATGAAAAGAAGTTTGCGCTCGCTATCAAAACCTGTGATTCAATTTTACAGAAAGTTCCGGTTAGTCTCATAGCCAATTACCTCAAGGGATTTGCGATCTATATGATCAGGAATACTGATTCAAATTATCTTCGTTACAGGACGAGGTATAGCAAACTGAGAGAAGCAATTCTTTCTTCCGGAAATGGCCTTACTTGTAGTACTTCATTTAAAACCATTTTTGTAAGTGATGATTATGAAATAATGTACCGTTATTTTCAAATCCCGGATTATACGACACAGTATTTAGTTTATAATTGCGATAAATTTGAAATCAAACCATCAAAATATTTTCAGTCAAATGCTATTTATTTCGACGCTTCCGAACCCTTGTTAAATACTGAAGAAAGATTGAAGAAAAAATAAGGTATTTTATTAATTAGCGTTTTCTTAGTGTTTTTACTTTTAAGCCCAAATTAAAATTAATCATAGAAATATTGATACTTCACCCCCGAATAAAAATCCTTCTGTTTATTATTTCAATCCACACGCTCCACATTTGCTTCCATCAATAAATGCACATTCGGATCAACAATTATTTTTTCAGGTTCTTCTTTCAGTAAAACAATTTTTTTTGTTGTTTTTTCTTTTATATCAAAGGTTTTAATCAATATTTTTCCCCTATTTACAAAACCGATTTCTAAAGGAAATTCAAAAAGATTATCCTGCGTTTGTTCAATATTTAGCATCACCGATCTTTTTGATTTATCATATTTCCAATCAATATTCAGTATTGGTTCACCAGGAGAATACAACCATTGTTTAAAAAAGATTTGCAGGTTTTGATGAGATACTTGTTCAAATATTTTTTCAAGGTCAGTGGTATTCGCATTCCTTTCATAATACGTTTTATAATAGGCACGGATACTTTTCCAGAATAAATCATCACCAAGTTTTCTCCTGAGCATATTGAGCACCCACGCTCCTTTCTGATAGCTGTTAGCGTTTAATAATCTCATTAAATGCTTGCTTTCAGTTGTGTCCACTACCGGCATTTTATGCTTTTTGCTAAAGCTGATAACTTCCTCCCTTTGTTTTCTAAGTAAGCCTTTTAAGGAATCTTCACCATATTTATTTTCCAAATAAAGATCAGTCATGTAAGTTGCAAAACCCTCGCTCAGCCAAAGTTGCGGCCAATCCTGCTCAGTAACATTATCGCCAAACCATTGATGAGCTATCTCATGTGCCATCAGGCTTTCAATGCCTTTGGAATTAACAGAGTTTTCATAATAAAAAATACAACTTGCATTTTCCATGCCTCCAAAAATTGTTTTTGATTGCACATTAGCCAGTTTCTCAAATGCATAAGGGCCGATGTGAGAAATGTACCATTGCAAAATATTTTTTGCAATAGCGTAATGCACAAAGCCACTATCTCTGTCTTCCGGATAAACCCAGGAAGAAACAGGAATGCAATCTACACTCCCCACATTATTCATCGCAAAGTCTGAAACGCCAATCACCATAACTTTTGTAGGCAATGGCGCTTCTTCTTTCCAATGAGTAAATTTCAAATGACCCGGAAGATTGGTTTCTTCTACTTTTTTTCCGTTGGATATTACCTGGTAATGAT
Source organism: Hanamia sp. (assembly GCA_035532615.1). GTDB lineage: Bacteria > Bacteroidota > Bacteroidia > Chitinophagales > Chitinophagaceae > Ginsengibacter. The sequence continues at coordinate 17,672 of DATKQQ010000339.1, forward strand.
CAGGTGCTGTAACCATAAAATCAACAGTGGCTTTATCGGAAAGATGATCGTTACACGGAATCCAGTTGTGCGCCCTGTTTGGCCAGTTGTCGGCAAAAAAAGAACGATGCCCATATTTTGTTTTACTGATGATCAATCCATCGGCAGGAATTCCTTCATAGCTGATAGAATAAACGTTTTCCTGGTTCTTTTTAACTTCATCATCAATAATTAAATGTTGTGGATCTTGCGAGAAAATTAAGGCAATTCCGTTTTTAGTCACCGAAGTTACCGTCATACCTTTTCCACCATTATTTTTATTAACCAAATCAAAAACCACTTTGCTTTCATCTTTTGTGAACCCGGTTGTGATATCTGCTTTCCCCACAATAATATTATCGCTATCATTTAGTAAAAGGTTAAAACTATAATGTTTTACATCGAGTCCGTTAGTGGGCATTTGCGCGTAGAGCAACGCATTAAAGAATAGAGCAATTACAATAGAAATAGATTTCTTTGAAAAGAGCCCATTGAATATTACCATTTTAATTTATTCTTTTGGGAAAATTACAAATACAATCTGAGAAGTGAAGTATTTTTGCAATAAATACTAAAGGCAAACATAAAAATACGATCCGATTATGTACGTATTTGCCTCACTGGATACAAAATTGCTATTCCAACAATTAAATTATTCTAAAAAATATTTTATCCTGTGTCCTTTTTCAAATAACACAATCAAGAGGTAAGAGTAAAAAATTTTTATAATTATAAAAAAAATAAAATGGAACAAAGAATTAAAGATTGGACGAAAGTCCAAAATGCAATGAAGCCGTTGTTCAGTCTTGGGGCGTACCTGGCTAAAGCACCTATAGAAAAAAAACTTTTCAATTTGATTTATTTTAGAGTGTCACAGATTAATGGCTGCGCCTTCTGTCTTGATATGCACTCAAAAGATTTACGCGCTGAAGGTGAAACAGAACAGAGATTATATATGCTTGATGCATGGCGTGAAGCAAGCTTATATTCAAAGCGCGAACGGGCCGCTTTGGCCTGGGCAGAAGCCGTTACAAAAATTAAAGACGGCAATGTACCGGATACAATTTATGATGAAGCCCGTAGTCAATTTTCTGAAGAAGAATTGATAGACTTAACGATTGCAACCATTACTATCAATAGTTATAATCGCATTAATATTGCATTCGAAACTCCATCAGGAAATTATCAGCCTGGTCAATACGCAGAGCATGCCAATTAATGTTGCGTTTCTATAAGATCGCTTTGTAAATTGAGGAACAACTATGTGGTAATAAGGTCAATTTTTGTATCAAACAATTACCCACCAGCTTTTTTAAAACCTGTACATCAAATGTGGTGGTTTTATTGATCATTTTATTACAGATAAAAAGAAGTTGTATTTTTATTTTCTAACCCCGGATTAAATTATCTGAAATTACTCTTTTATGCCTGATACGACGAAATCTTCTACAGACGGCAAACAAAATATTGATCTGCTTGTTTACAACGCAACCATTTATACAATTGACAGTCATTTTTCAAAAGATGAAGCAATGGCCATCAACAAAGGAAAAATTATTGCAACTGGAAATTCAAAAGACTTACAAAAGCTTTATAAAGCGAAAGAAAATTTAGATGCGAATGGAAAATATATTTACCCCGGATTCATTGATGCTCACGCTCACTTTTTAGGTTATGGCTTGGGGTTGCAAAAGGTAAATTTAGTGGGTACTGAAAGTTGGGATCACGTATTGGACAAATTAAAAACTTTTGCTCAAACTCACAAAGAAGGTTGGATCACAGGAAGAGGCTGGGATCAAAATAACTGGTCCGTAAAAGAATTTCCAACTAATGAAAAATTAAATAAAGCATTTCCTGATCGCCCCCTGATACTGACAAGAGTGGATGGCCACGCTGCCATCGCTAATAATAAAGCATTGGAAATCTCTAATGTAAAAGTTGGTAAAAAAATAGAAGGTGGCGAAGTAGAAATTAAAAACGGAAAGTTCACGGGTATTTTAATAGATAATGCAATGGAGCTTGTAATCTCAAAAGTTCCGGCCCCTACTCAATCTCAATTAAAAGTTGCTCTGCTGGCTGCGCAAAAAAATTGTTTCGCAGCAGGACTTACTACAATCGTTGATTGTGGACTTGATTACGAAACTGCATTATTGGTCGATTTACTGCAAAAAAATAATGAACTCAAAATGCGCATGTTCATTATGATGAGTGATAAAAAAAAGAATTATGATTATCTTTTTGCGAATGGGAAAATAAAAACTGACCGACTGAACGTATGCTCATTTAAATTATTTTCAGATGGAGCTTTAGGCTCAAGAGGTGCCGCGTTGTTGAAATCCTATTCAGATAAACCAGGATGGAACGGACTCTTATTAAGACCCGAAAAGCATTTTGATGATGCAGCAAAACTAATTTCCCAACATGGTTTTCAAATGTGCACTCATGCTATTGGTGACGCCGCCAACAGGATGATGCTGAAGATCTATGCTAAATATTTGAAAGGAAAAAATGATCAACGTTGGCGAATCGAACATGCACAGATAGTGAATAAAAATGATTTCCATTATTTTGGAGATTATAATATTATACCATCAGTACAACCCACGCACGTCACATCCGATATGCGTTGGGCAGGTGATAGATTGGGAAAAGAAAGATTAAATTACGCCTATGCATTCAATGATTTGAAAAATGAAAATGGTTGGATTCCCTTGGGTACCGATTTTCCAATTGAAGACATCTCTCCTTTCAAAACTTTTTACGCGGGAGTTTTCCGTAAGGATGTCAAAGGCTGGCCTGGTGACGGTTTCCAAAAAGAAAATTCATTAAGCCGCGAAGATGCGATTCGTGGAATGACTACCTGGGCAGCGAAAGCAAATTTTGAGGAGCATGAAAAGGGAAGTCTTGAGAAAGGAAAATTCGCTGACTTTATATTATTGGATACTGACTTAATGAAAGCTGATGAAAAAGAAATTTTGAATAATAAAGTGTTGATGACTTTTGTGAATGGTGAAAAGGTTTTTGAACGGAATTAGGGATCAGGTTTATTAATTTGTTTGCTATGAGTTAGATTGATGAATTGCTAAATTGTTGAATTGAAATTCCTGATATTTGCCTGATTGCACTAACGTTAGTTCGTTTGCAGGTGCTGGCAATAAGATCAAATGTTATTACGTTATTATTTTATAATTTCTAACTTTTGCTACTAAAATACTCAAAAAGGATTTCACAAATACAAATAATCAAAATAATAAATTTTAAATATTAACTATCATCAATAATATACTCAACCTAATGAAACAAAAAATTACTACACTTGTTGCCCTTTCATCCCTTCTATTTTTTTCTTGTCAAAAGAGTAGTAATACAGACCAAACAACTAACTCTAACAAGGTAAAAACATACACTGAGTCAATAACTTCTCCGGGCACTCCGGAAATTTCTGATAGCTATAATATTACTTATGATGCCAATAATAGAATTACAGGCGTCGTACCCACTAATTCTTCAGACGTCAAATTTATATTTACTTATAGTTCAAATAGTAAATTTTCTCTTGATCTTTATAATGCCGGAGCTTTATCTATACATGAAGATATTTTCCTGAATAGCAACTCCCTTTTTGACAGCACTTTCCAGTACAATGATACCAACGATACTACCACAGAAAAATATTTTTACAATTCAAATAACCAATTAGTAACCCTGAAAGAATATGATTATTCAAAAGATTACGGTTCTGAAATATCTAACGTTACCAGCTATTCTTATGATTCTAATGGTAATGTTGTGGAGACAACAGATACCAACGATCAAATCGAAACTTTTGATTATTATCCGGACCTTGTTTATGCTATGCCATTTACAAATCCTTCTTTAAACCAGGCATTAAACTCAACTAAAAAAACGAGCCTCTTAAAAACACATACCGTAACATCGAGCGGTTACCCGGTTGGAAGTGCTATAAGTACTTACACCTTTGACAGCAATAACAGGATTAGCACGATAACACAAACGACAGACGACGGAACGGTTGTTATACAGACTTTTACTTATTTTTAAATAAAATATTCAAAAAATTATTCGTATTTTTTTTGTCAAAAAATTCCAAAAAATCACGGCATTGAACAATAATTTTATAAGTGTAATTGAACCAAATTGATGTAAAATCTACACCTGTAATTTGCAAAATTTTTAAACCAACCTGTTTTTCACAGGTTTTTTATGTTTTTAGGATTGCTTACACCTACTATCACACGATCGGGAAGATTCGTTACTACAAATAACTCTCTCAACCGTACTTTCAAAACTCACTTCGCTGTTTAACCACTTCTGTTTTCGTGGATATAAAACCGCAGACTTTTAGCTCCGCTAACCTCAATACTTTTATCCACAAAAAATATTTTCAGATAGTAAATCCACATTCATCAATTTACCGTATCTGTTAACAGAAAAAAATAAAGAATCTTTTTAATCAAAAAAATCACGATAATGAAAAATGAAAAAAATAAAAAATTATTTAAGACAATAATGATTGTATTTGGCTTTCTTACCATTGTTTTAGTAATACATATTTATTGGGTTACAAGACCCAAAACTTTTGATACGCACACGATAGTAATGGCGCGAATTGACATCAAAAATTCTTTGAGTTTAAAAGACGCAGATAAAATCAAAACCTGGTTGTACCAGCAAAAAGGAGTAAAGCACGTTCTCGTAAATCCAAAAACACAAATAGCCATATTTACTTTTTATCCAATGAAAGCTTCAGGAGATCAAATCGTACATAAGTTTCAAACAGTCTTTAATTACAATGCAAAAAGATTTGTTCCTACGAAGCAGGAATTAGAAAACAGTTGTCCTGCATTGCCGGACAATGTAACCCAAAAGATCTCATCATTTATAAAACACAATCTTTAATCACAATTCAATTAATAATCTTTAAAACAAAAAAAATGAAAAATTTAATTATCGTCTCTATCATTGCACTCGGCTTTTCGTCAGTTGTATTTCAATCATGCAAAAAAAAAGATAATCCGGCGCCAACTAGGCCGCCTACTTTATACGACTCGTTAGGTGGTACTACTATGGTATCAGATCCTGCAAATCAAGGGCAACAAATTGAAAAAGGAAGGTTGCTGATTCGTAGTATTGCAGATAGTGCCATATTTGTAATAGCTGCAGATACGGCTATCAACGGGCATTTCACCACATTGATAGGCGAGGTGGAAAGTGGAAATTTAAGCGGTTACCAGGCACTTAGCAAAAATCTTACAGATTTTATAGCCGTGGCAACCAGTGCTAAAGACTATCAATATACGGGCATGAATATGGTTGATACACACAACCCTGCTACAAATCCAAGAATGAATGGTAAAGCTGATAATGCCGATATGGATGCATTTGAAAAAGACCTTTTTATAGGCGCGGCACAAGCAGGCGTTCCAGCCTCCACTCCGGCATTGATAAGTGTTGGTAAACTTGTTGAATCACTAAGAAGCCAGGTTGTTCAACAATAAAAGGTTTAATTAGACTTTATTTTTTAAAAAAGGCCTTCGGAAAATATCAGGGAGGCCTTTTTCAAAAAATTCTTTGAACACTTTATTTCCTGGATAATGAACACAATCACCTTAATCATAAAAAAACAATCATGAGTTGCAACCAAACATATTTAATTGAAGATTTTTTTGCGGTTGGCATCAGTTATAAAAATACCGATGCGGCTACAAGAGGACAATTTGCCATATCATTTAAACAATATGAAGCTATATTAGAACTGGCTCCTTCTTATGGGGTGGAAGAAATGTTTGTACTTTCAACCTGCAACCGCACTGAAATTTATGGCTTTGCTAAAAATCCATCTTACTTGTTAGAACTTTTGCATAACCAGTCTTCCGGCGATTTTGAACTCCTTTCTAAAATGGTTTATGTAAAAAACGGAATAGATTCTATTTCCCATTTATATCATGTAGCTTGTGGATTGGATTCTCAAATACTGGGGGATTATGAAATTGTAAGTCAGTTAAAACAAGCCGTTAATTTTTCTCGGGATCATAAATTTATGGGTTCTTTTTTGGAAAGATTAGTAAGCAGTGTATTTCAGTCATCAAAAAAAATTAAAACTTATACCGCATTAAGTAGCGGTTCTGTATCTGTATCATTTTCTGCAGCGAAGTATATTAAGGAAAATACAAACTTTTCTTCTCAAAATAAAATTCTTGTTTTAGGAGCCGGTAAAATTGGGCGTAATACCTGCAAAAACCTGCTCGGTTATTTTGACGCTGAAAATATAACTGTTATCAACCGGTCAATTGAAAAGGCAATCAATCTTGCCGATGAATTAAATATTAATTATGCGAGTGGCGAACTTCTTCCTTCTCAAATCGATCTATCTGATATCATAATAGTGGCTACCAATTCCATAGAACCGGTTATTTTAAAATCACACCTTGCCAACAAAAGCAATAAAATAATTATTGATTTGTCGCTCCCTTGCAATGTTGAAGAAGGAGTGAATGATCTGCCAAATATAAAAGTGATACATGTGGATCAGATCTCGAAGTTGAAAGATGAAAGTTTAATAAAGCGCGCTGCGGAAATACCAAAAGCAAAAAAGATCATTGCCGGCCAGATAAAAGAATTTATGCAATGGCATAAAATGCGCAGGCAGGTTCCGATATTAAAATCTATTAAAGCAAAACTGGAAGAGATTAACCAGTTCCCATTCTTTACTTCCGATATAAAAGAAAATGATTTTCAATTTATATCAATGGAATCAAGAATACAGGACGTTATTAATTCCATGGCCACAAAAATGCTGGGAAGCAAATGCAAAGGTTGTCATTATATAGAGGCCATCAATAAATTTATAATGGTCGATGCAAGCTGAAACTAAAATTCATAAATCCCTTCCAGAACAAAAAAACAAAATCTGTTTTTTAAAGTTTTTTCTACCTCATTTTTTTTCTATCATAAAAACAGAAGGTACCGGCCTCTGAACTCCTGCACTTGAAGGATGATTGGTTTCTTTCCCATTAATCAACATGCAGCTACTTCCGCCGCCATCAAGGTTTAGCGCTTCTACACAATCGAGGTCTTTAAATATTTGCGCTAATTGAATCAATGTGAGCCCGGCAGCATTTTTGCTTCTCCCTTCACAAACTAAAATGATGAGTTTATTATCTTTTGTATAACCAATAGCTGTCCTGGGTTCATGGTTATATATCGCTCTTCCAGCAAATTTTCTTTCATAATTATTAGAAATGTTTACTTCGCCATTCTGTAATAAAACGGGGCCACCGCCGATTGCAGTTTGCATTTTCCATTTTGAAAAAGAATTAGAAGCATTTCCACGTTCGCTAGTTACAATAGAAGTATTCCTCAAAATATATTTTAAGGTTGGGCTTGCAATAGAATCATGAATTGAAGAAATAGCAGATTCGCTGGCATAAGGATATCTTTTTGATGAATCTGTATAAATCCACACTATATCAGCTTTTCTCTTTTTTGAAATCCCCATGGCGCCAAAAAAAGAATGAAAATAAGTAAGGCTATCTTTTCCTCTTCCGGCGATCGTTTCCTCATTGTAGCTCATTATTTTCGCATCCTTAACAACTATATTCAAATTTTGATTGGTAGCAAATGAAAAAAATGAACAGTTCACTACAAGCAATGGTTCCTTATTTTTTTTGTAGAATTCGATTGGAGTTAATCGTCTTTTATAAGTGGTATCCGTTGTAAATTTTAATTTTTTATCCTTAATGTCAGCAACCGCAGAATACATTACATTGGGTTTTCCATCCAAAGAATCTGTTGATCTATAAATATGAAAAGAAGTTGGAAGCGGTTGATATAATGAATCGAGATTAGTCCATTTTATTTGTGCATTAATTCCAAACAACATACAATTAAGGATGGCAAATAAAATAATTTTCTTTAACAACTTTAATTATAAAGGATTTAAATAACTATAGTTCCAAAAATACATCTCTGAAAATATTTTTAATAGAAACACCGATAACAACCAGGAATGTTTGGTAAAACCTATTTAGATCGTTATCAATTATTTTTCGAAGCAGCCAGTGCTTTTAATTCATTCGCCCTTTTCCACGCGTCTCTTCCCAATCCAGGATGCACATGCCTGTCGCTATGATAAGAGGAACGTACCAACGGGCCGCTTTCCACATAATCCAATCCCATTTGATAACCTATTTCGCGAAACTCGGCAAACTCGGAGGGATGCACGTAACGCTGCACAGGCAAGTGTTTGGGAGTAGGTTGGAGATATTGACCTATGGTAATCACATCTACTTCGCTGTCTTTGAGATCCTGCATCGTCTGTATCACTTCGTCTTTGGTTTCGCCAAGCCCAAGCATGATTCCGCTCTTAGTTCGCATCCCTCCCCTTTTAAGAATACGGAGGGTTTCCATACTGCGCCAATATTTTGCCTGTATTCTAACGGTGCGGGTTAAACGCTCTACTGTTTCTATATTATGACTCACCACATCTGGAGCTGCTTCTATGATGCGTTGTATATTTACTTCCTCTGCTTTAAAATCAGGAATGAGAGTTTCTAAGGTAGTTTGAGGGTTTAATTCTCTTACGGCTTTAATGGTATTAAACCAAATGATAGAGCCACCATCTTTCAATTCATCACGGTCAACAGAAGTAATTACTGCGTGCTTTACTTTCATTAAATGTATGGCTTCAGCTACCCGCGCAGGCTCCTGCCAATCTACAGCCAAAGGCCTTCCAGTAGCTACTGCGCAAAACCCACAACTTCTGGTACAGATATTTCCAAGTATCATAAACGTAGCAGTTCCTTCGCCCCAACATTCACCCATGTTAGGACAATTGCCACTTTCACAAATTGTATGGAGTTTATGGGTATTTACAATATTTCTTACATGCTTATATTCTTCGCCTATTGGCAGTTTTACTCTAAGCCATGCCGGCTTTTTGGGTCTTGCGTCTGCTTCCACTATAGTTTCTTCGCTCATTATTTTCTGTAATTTCTTTAACTAAAATTTAAAAAAGCAAGATTTATTTTCTCTTGCCAAACATGATAGCAACATATCCGCTAAAAAAAAATTGCTTTTCAGGGTTATAAACCATCAGCGGAATCTTTTTAGAATAAAATTCACCGGTTACACCTACTTCTATTGCGGAAATCATTTGATTAAATTTTCCATAATCAAATCTCACAGCAGCTTTAGCATACAGTCCGGGAATAACGGTAAGTTCATTCCATCCTTTACCAAGTCCTGGACCTCCTAAGACATAACCAGATAAAAACTGGATACTATCGGCAGAATTATATTTTACATATTGAATTGAATTTCCATTTTGAATCTGCAAATAATAGGGTCTCAATAATGCTAAAGAAACGCCTCCTCCATAATTTCCTGTTACGGCTACCCCATTTTTATTTGCTTTGTTTCCCAAAAGAATTTGCTCTTGTACGCCCAGTTTCACCGGATAAAAGTAATTTTCCTTTCCATAAATATATGAAACAGAATTAGAGAAGTAGCTATTTTGTTTGTACTCTTTATTGCTTTTCCGTTCATCGATTTCCAATTGATACAAAAGGGCTTTCTTTACGGAACTGGCCCGACCTAATTCAAAAAATACCCCGTAACCATCCGTCAGCAATTTGGCTCCGAAGGCAAAACTCTTTTTATATGTTATAACACCTTCTTCTTGCTGTTTCATCGCATTATTGATGCGTTGTTTTTTGGCTTCCTGGTGTTGTTCACGTGTATCCTGTGAAAAAGAATGCAGGGATCCGGAAACGATAATTAAAAAGAAAATTATTTTTCGCATTTGCTGTGATTAATATTAGCTGTAAATTTATACAAAAATAATACAATGACTGCATCCATATTGTATAAAGGAAATTTGCGCTGCGAAGCCGAACATCTTCAAAGCAAATCTACTATTGAGACCGACGCACCCACTGATAACAGGGGTAAAGGAGAAAGATTTTCTCCTACTGATCTTTTATGCGTGTCTCTTGGAACCTGCATGCTTACTACAATGGGAATTAAAGCTTCAGATATGAATATTGACATTACCCAATCAAAAGCAGAAGTTACTAAACACATGGGAAGTGACCCAAGGCGGGTTACAAAAATAGAAGTGATAGTTTCTTTGCCTAAAAATATAAATGAAAAAGAAAGGTTAATTTTAGAACGGACAGGAAATAATTGTCCGGTTGCAAAAAGTGTGCATCCGGACATTAATTTGGTCTTAAGTTATGAGTGGAAAAATTAATCAGTCGAAATCTAATTGCTAAAAATTAAGGCGCCTCTACTGTCTTATCCTGCGCCAAATCCGCATCATCAGGAGTAGATCTAAGATCCCTGTCGAGAGAATAAAGGCTTTCTCCGGAAACTTTTTTGCCTCCGGCAATATTTAATTTATCAAGCATATTCATAATCAAAGTCTCTTCTTCGGTTTGTTCTTTTACAAACCATTGCAAAAAATTCCAGGTAGCCCAATCAGCTTCATCAAAACTTAATTTCACAATCTTATAAATTTGACTGGTATTATCCACTTCCTGTACAAATGCCTTTTCAAAACAATCATAAACGCTTGCGGGATCTGGCCCCGGATCAGGGATGGCATCTATTTTTACAGTGGAGCCTCTCTCCAATATGTATTCTAAAAATTTCATCATGTGATTTCTTTCTTCATTGGCATGACGAAACAAAAAATTGGCAACACCATCATATCCCTGCGAATTTGCCCAACTAGCCAATGCCAGATAAATTTGAGCAGAATGTGCTTCCTGTGTCATTTGTGCATTGAGTGCTTTTTGTAATTTAGCACTTAAACGGTTTGTATTCATTATAATCAAAATTTTAAAAGTGATAGCGTTGGAAAATTAAAACGCTAAAATAATAACCTTTACAAAAAAGGTTCCAATTTGAGAATCGCATCGGAGGACACTGAAAAATTTCCAAAGACTGAAACGTTTATGGAAATTCAAAAAAAAATAAAATTAAAAAAGTGGATAAAATTACCCACATTAATTACTACGATTTTTCTTTTGGAAAAATAACCCTTCGGGGAAACGGATAATCTCAATCCCAGTTAAGAGGCAATGACGATAAAAGCTGATTCTTGTTTACCTTTCCTGTAAAGAATAAATTTATGATGAGAGATAAACTGTCACCACATTATGAAGATAAGCTGGAAGGTCAATACGACTGCATTGACCGTATCGTCCTAAACGCCTATATACCGAAATTACAAATGCCCGGAGGATTTCGCAATTGGTACAGAGATTTTAATGGAGATGATAAAGACCTGAATACAAACCGGTTGATCAAATTCGCCGGCAGATTCTCAAGGCGGCTTTATGCATTTGCTGAAAAAAGGAGTATCCCCATCGTAGAAAGTAATGCACGGGAGAGGAAACATGAAATCGCAGAAGAATATATACCGAAGGACAAAAACTTTATCGGTTTATTTCTGATTATAAAAAGCCGGGCGTCAGCCTACATCTGGGATGTTGAAGAATTTAAGAGCGGAGCTATTAATTTAAAGAGGAAACAGGCCTTCGTCAATCATTACTTCTTTCATCTTATAGATAGTCAATGGGGCCATATTACCATTCGGATGTGTAGCCATCCCCCATTTAATTGCATGCTCATATTAAATGGCCATGAATTTACAGAAAGAAAACTGATTAAAAATGATATTGCTTTTGAGAAAACAGACAATTGCTTTACCGCTTATAACAACGGAGAAGTACTGACACAAGTTGCAGATACCTGTAACATAGGGCAACTTAAAAGTGTTTGCGAGCACTGGATTAGAAGTTGTCTGTGGTTTGGGATAGATTACGATGAACAGGAAAAAACCCATCTGAACTACCAGTATTCAATCTACCAGGTGGAATACAGCCGCAATCTTTTATTT
>DATKQQ010000340.1:0-4519 GCA_035532615.1 Hanamia sp.
AATTGTAAATCTTAGCGGAGAAAGCTATAGAATGAAGAACAGAAAATCGATTTTTTGATAATATAACCTAATCAACTATTTTTGACTTAGATCATGCATACCTATTTGCCGAAATCACTACATTGCTAGTTGCCGATAACAGGAAATTGTACCGGTTGTAGTCCAACTCCTTCAATTCCCTTTTGGATAATATTAACGGTTAGAAGTTCATATCCTTTTTTTATAAAGATATGAATTATTTAAAATGTGTTAAACTAAACCGTTTTTAGTATAGGTCAGGATTGAAATATCGAAGGGGTAATTTCGGAAGCGCTTGTTCTTTAAAAAAATCCAATTTTAAGTATTAATGTGTACTCTATTTTAAATGTCAAGAAGCCAACTATGAGGTCAGAGGGAAAAATGATATAGTAAAAATGTAATTTATGGAAGCGTAAAAATTTTTTATCCACAAATGCGGATTTATGGCTCGGAATGAACTGCCGGTATGTATGTATTCTCTAAAATGGGCAGGTGGGATCAATGACAGAGAAAAGCTACCGTAGTGGCTTTAGCCGGTTATTTGACTGGTTCAGCTTTAATTATCAACTGGTTCAGCAAAATTGAAGTTCCCTTTACCTACTTGAATAAAATACTATTTTTTCATATTCCTATTTCCCCCCTCTGGCAATTGTTTTCCCCATAGTTTAATACGAAGTTTTCCCAGGTTCAATGCAATTGTTCGCTTATATATTTCACCCTTTTTCCATTGTCCACGGTAAGCAGCAAAAATATCTTTATAGGTTAACACACCCATCAATTTTTTATCCTTTCCGCGACTGATTACCGGCAATATTTCAGTTTGATATTTATCCATCAAATCCACAGCATGGCTTAGTTCCTCATCGAGATATACATAAACTAAATTTTGATTAATGAGTGATGTGATAGGAGTTTTATCTTCATATTGATCATCAAGGATGTTCTTTCGTTTGACTACCCCGACCAGGTTTTCATTTTTATCGACTACGACAAAAGTCTTATTTTCTGCATTAGCTGCATTTTTTTTAATCCATTCTCGGGCTTCGGCAATTGTATTGCCTGCATTCAATACATTGGTTACCTGTTTAAGCACTCCCTTTATATATAGCTCTTGGAGAATATCAGCTCCAAAGGCTGTCGGAGTATGTATTCCGAGGCGTTCTACTTTTTCTGTATAAAGCGTCCCTCCCTTCATTAAGTAAAAAGAAACCAGATAAGCTGCTGTACAAGCGCCCACGAGCGGAAGCAATCCGTGCGGTTGCGCAGTAGTTTCAAATGAAAAAACGATAGCCGTGAGAATAGCCCTGGAGGCACCAGTAAAAGTGGCTGCCATACCAATAAGAGCGCAGGTAGCCATATTAATCTCACTGCCCGGAATGATCTTCAAGGTAATAAATCCCAATATGGCCCCTAGTGCACCTCCAATGGTAAATATTGGTGCCAGAGTAGACCCTGATGTGCCACTGCCAAGATAAATAGACCAGGAAATGAATTTTAAAAAAGAGAGTGCCAAAAGGGCGTTGAGTGTTACATTTCCAGAAAGCAGTTTTCTAATATTATCATAACCTACGCCCATCGTATGTGGCGCAAAAAATCCGATAACTCCGACTACAATGGATCCGATTGCGGGCCACCACATCCAATGTATTTTTTTTAAATTAGCAACAAAAAAATCTTCCACAGCATATACACTCTTTGATACATAAGCTCCGGAAATACCCAAAATGAATCCCATGATAACATAAATAGCGAGTGCCAAACTGGTTGGATCAGGAATTAAAGGCATGGCAAACATAGGCTCCTTGCCAAACAGGATAATATGCATAATATCCGCCGTTACACAAGAAAGTGCAACTGGTATGATAGATCGGGGGGAATATTCAAATAAGAGCAGTTCAATGGCTAATAGGATACCAGCCACTGGGCTACCAAAAATAGCTGATAAGCCTGCACAAGAACCAGCAGCCAGAATGATCTTACGTTCATAATTTGAGATAATCATCATTTGTCCGGCTAAGGAACCAAAAGCTCCTCCCGTAGCAATAATAGGGCCTTCGGCGCCAAAAGGACCTCCTGTGCCGATGGAAATAGCCGCAGAAAGGGGCTTCAATAAAATTAATTTTGGCGGGATAAGACTATTATATGCCAGTATCCTTTCAATGGTTTCCGGAAATCCATGTCCTCGGATTTGCTTAGATCCATAACGGGCTATCAAACCTACAAGCAGCGCTCCAATGATAGGAATAATAAAGACAAAATAACCCACATGTTCTAAGGAGGGGGAAGATTGTCTAAAAGAAAAGCGTCCATTAAAGGCAATATTTGTGAAGAAATAAATCATGAGCACCATGCCTTTAGCGATGAAGCCGATGATTATCGCATTGAAAATGGCCTGCAAAGTCAAAAAATAGATCCGTCTTGTTATCTGGTTATGCTTAGGAGTAATTAATGCATCTACCATAGAGCAGGTCCTGTTTTTAGTTTAAAATTTCAAGGGGAGGAAGCTTGTTTTTTAAATATTTCGTGATCGCTCTTTTCATTTTATAATAGTCCTCGGAGGTGGATCCATTTTGCCGGACACGGGAGTCTCTTTGGTAAAGATAGATTTTTATAATATCAAAGGTTGAATTAATTTGGTTTCGATCCGAAGCAAAAACGGCTCTGCTGTGAAGCAACCGTGAAGCAATATGATCGTCCGACAAATAGCTGTGTAAAGGGCTCATGGATCATCATAATCCATGGGCTTTTTACGTTGTTTTGAATAACTATTTGGAGGACCCATGGCTGATAAATCTCCCGCTTGTGGAACGTAGGGGGTGGCCTATTTTATGCCGGAATGTCAGTAGCCTACTTTGCTCCGGAATCCCGGAAAAACCAGCAGAAAATGACCTCGTTTTCAGTTCACCTTCCCTGGCCTACTTTGCTCCGGAATCACTGGCCTACTTTACTCCGGAATATGCACCAGGGGAGTTGGGTGGAGTCGTCCTGGTTTTACTTGACACTATTTTGAGATAATCCTGGTTTTACTTGACACCAGTTTTCGGTAATCCTGATTTTGCTTTACAAGTTTAAATCATTTTTTTTAATTCAGGGTTTTTCTGATGCAATGAGATTCCTAGATTTGATTGGCTCCGATGGTTATTTCTAAGCGGATTAATCCTGAGTTTAATGTAAAAATACAGCGGGGATTGCTGACGTTTTGGCATCTTATGAAAACCCTATTATTTTTCATTTATACCTCCTTTTTTTTTCGTGGATGAATGATAAGATTTCCAGCGGCGTTTTATTGGTCCTTCTTTCAGATGTGCTTGCTCGGGAGTCAGATAATCGATACTGCTGTGTGGCCTCTTTTGATTGTATATGGTTACAATCTTTGGAATATCCAGCTTTGCTGCCCGGTAACTTTTATACATTGGAACCACTTCAAATTCATTTTTCACCGTCCCATTGATTCTTTCTGCTATGGCATTCTCATAAGGTGACTTGGCCATGCTGATTTCAATATGATTTTCCTTAAGTATTTCGATGTACCGGTAGGAACAATACTGGATACCTCCGTCTGAATGATGGATCAATGGGTATACAGTCGGATTAGGCTTGCCCGTTAAGGCCATTTCCAGGGCCTTTATGCACCCGATCGCTTCCAGGGTAGGGTAAAGGCAATAACCCATGATTTTTCTGGAATAAGCATCCGTGATCAGACTCAGATAACAAAAACCCTCCAGGGTGGATATATAGGTAATATCACTCACCCACAGTTGCCCTGGAGCTATTACCACCAAGCCTTTGATCAGATTGGGATACTTTTTCAGCCAGTGATGGGAATCGGTGGTTTTTACCTTCCTGATCCTTCTGCGAAGCAGAAGGTGATAAGATCTGAGCAGGTCAAATAACCGGTCTCTTCCCATGGTGATACCATGATCGGCCAGTTTTGATTTAAGGGGAGTCCACATCTTCCTTACCCCTGCTTTACCACGCAGCTCTAAACGGCACTGGGTAACCAGTTGTAATACTACCGATTCTGCCATACTTACCTGGTATTGATGTATAGTAGCCTGATAATAGGCCTGACGGCTTATACCAAACAGTGTACAAAGCTCCCACAGGCTTTTATGGGGGTAGCTCTGCCTCATTTTTTTAACTGTTTGGTACCAGCTTTTTTTTTGATCTGGATTTTCAATTCTTCTTCTGCTACTTCAATCATAGTCTCCAGGCCCGCTATCTTTAAATTAGCAGCATCCAATGCCTGGGTAAGTTCCTGAATCTTTTTTGCCAGGGCCAGATTTTGTTGATTGTCGGTCATAGAAGTGAAGAGATTACCAGTTGATAATTCTGCTAAATTACGAACCGATAATCGCCTTATCCATTTTTGGAGCGTTTGCCGGTTTAAACCATACTTCCGGCACACTTCTCTTTTCCCGGTATTTCCTGCCTGAATCTCACCGATAATTTTGATTACTTTTTCTTCCGGCAGTCTCTTATAGGGAACTCTGGATTTATA
>DATKQQ010000341.1:0-26745 GCA_035532615.1 Hanamia sp.
GAAGATACAGTATATGAAAAAGGCATTAAAATAAGTGATGAAGAAATGAAAAAATTAGAAATGTAAAAACATAAATTTCATGGTGAATGGAATTATACAATAAAACCAAAGTTGTAAATGTTATTTTGTCCCAATTCCTTACCGAACTGGAAGAATCTGGTTTTGTTGCATCGTATATACCTTTTGATAAAACATCTAAAGAACTTGTTTACCGCCTTAAAGATGAGTATTCGCTTTTTTACCTGAAGTTTGTTGAAAGAAGCAGGGCAACCGGTAAAGGTACATGGCTGCGTATAAGCGAAGGCAATTCCTTTAAAAGTTGGAGTGGATATGCTTTTGAAGCAATCTGTTTAAAACACTTACCGCAATTAAAAAAGGCTTTACACATAGAAACTATATACACGGAAGAATCTGTTTGGCGGCATGTACCTGGTAAAGGGCAGCCTGGCGCGCAAGTTGATCTGCTGCTTGATCGTCGTGACTGTTGTATTAATATTTGCGAAATAAAATTTTCTACCGGCGAATTTACCATCAATAAAAAGTATTCAGATGAACTTTTGCAAAAGCGAACAGTATTTATAGATAAAACCAAAACTAAGAAAACGATCTTCTTAACCATGATAACCACCTATGGAGTTGCAAAAAATACTTATTATAAAAACCTTATACAAAGTGAAGTAACGATGGATTCTTTGTTTGATTAAGGAAGGCGGATAGTTACTTCAGTTTTTCATCGAATCTTCATTATTTCGTAATCCTCCGATTTGACAGTAAGGCCAACTTATTTAGTAGCAATAGTTCGGTAATTTTTCAGGATGTGGAAAAGTGGAAAACTAAGTTGATATAGACAAAAAGAGCATTAGAAATTTGTATGCTAAACTCAAATTCTAATGCCTTTAACAAGATTAGTGATCTTGTTGGCACAAGTTTACAAAAGTTGTCAGATATCAGCAAGCCCCGGTTCAAATTCTTTTCCACAGTTTTTGAACTATGGCTGGCATTGCCCGTGCGCTATACGATGCTTAATCTTGGAAGGATAGGATGCTACTCGGAAAAAAGCATTCGGCTTCATTTTGAAAAGCTCTTTGATTTTGTTTCTTTCAATACCCTACTGATTAAAAAAAGTTGCGGAAAAGAATTAATTGCAGCATTTGAACCATCCTATATTCTCAAGAGTGGTAAACAAACACCCGGCCTGGGCAGATGGTGGAGCGGAAAAGATCAATGCACATTAAAAGGATTGGAGATCAGTTGCTTATCCATAATAGATGTAACAGCAGGAACAGCTATGTCACTGGAAGCGGTACAAACACCTTCCAAAGAAGTATTGCAGGCAAAAAAACAAAATCTCGCAAGCCATTATGTGAGCATCATTACAAAGCAGTTGCCTGCACTAAAACCAATGGTAAAATACCTGGCGGCAGATGGCTATTTTATGAAGCATGATTTCATTGTTCCATTGCTGGGACCAAGGCTTCATATCATTACAAAGATGAGGCCTGATGCCAATTTAAGATACCCCTATAACGGAACAAAGAAAATTGGCCGTGGAAGACCCAAAGCCTATGATGGCAAAGTCGATTGCAACAATATTGACAAGCGCCGCATAAAAAAATTTGATGAGGATGAAGATGCTCTTTATTACAGCGGCGTAGTTTATTGCGTGGCATTAAAACAATTAGTAAGGATTGTATACCTGCAAGACAAACTAACAAAGCGGTATGAGATTTTTGTTTGTACTGATACCTTAATAAAACCGGGATTGATATTGAAGTATTACCGGCTCAGGTTTCAAATAGAATTTCTAATCAGGGAGGCCAAACAACATTGTGGGCTGGAAGAATGCCAGGCAAGAAGCGAGAACAAATTATATTTCCATTTTAATATGGCGTTAAGCACAGTGTCAGTTGCCAAAGCAGCTGTATGGCTTTCGTTGCCGAAGAAAAAAAGAGAAGTCTTCTTTATGCGAAATATTAAACTGATGTATTATAACAAAATAATTACCGAAAGAATATTTTCAAACTTAGCTTTAGACCTGAATTGCAAAAAAATAAAACAACTTTACCACCATTGCCTGGATATAGGAGCGTTGGCCGCTTAAAATATTACCGAACTATTGTTATATAGACATTTAATATAAATAAGATCTCGAAAGAAATTAGGGAGTTTTCTTGAAGACACTATGTAAAACGGGAGGTTTGTTTGGAACGAAGTATCAAATGTCATTTGAAAATTTAACTAATCCAAGGGCTAATCATAATCAGTTTGTGAGTGTTGAGGGTTGGTATGAAGCTTTAGAAAAGGAAATTCAAGAAAACATTGTCAAACTCCCGGAGAAAATGATAATTCATAGAGGTGAAATGTAAAAACTAAAATTTTAACTTTAAGCAGTTTGAGTAGCTCCTAGATCAGGATAGGAATAAAACCATGGGGTAAAATCATACAAACGACCTTGGAATAAGGTACCTGAGTAGTTACCATTAACGTTAATATTAAAACTATTTAACCAATTGCCTAATAAAATTAGCTAATTATTTAGGTGTAATGATTGCCAATTCAAAATTCTATTAATAAAACTTTCTGCTTCAGAAGGGTCCAACTCCAGATTTGAAAGGTATGCATGTAACTGAACTAATATTATCTCAATGCTAAAGGCTTCTTCCTTATCAAAGTAGCCTTCAGCGGTTAAATACTCTTCAAGCTCTTCGGCTTTATTTTTTCGGAACCCGGATACTTCGCCTTTATTTAAGGCCATAACTAGTTTGCGGGGATTCCACTCCAAATCCTTTAACTTTTCCGTAACCGCTTCTATAAATTTATAGGAAACAGCTCCTGAATGTTGTAAGATATCCCTGTCAATGGGACGGGATCTTCCTATGCGATATAATTCCAGGAACCGTTGTAAAAACATGGTTTTATTTTGAATGGAAACCAAGGTTACCTTATTAAGCTCCTCTATTTTCCCATTGTGCCTGATAAAACTATCTAGTTGACCATAATATTTTATTCCTTTCGTCAAACAGTTACGGAGCAGTTCCTTATCTTCCAGCAGGTACCAAAGGTGTAAATGTTCCTTTTCTTCTGTAAGCGGGTTAAAGGCCGTCACATTTAATAATTTGCCATATTCTTCATGACTTTTACCTTCACCGGAAGGAATATTTTGAATAAGCTCAAAGGAGGAAAAGCCAACTTCGTTTACTTTGTACCCTGTCATTTCATTTTGCGAGCCGGTTAATTCAATTATTTCATACGAAATATTTTGAGTGGTATTCAAATAGTTCTTCCATTTGGACACCTCATCGGCCTGTGCAGTAAAATAAAAAATCTGCCGCCCTTCCCGGCTGATTTCCACCAAAGCTTCAATAATAGCATTGGCTCTTATATCATCGCTATTGGCAAGCAGCTCATCGGCGAGTATCGGCAGCTTAAGTATCGCCTCCTGGGTTTCTATAAAAGCAAGGCGAACAGAGAGCAATAGCTGGATGCGGGTTCCCGTGGATAATTCGCTCAGATCCTGTCCGAGTTTGGCTATGGTATCGTAAGCCCTGAAGGCCGGCGGATCTCTTTCGTCAAGTTTCAATTCATAGCGTCCTTTGGTGATGTGGATAAGAAGTTCATTGGCTCTTTTAAAAACTTGTGGAAGGTTTTGTTCCCCTATTTCATTCTTCAGCTGGTCTATAAGCAGCTTCCCTGTATTAGAAGCCAGATTATCTTTGTATAATTGTTCAAGGTCTTCTAGGGCATCCTCCCTGACTTCCAGGGCCTTTTCCAGATCATTACCATTTTTTTCCCGCTGAATATTTGTTTCAATTTGGATAATCTCTTTATTTGTGGAATCAAATTGTTGAGCCAGCAAGCTCAAATCCTTACTTTTTTCTTTTGCCTGGTCTAGAGTAAGCGATTCAATTTCTTTTTGATGGGATTCAAATAAAGAATGGTTTCTCATCTGGAGCATTTTTTCACTTAATAGCTTTTCCGCTACCTGGTGTTTTTCTTTTGCGTTCCTATAATTTTCGAGTTGTTCCACCAGTTGGTGGATTTCTTCTTTTTTCCCAAATTCTCTATCCAGCTTGTTATAAATGGCTTGTATTTTTTGGGCCGTTTTATTCTTAAAGAGATTTTTTTCATGAATGAATTCATTTTGGTGTTCTGTTTCTGCAACTGCATTCTGCCGAGCTCTTTCATCCTGACTGAGTTGCTTTAAAATAACTTTTGCGGTAATCGCATCCGTCGCTTTTTCGCTTATTGTTTCAGGAAATAATTCATTGATCATTTTTATGGTTGCTGTTACGTCCTGAGACAGCCACGCCTTTGTTTCTTCCAGGGCTCTCGTTTCTGCATTATTTTTTTGCCATTCTTTGACATAGTGTACAAACCAGGAAAGCCCGCTGTAATTTTTTAAATTGTTTTCGGGAAGTTCTGGGATTGCTCTTATCTTCTCCAGCCACCGATCCCGCTTTTCATTTATAGCTTTCAGCTGTTCCTGGAGGGCTTCTTTGTCGTTTGTAAAAAAAGTAATTTTCTGCCTGATCTTTTTCTGCCAGTTTGCTTCCTGCAGGGTATCCATTAATTCCTGTAATTTCCCGGATACCCCATCCGTATTCCATACTTCCGGTCCATCCAAACCGGTTTTATCAAAATCATTTTTCCGGATGTGCTTTGAATTTCCCGTCTTTGCATTAAGGGCATAAATGGTACCTATGATAATCAGGGCAATACCAAGGAGCCCCGGCCAACCAATATAGTAGGTTGTAATCACCGTGAGTATTCCAGTAAGGGATATCACCAAAAGCCACCATTTCGCTACTACGGAGATACCGCCCTTCTCCAGCAGCCAGTAGCTCAGTGTTCTGATCCCTTCAACCAGTAATTCAATCTTAGGACCCTTATCATTTTCTTCTTTTTGCAATTCACTGATTGCGGTTTGGAAAAACTGTTTTTGACTGATAGTTCGGTGGGCCTCTTCTAGGAATTTATCCAGGCCGTTGACATCTTTAAGGTTAATTTGCTGCCATTCGGATGCATCCAAATTTTCATCAATGCTTTTAAGGGCCTCTCTTTCTTTTACCTTAAATTCTCCCGCCTTCTTTTCTGTCTCCTGAATTTCTGATTCAGTCTCAACCAGGTGTTCAACCCTCTTTTCCAGTTCCGCCAGGACTTTTTCACCACATCCTCCACCTGGTAATTTTAATTGGGAAATGGCAGCTTCGTTTTCACGTATTTTTTCTCCGGCATCAAGGATAGCGATATCGGCAACCCTGATCTCCTCTTCCAGATCTTCCATAGTTTGGTATTCCTCGCCAGTAACATTATCCAATACTGCAGGAAATGCTGTATATTCTTCTAAACTTTGATCGTTTTGTAATTTAGCTTCCAGATATTGAATAACCTGTTCATATAAGTCCTGTAAACCCGCCGCATCCTTAGCCTGTTGCATGGTCTTATTTAATTCTCCAAGCTTATTCTCTTCTTTCTTCAGCTCACTTTGTTTCTGTTGTATGTCCTTACAGGCACCGGCTGCATATTCAAATGCCTTAAATTGGGACGCCCCCCGGTTTTTTATGTTGCCTGAATATCCGAGGCGCTCTCCTGCTTTTTCCAGATCATATCCTCCAATAGATTCCTTAACAATCTGCCTCGCTAATTGCCCATCCTCTTCCTCAACCAGTTCGTGAAGCGCAAGCATATAGCGGCCTGATTCTTCAAATGCCGGCAACCCTATAAGTTCAGCATCAATGCCATCCCGTTGCAACACAATACTGCCAGAGTCTATTTTTATTTCCCAGGATTCGTCATTGATCTTAAAAGAACTCTCAACCTGTATACTATTTACATGACTTCTCCATATCACTTGCTGAATGATGCGTGCAGTTGAACTTTTACCAGATGCATTCGGCCCGGCAATAATGTTGATGTTCGGCGCCAAATTCTTAATTGTCTCGAGTCCCCTGGGAAATCCCGGCATCTTCTGAACAGATAGTACTTTTAATATGAAGCTCAATTTTTGCATATACTGAATCAATTTTCCTGTTGGGTAATTAATTCTCCGAGTAGCCTGTTACATTCATGTAAGATATAATCGCTGGCTGCTTTATCATCACCGGTGATCAGCCTTCCTGTCGAACGTAGGGGCTGGTAGGTACCGGTATTAATAATATCTTCCTGTTTATAATTCCATTGCTTGTAAAATTCTTCCAGGAAGGGTGTTGAATTCCCATTTTGAATTGCCAGGATTGTTGTAGCCAATATGCCCGCGGGTGACGGCTGTTTGGCCAGTTCTTCGAGGTTTTGGACGGCAGGTCGAATATCGATGGTCACTTTTCTTACCAATATTCTTGTTCCTGATTCTATCTCCTGCTCAAATTCATTTATCAATTGTGCACCCGCTTCCACTTCTCGGGTATCTGCATGTTGCCCTGTCAGATGAAGATCATAGATTAATAAAGAAACGTTTTCCAATTCTTCCAACTTGCCAATGGCATCATTTAAAACGGAGGAAGTTACTGTATCCCGTATACCAGCCTCATTCGTGATGTTGGTAATATCAATATCCAAATTTTCGTAACGAATCGGTGAAAGGGGAACAGGGGTCACCATGATATTTCCACTGTCTTCTACCGATACCAGCAGCGGCCCATGAATACCGGTCTCCTTGGCACTCATTGCATGGGGTGAACCGGGATACCAAATGGATGGGGCATATTTCCTCAGTTCCTGTGGTTTATGAATATGCCCCAAAATCCAGAGATTAACTCCTACATTCGCTAAATTGTTCAACCCGATTGGCCCATACTTGCTTTCCATATTATCCACATCTCCATGCAGTAAGCCGATAACCGAGGAATTGGGATCGGGGTGAATTTCCCCGAAAGATATTAGCGGATCCCGGGTTACATAACGATTGGGGAAAGACCAGCCCACAAACTGTATTTTACAGCCGTCCTTTTCAAAAGGGAGGATTTCCCATTTTCCATTGAAACCGAGCAGATGGACATTTTCATATTTCCTGTTGCCTACGATCTGATACAATACTTCATGGTCGTGATTCCCCGTAACCAGGCAGACCGTAATTCCTGCCTGTCTTAATTTTTCAAAACCGGATTGTAAAGCCCCTACTGCCTCAAAATAACGGTTGTCCTGATCAATAATATCACCACACAGGAGCAGCACGTCTATTTTATTCCTTACAGACCAGTCAACTATCCTCCACCACGTGTATTTGGTAGAAATCTCCTCAAAATTACCGGAAATGCCTGAGGCGCTTTTGCCTAAGTGCAGGTCTGCCGTTGCCAGAATTTTTACTACCATTTATTTTGTTTAATATAATAATTATTCGCCTATGTCATCAAATATGCTTCTTGATTCCTTATAAGTTTTATTGATGTCTTTTCATAGGGATATTCAACAAACTGAAACCCGTTCTTCGTCCTCCTTACCATAACCGTTTTCTAGAGCCAATTTTATCCCTTGCCTCATCGCACTATCTACATTATTACCAACTTTAGAAAATCCAAGCAACTTAGCAGTTTCCCTTATCAAATCATCCTTTGACAAACTTACCTGATCTTTTAAAACTTGCTTCACCGCGTTCGCAATTTCTTCCGGCGGAATATCATCTGCATTCCTTTTATCATTATCACTTTCGGTATAACGGTAAATGGTATACGCAGATGGATGTTGTTCCGGCTTCCAGAAGAATATATTGTTACCATAAACGGTTTTGCGTATATCCATGCCCGAAAATAAACTTTCTAAATAGCTGTTCAATCTTGCCCCATTCCTGCTGATACCCCACGCGGATAAAACTCTTTTACATAAAAGATTTCTGCTGACAGGAGATTCAACCTCCAGTACTTTTTTTATCTGATCGGTTACTTTCCACCTGTTTGAAGGATAAAGAAATTCTTCAGAAGAATTGCATAGCACTATTTCCAGGTTACAAGTTTCATATTTGTTTTCCGTTTTTATTGAATGATTTAATTGAACGGTTACAGCTCCTTGTAAAGGAATTTCAACCAGTGCATGTGCTATGGAATTCTCCGTAACAACGGGCGGGAGTTCCTTTTTACTTTCGCCGCTTTGCACCTGTTTAATAACATCAATGATTTGGGTAATGGTTTTCTCCGGATTTTCCCACCAGTCTGCCGACCAAACTTTATAAATATTCCAGCCAAGGCTTTTTAGCACCTGGGGTTGGGTTATTTCCCTGTCGCGTGTTGTATTTGCTTTAAGATAATTATCGCCATCGCATAAAATGCCTAACAGGTATTCGTTTTTATTAGATGGATTGATAACTCCTATATCCACTTTGTACGTGGAACATCCAATATCAGTATGTACATCATAGCCTTGTTGTTGAATCTGTTCTGAAAGCATATTGGAAAAAGAGGAATTGCTGATGCTACTAAAACTAAACCTGTTAGGTAAAGCTGACCTTCCCTTTTCTGCATAAGCAAGAAATGCTTTTAAGCTTGCAACACCTTCCGATGAAGTTCTTGCCAAATCAATCTGGTCTGCCCGTAATGTTGAGAATACCTGCATTTCATATCTTGCTCTGGTTACGGCAACATTTAATCTCCGCCAGCCACCTTCTCTGTTTAAGGGACCAAAGTTCAAACTCACTTTTCCATTTTTATCTGGCCCATAACCTATGGAAAACATGATAACGTCTCTCTCATCTCCCTGCACGTTCTCCAGGTTTTTAATAAATATGGGTTCTTCTGTTTCTGTCGCTATTTTCTCTAAGTCGGGGCGTGATGTAAATACTTCATTTAATAAGTCCTCAATCAGAAATTGCTGCACTACGCTAAAGGTAACAATACCTATGCTTCGCTTACTTAATTCCGGGTCACTTAACCTGCGTATAATCTCTTCAACAATAGCTTTTGCTTCAAAACTGTTTTGCCTTGTTTTCCCTTTATCATAGTAACCCTCAACGTGGATGTAGGTTACTTTTGAAATGATGTCATCAGTTGACGGGAAAGTACGTAGCTTGTTATCATAAAATTTTGCATTACTAAAAGCAATCAGGCTTTCATGCTTGCTCCTGTAATGCCACAAAAGGTGTTGTGACGGGATAGATAATGCAAGGCAATCATCCAAAATACTTTCTAAATCTTCTTTTTCAATATTCTCTTCATCTACATTATTGGAATTAAAAAAATTGGTAGGTGGCATTTGTTTCGGATCGCCAACTACAATTACATTACCTGCCCTGGCAATGGCGCCTATCGCTTCGCAGGTAGGCAATTGAGATGCTTCGTCAAATACCAATAAATCAAACTTTTCATTTGTAGTATCAAAATATTGCGCAACTGAAATGGGACTCATCAGCATACACGGGGTAAGCATGGGAAGTAAATTTGGTATGCTATCAAACAACTTCCTGAGGGAGGTACCCCTGGCGTTATCTTTAATGTTTTTTAGAAGTATTCCAATCTCTGAACTTTGCGCTGCTTCTTTTGGAAAATTAGGAATGCGTGCAGCTAATTTCGCATACAATTCCTCTTTGGTTAATTTTTCAAATAACCTGCTTATCTCCTTAAACTTCCTGATCTTTTCTTCAAACAATTTCCCGTTAAATGAAGAAAGATTGGGATTACTATCTATTATATAATCAGCACAACTTTTATATAGTCCCCGTTTAAATTCAGTGATAATATCAGCGGTTGGAATGGCACCATTTTCATATGCCGTAACAACGGGCATCAATCTTTCGTTTACTGCTTTAAGCCTTATCTGATTCCAACTTATCCAGTCCTTAAGGTATTCAATATTAGTAAGCCATTTTTGAGCAAAGGACTCTGACGTCTTGATCCAATTTGTTTCAATATTATCAAGCTTTGCAAAATCTATTTGTAGAAATTCCTTCAGTCCACCTTCAGATGCGTTTACCTCCTCAAAAAGCTGATTATATTTTTCTAACGTATCTTTTTGATTATCCAGGAAAACTTTGCTTCCTTCATAGAAATAGTCAGATAACTTGCTGCGCCATTTGGAAGCTGTGAGTGGGTCACCACCCAACTTATAGGCTTCCCTGTTAAGACTTATAATCAAATGACAGGTTGTTACCAGCTCATCCCAGTTACAGTCGCCATTTTTCCACAAAAACTGTAATGTTTTAGGTAAATTGGCTGCATTATCAATTATGTCTTTTTCAGTTTGATACGCTATAATTTTTTCGAGATAAAATGGTATTCCGATCTTTTCGATCTTTCCTTCAATCGATAATTTTTTTAATGATTTGGCAATGGCGTTTTGCTTTAAAAGCTTTGGTAAGAACCATTTCTGTTGTGCAACATTCCATTCCGTTAACAGATTCCCTGCGTCTGTTAAAAGTATTTCCTTAGTGAAATGTTGTAATAATTCCTTCTTTAGTTCTTCCCGTTTTTTACCATGCTCGGCAATACTGATAATGCTAGATAAATTTTGCTCTGCGTGCTCAATTCCAAATAGCTGTGACGGAACATCCGGCAAATTTAGAAGTAAAGTGATGATATTTTTTATGATCCCTGCCTGGTGTTTTGACACAACAGATAATTCGAGAGTAAGAACAGAGGTAACTTTAGAAAAAAGCGATGTAAGCGCCGAAAGCTGATTTAGATATTCTGTGATACGTTCCCTTGCATCATTTTTAAACTGATGCGTGTATTGTAAAGCCTGTATGGCTTTTAAAGGGTGATTAGGAATATCAATACAAATATTTCCAACAACCTGTATTTCTTCTGTAATATCATTCCATGTAACCAGCCTTTGAGCAGTAAGATTATGAATAGTATCTGCGGGGAAAAATATTTTGGTTTTTCCTGGTTTCAATTCACTATACCTGCTAAACAACTCAAATAAAGAAAGCCCAAAAGATTGCCTGGTATGTAAAGCTGTGACATATTTACTCAGTTCAGTGCGAAGGCTATATAGTCTTTCTGCTTCAGCATTATAATCAGCAGATGAAATATTTTTTGAAACTTCTGTTGCTCTTTTAAGCTGCTCCAATACTGCTGATTTTTTTGATTTATTTGAATGTAGCTCAAGGCAGAAAGGTCCTATACCAATTGAGTTTAATCTATTGTGCACAACATCAAGTGCTGCTTTTTTTGCTGAAACAAACAACACCTTTTTATTCTGGTATAGTGCATTTGAAATAATATTTGTAATTGTTTGAGATTTCCCTGTACCCGGAGGGCCATGTAAAACGAAACTCTCATTATTGGCGGAAGTAAGTATTGCTTTTAATTGAGAAGAATCCGAACTTATTGGCAAAGAAAGACTACCCGGATGAATTTCTTTATCAAGGTCGACATGCAATTCATTACTTCCTGGCTCCCATTCTAGTTTGCCGGATACAATGCTTTTTACTACCTTATTTTTTAGAAGGTTATCAGCATTATTATGGATATCATTCCATAAAATAAATTTACTGAATGAAAAAGTTGAAAGAAAGCATTGTTCTTCCACATCCCATCCTTTGTTTGTCATTACAGCCTGCCGAACAATATTAAAAACTGTTTTGACATCAACACCATACTCATCTTTTGGTAAGTTTTCAAGCCCACCGATATAAATTCCGAAATCCTGCCTCAACATTTCCAGTAGGGTTATGTTCATCATTGTTTCTTCTTCCCTGCTTCTTATTACAAATCCCTTCTGTGCTGATTTCTTTATTATCTCAACAGGAATTAATAACAGCGGGGCGTACCTTGGTCTTTCACTCAGGTTTGTTTCATACCATTTAAGCAATCCTAAGGCTATATAAAGGGTATTTGCACCATTTTCTTCAATGGAAAGACGCGACGAACGATAAAGTGAAGTTATAGAAGAAAGAAGATCAACCTCCGATAAATATGCTCTCAATCTTTTTTGTGTGAATTCAAATTTGATTAAATCAAGAACCGGATCGCTGTGATTAATCGATTGATATACACCGGCACTTCTTAAAGGATTGTCCCAATCTGTTGGGCGTGAGAGAATCTGCAACTCATGTCCTTTTGCCAGTGAATCTTCCAGTGTGGAAAGATTAAGCCCAATGAATTGAATAGTATTTTTTGTGATACGCAGACTTAATAAACTATTTCTTAACGTAAGATCAAGAAGTTTTCTTTCCCAAATTATTTGTTTGGAGACTATAATTTTTTCAACATCTACAAGCTTTGTTCCCGGAATTATATCTTCGGGCAAATCATTGTTCCTTGGAATAAATTTATCTTCCACTATTTGCCACCCTTCCGCAGTTTTAAGCCTTAGGGGCAAAGGTCTTATACCACTAAACCTTGATCGCTTAACATCAATAAATAAAATAAAGTCTTCTTCATTAATCATCTTAAAATTAGCAGATGCACTTGCTTCGTCAAAAGAATTACTATTACCAGCGTTCATGAATGTTGCTTCTACCAACGTAATTTCATTAATGCCCTGGGCTGTTCTTTTTGTTATTAGAGAAGGATCGTCATTTACTGCGTCAGCAAATGTCTCATCAATTAACCAGCCTCCTGCAAATGCATGCCCTTTGATAATGACTATAAGGGGGTGTATGCCTACGGCTTCAAGACAACTTGCATATAGTAACGAAAGATCAAGACAATTGCCCATCCGTGTTGAAAAAATAACATCGCACATACGTATGCGCTGTCCTGTTTCTTCAAAACTGGCAGGAACGGAGCAATACACAATATTCATTTCACTTATCGCTTCATAGATAGCTGCCATTTGTTTTTTAACACGATCGGGGTTACGACTTTGATATTCATCAAATGAAGGACTTCCTGTCCAGCCATTTAAGATTTCTGATGCCCGCTTAATTATCTTTGGAATCTGAAGGTGATTAGGTGTAATAAAACACGATAGCAGTTCAGGCAATATGGTTATTCCATTCCACTGATCATAAGCTAATAGATCGATTGGATAAATTTGTTTGTATAGAATTTGATTATTAGCGTTTATAGCTAACGTTATATTACCTGATATTCTCTCTGTTAATTCGGCAAGAAATTTTGCTGAGACTTTAAGATTGAAAGAATTGAACTCAAAAGTTTCATCTTTCCTGATTAGATCAATTGTATTTTCGCATGTTACAGCAAAATCAGGATCTGACTGAATTGATATTTGTATGTTCTCAATATCCTTATCGCTTATATTTTTTGCAGTTATTTTTTTTACAACCGGCACATAATTTTGCTGCATTGCAAAATTGATAACAGGAGTAAAAACAAAATCTACGTCTTCTAAATACATTAATAAAGCTGTGATTTAAATTGTTATTCCAAATCGTTTAACTCATTTGGCTTTTCATTTTCAATATTCGTTTGTCCTATTATAAATGGAGGCTGCTCTCTGTTCGAAATTTTTAAGGTCACACTATTGTACGATAAATATATTACAGCAAGATAATTCAGTAAAACAATGATTTTCAATTTTTATCAAATCGTGCACACCAAAAACACTATATAAAACGCACAATATTACTAGCGTATATGATTATATGTTGTAAATCTATTTACTATTATGATCCATCTGTTCAAATACGGAGTGGCATCTACACTTTACAGTTAGCTTTTCTATTGGATATTCAAATGTATTGAATTACCATAAATCTATCAAGTAAAAAATATATGACTCTTATACAACTTATTGCAGCCCAAAGGGATGGTAAAACCAAAATTCAAAATTTCGTTTTAACCTTCACCGTTATAAGTAAATATTACTATTCCGGCTTTTTACCACCTGAAATTGGTTAGACTTTTTTATAGGGTTAAAAGACAAAAACTTTATAACGGAATTTGATCCGCTCGGAAGCTTTTACAAAGAGATTGATGTAGTAAATCGTGGAGGTGATTTCTCAGGAATGAGATATACCATTAATTCCTGTAAATGAGGACAGGAAAACCTTAAAGTGGATTTAACGCCTGTCTGAAAAGAAATCAACACTACGCATTTTGGCTACGATACTCTGTGTATAAGCTTAGCAGCTAAATAAATTCGTTGAATCAAGTGAACACAAAGGAATCCCCTTAGCAGAATAAATTATGCCGGACTCAAGGATATCTAATTTCACTCCAGAGCTTTTAATTGTAATTTTTACAGAGCGCTGTACGACGGTTGTTACAAGATAAAAATCTATAAACATTGACCTACCACCCGCGCGGAAATTATTAACCCTGTATTCAGGACACATACCCTATGTGTAATATTTCCGACCGCTTTGCTATGTTACAACCATTTTCGAACCTATCTGGAAAATCCAGGTGCCTTGACCCCCATCCGCAACACAAATTTAGCTTTAAATAATGCCAGTGTCAGAGGTCAATCTTGATGGATATTCCACTTAGATCGGCTTCGGTCGGCCTTATTTGAATTGTTTTCTTTGAAACATACTTTTGAATATTATTACTTTTGATTTTATTATATTTGTTTTGTCTATGAACTTTAAAAATCAAAATAAAAAACTGACTCGCATATTTATTCCTTTGTAACTCTGTTATAAACTAACTAACTGCACTGCTGATTTTTTATTGCTTTCACATAAATATGCAATACATAAATCCATATGAGCTTTTAAATGTTGAGAACAAAATTCCGCAGAATATATTAGATATTCAACAGAATAAAGAAATGCGCAAGGCGGAGCTTGCCAGAACTACTGTGGGAGGTTATATAAAAAACGGTATTAATGACATTAAGGTAATGTTATATGTCAAAGGTCGTTATCTCGATAAATGGGTAGAGTGGACAAACAGAATAAGGCATTGTTGAAAAGATTGCAGCACTCGGCGTATATGCAGAAAATGCTGGTGTGAATTAAGCTGAAAAGGTGTGAATTATTGGCTTTGTGATCATTGCAGTAATTTTATTCTATGAGCAAGTCCCCATTACCTGTTAAAACTGCATATTCCTTCTTGGACTTCTGGCTGATTTATGCCTTAGTTCTGGCTTTTGTGGTTGTTAAATATCTTTCCCCTGGCGTACTGTTTCCTGATGGATTACAGCTCCGGGAAGTAGATGTAAAACAATTTTTATCTCTGCTCTTAACCACCGCAGGCGCACTGTTGGGAATATTGGTAGCAGCCTTACTATTGAGTTTTCAATTGGTCGGCAAAGAAGCCAAACGCAGGAAAGAAAGCAATGTCCTGCACAACAAATGGGTAGTTTCATTTGCAGGACTATCATTGTTCCTGATCACCGCACTGACCATTAGCTATATCATCATTCCCTCATTCGCAGCCGATAATGATCTGTCAATAGGATATTACTTATTGTATGCCTTCTTTGCTTTTCTTCTTTTGTTGTTTTACATCGTTTACATATTGTTACGAGATACCAATACGTTGGACAAAGCCAGAAAAACCATTGCTTCACTCGATGTGAATGATTTTGTAAATGTAATACAGACCTATTATCGGGGCAATTGGATGAATGCCAATCAGTTGAAATTGTCAGAAATCAGGGATGAAGTGCTATATGCTATCAGGGATAATGACAACGGTGCGCTACATGCATTGTTAACAGAACTGACTGCACGTGCCAATGAATTAATTACTGCAGAGATAACAAGAGAGGATTGCGAAGCCATAGTAGAATCGGTGACTATTATTTGGAAAGACGCCGAGGCTTCCGCTGCTGGCAATGGGCGTTCCGCCTTTTATGAAATCGTTTCAAACTCTGTAGAAACATTCTATTATCATGCAGCAACAAAAAAAATTCAGCTTCTGTACTATCACGACCTGCGCAATTACTATAATAATCTTGCAGAACATCTCGCCGGAAAAGGAGATCTCATGAGCCTGCGGAAAGTCATTAACGTGTTGGAAAAATCATTTGGTACGAATTTAAAACAGAATTGCCCTACCGAAAACAACCTGCAGCACCTCCTGAAGAACTATCATCAGCCGGGGGGAACATATAGCACCGATGCCGAAATTCAATGGGAGGATATTGGTGATTTTATATACGATATTAGCAAAATACAGGAGTTGGCCATTGATCATAAATTCAAAGATCTGTACATTGCTGCGCACCGCAGTTTACACCTTATTGCTGCCTACATAGAGCACAATGATTTTCCGGACCTTGGCAAATTCCAGAGAGCTTACCTGCTGACCAAAATCATTGCGCTTCGTCTATTGTTGTCGGGGGAAAGTGCAATGACGGAAGATTTATTTGAAGACACATTGAATACGTATCGCCTCGATGCAACCCTGGTAGCAGATATGATCGTAAAAGACGCTCCCGCCGCCAAAAAGATTTTAACGAGTATTGGTGACTTTTTGATGAAAGCTCGACGAAAAGGCAAGTTAAATGCCTGGTGGACCATTAATGAATTTGGCGCCGTGCCTCGCCATACCACAAAACACTATCTCGCTAATCAAACGGTTCAGCAAGCGACAAAATACTTTTTTGAAGTATTCAAAAAAATGAAAGAGGAAATCGAAGCTGGCGAGTTGGTTAAAGAGGCAAAAACATATGAAGAGATCAAAAAACAGTTGGAAGCATTAAGCAGTAGCCTGACAGACGATGTTCAAAATGGAGCCACCCTTCCCTTGGTTGCGGAAATTCAGCAGTGTCTCGGCACATTTCAGCAGGTGGATGCGGCAGCGGATTTCAATATAGTCCCGTGGCCAATTAAGGAAGAACAATAAAGTTTTGCATTGTCCTAAAATTTATTGATAAAGGCTGGAAGGAAGGATTAAATTGCAGTAAAATTTCAACGACACTTTCAACGACAAATGTGCATTGATTATGGCGCTGGACCACTCGGTTCAGGGACCTATGACGATGTATATCAAGCTATTGATCTTGATCGAAATATCAGAGTAGCTATAAAAATATTTCATGAAGGTCATGCATTAGCGAGCTCTGAAAGAGCATGATATAAAGTCCATATTAATCATCATCGCTTTCATTATCCGGAGAACCTTCAATCTTCACGATTCGATAAGAGGGTTTATTTTCGAACCTTTGGGCTATATTATTAAAATTATCCCTTGTGATAATTAAATCTGTCCCCGCAAATTTTGGTATCTCTTCAGATAAACGGCTTCCATAATATTTTTAGACAAGGCGAACTTGATGAAAAAAGGGCTTTGCATAAATGCAAATTGCAAATTCAGACTGGCCTCTTTTGTTTTCCAATCTCGTGTTATCTTATCAGATTATTATAGAATAAAATCATAAAGGAGGAGGCTATTTCCGGAATGTCTGAAATGCAATTTTGAAATTACGTTCAATTTATATTCAATACATCCTTCAATTTATCTACAGCTTCTTTATGCTTTTTATCTGGCATTTTTTCAAGATTCATAATTTTCCATCGTACTGAAGGCAATTGTGAAATTGCTGTAACATTTTCCAGTCCAAGCAAATTCCAATCAGGTTCTCTGGATTTAAAACCCAGAAGGAATTGCCTCTCATTACCTGTCATCGTTTCATGAATCTGTTTCAATAGCTCCTTTCTCGTTTCCACTAATTCTTCCAAAGAAATTTCTTCCGTAGTCATTCTTACAAATTCATTCTCATATACCACTTTAAGGTCCTTAAAATTAGGTTTCAAGAGTTCTGACATTGGACGCTGGTGACTTATGAGATAAACCAAAAATGTTTTTCGGAAATCTTCGGTAAATCCTTCCTTCTCAAAAAGTAATTTTATATCAAATAAATCCCTTGGATGCTGCCTGTCCAAAGCAGCGGCAATTTTCCCGGCATAAAGGTCTGGCAAAGACACTATGGAAAACTCGGCATATCCAAAATGTTCAGCAGCTTTTTCGGAAATTGATAAAACATTTTCACCAAATACGGTTCCCCTGATCACTGGTGACAATTCAATTTTAATTCTGACACCATTTTGCATAACGATCAATCGCAATGCATTACTTTGTTCATGCGCGTTTTGTACTTGTGCCTGCGGAATATTTTTTTCGATCAGCTCACTGATACGGGTTAGTGCAGCTCTTATCTTTTTCAAAGCGGTTGCACGATCATCCATAGGTAAATAAACCAGGTCAATATCAACAGAAAGACGGGGCATATTTCTAACAAATAGGTTAATAGCTGTTCCGCCTTTTAGTGCAAAACAATCTTCTGTTGCAATTAGTGGAAGAACCCGAACCAACAACTGAACCTGTTTGTAATAAATAGTATCTGTATTCATAAGTGGCCGGGCGGAACGGTGATGTTATATTGACTATTAAATTTACCTGCTTTTACGATAACACGATTACCCGATCCAAGGTTAATTTTTGTGCGGTCAATTTTTCTCAGCCACGCATAAGTGAAATGATCCGCAAGCCAAAAAAACAGTCGCCTCATTTTAATTGAATGACAATTCTCCAGCAGTGACTGCATCTTATTTGGCGATAAAGTGGTAAGCCCCTGCATGAGCTGATAAGCAAATTCAACTGAAAAATATTTTGGTACTCCTGAAATCACTTCTAATAAAGCTCGTTCTGGCCCTGAAATTAAAATTGGGAGGTTGTAGTTCCGCGAATTATAAGTAATACAAAATTGTTTTAGAGAAAAAACAGGTGGCTCCTTGTTGCCTCTCCCTAATAAATCTTTATTGGAATGCCGGATAAATTCTGTTTCACTAACAACTTCATCAATCCATTTAGGCAGTTTTTGCGAATAATATAAATGAATTTTATCACCCTTTTTTAAGTCAGTATAATGTCCATATCCCATTAATTCAAGAGCTGTCAATCCGCCGGCAACAACATCTAAATCAAAGAAATTTTGCAATGAGTATAATACTGATCCCCACGTTGGAGTTGTTCCTGATCTGGAATAAACTCCTTTGGAAAGGGTATATAATTCGTTGCTTTTAATCAGATTATCTATTGCATGCCTTCCAAGTTTTAAGTCCGGTATTTTTTGATCACTGAACCATTTCCTCGGAACAATAACCCCGTTTCCTATAATATGTGAGATGATTACTCTTCTTTGCTTATTAAGTGGCACTTTACAAATTTTTATAATTGCGGCGATGATCGCCGCAAAAACAAATTTATGTAAATATTCCTTCTTTACAAAGGATTTAATTAACGGCAATCATCGCCGCGTAAAAACAAATTTATAAAAAAAAAAGAAAATGATATTATTTTCATAGACTCTCCGCTAATAAAAAATATATTCCTTAGTGACTATAAAATGTAAATATCCGGTATAGTACTCCCTCCTTATTTTTGGAGCCGCCTTGCAGCAAAATACGCCGTGACACCTATGCCTCACAATGTAATTGGGTATTTCAATCCCCTCCCACTCTTCTAACATGGGTATAATATTTTACAGCGGGATGGGAATCAAATACCAGAATACTAAGGGGAAATATTCTTCATCTCAAAAAATCCCGATATCATTACTTATGATCATGATCTCAAAACCATTACCAGTTGGATAGAACCTGCAGCATCCCACTAAATGTGAAACACGCTGAAAAAGAACGCTCGCTACCTCCAATTATAGATACGTTTTAAAAAATCATTTTTCCCCTTTCACAATGGTACACCAGCCATTGCCTTTCCTCATGTACCCCTATTCAAAACAAAACACGTATTCTTTCCCGTCCCCCTGGTTAATCCGGTTGTGCGTATGATATTTGAATAAAAATCCTTCGTCGAGCAAGGTTTGTTCTTTCAGTGATACAACCTCTTTTTTGTTGAGTGCCCGCTCCAAAATGCGGCGGTTGTTTTTTAAAATGGTAACGATCTTGCCGATTCGTTCCGTCTCTTTTTGCCGTAAAGTATTGTGATACGCGTTTTTATGTTCCAGTTTGCAGAGTTTCTGCGGTCACGCATTTCCATTTATTATCACCCCGCACAAGAATGCCCACAGATTATATTCGTACTTTTCACCGACGTTACACTCCTGATTTTTTAATACGCCACAAAGAAACAGGTAAGGCTTTTTGGTGGAAGTAAAACCCCCTGGATTTGAAAATCATCCGCAATTGTTGTTGCGCAAAGAAGTGGCGGAAAATTATATCCGTTGGAAAAATTATGACTGGAAGTTCAAAGTAATCTTTGACGATGAAATTATTCTGGATGAGTAACAATTAGAAGAGTTTGAACAGTGTTGTAAACTCAAATCAAAATCAGCCCGCAAAATCTGGTTTGAAGAATACAACAGAAAATTTGACCGGAGTGCACCTTCTTTTTTCACTACGGTTCCTTTAGATAGTAATATTCGTTTTGTTATGTTTGGAATACGCCCCGCATCTAAATCATGAATCCAAATTTTTACCTACTGTTTTAAAGGCACTTTTACGGGAGGGCGGTCAAATATTTGAAATATTTTGAAGTAACGGCACCGGTTATAAATATCGATTTTAAGCATATTACGCAAATGTCTTGAAGGCGCCAGCCCAGTAATGTGATAATGATCTTCGAGCGATTTACGTGCAATCTTCTCTGCCTCGTCCTGATCACCAATGAGCATGCTGGCATACCTCGACAAAAGTGGATAATAATAAGCTATAGTTGCATTTTTACTTGCATTTTTCATTTGCTTACATTTTATGGTACTATCAACACATTGTTCTGATAACAACCGTTCAAATTAAGGTAACCTTTTGTTACTCTCTATACTTATTAGGTGAATTTTTCTGTCATCAAAATTCTTTCAAAGCTGGCACTTCTTTTTCCCAAAAAACTCCGTATAAGTACGTATTTTTTTGAGCAGGGAATAAGTATTTCCAGGTAGGTATAAAGGCGTAGATAATTTCACTATTTGATGGTTCAGAAAAATGCGTAGAGAAAATAATTAATTGTTAGAAGGTGTCCCGAACTTCCTGAACTCGGTAAGTGTTGTAACCTGGTAAAGCTTTCCCGTTTCCGTATTTCGCACATATGACCACCCCACCAATAATAGGTTTCCGGAATAACTTTCACAAAGAGCGTTTATTTTCGTATAAGCATTACTGTTATAGTACTTATATTTTAAGATGCTTTGATTATCATTCAGAATATAAATGATATTATTACGGTTACCGGCATGAAAAAAATAATTGCCTGCATCTTCAAAAACCGAATCCTTTCCATAAACAGGAAACCCTTTATTAAGTGAATCTATTAGCAATAATTTTGATTTCAATACTTGAAATATTTTAAAATTATCTTCAAAATCTTTGCTAAGCAGGACTTTCCCATGATGTAAAACATATCGTTAGCATCCACTAATGATTTTTTAAAATTTCTTCCTCTTTGGTTAAAACTAAATAAGTACGTGCCTTCCTTTTTAACCCATTGCCTGTGTTGATGCTTAAAACCATGAAAATTGCCCAAAGCATAAAGTAAATTTCCTGACGGTACAATTTCATCTCCAAAGAAATTTAGCTGCTTTTCTGTTTCCAAATTACGTTTCCATCGTAACCTTCCTTTTCCTGAAACACATAGCACCAATAAATTCGCCCGCATGTCTTTTGTCCTGAAAAACAAGACCCGTAAACGCCCGTATTGGGTTTTTATCCTTAGGGGTATGACTCTTTCTTTAGCACCCAGTACATATATATTACCATTGGCGATGGTAGCGCCACTTGTTTCCAATTTGCGGCCTGCTTTACATTCTTTCATCCAGATTAGTGCACCGTCACTCATTCTCATTCTTGCCACCCAGATTACCTTCATATCTATTCTTTCACCGGCTACAATGAATGAGCTACTGTCAAATAGCAGAATATGGGTCACTCTTTTGCCTTTAAATTTCACTTCCCAGGCTTTATTAAAATCCTTGTCCAGTTTGAAAATGCTTCCACTGCTGATATTTTCCTTTGAATAATACAGTTGATATCTTTTATAATCCTTTTCCGAATCAGAAATGATTAGGGCAGTATCCAAAAGCTCCGGAAACTGTATTGCATATTTGGTCGAAACCAGGTAAGAACTGTCATCCCCCGAATAATACCCGTAGCCTCATAATCGCCTAAATAAATCTTTCCCAGAACGGTATCCGAATACTCGAAACTCTTTTGTCTTATAATTTTAACGTTCTTATTCGATTGGGAAAATCCACTTTTTATAAGTCCACATAAGAATAAAAATAAAACCAGGCGCATAGGTTGATTCCTTGTTTAAACGGGTGAAGAACATTGTGCTGGTATGAAAAAACAAAAAATTAGAATTATAAAAGCATAGATACAAATGACAATAATTGCTCGTTTGTAATATTCTTGAGCAAGTGTAAAATAGTCGACCTTCAAATTAATTTGTGACTGATTTCTCTCGGTTATTTTATGAAGAGATTGAATTAGTTTCTTATAAAACTGAGGTTTACCACCCTCGACATTAAAATCATCAATATCTAAAACAGAATAATTACCTCTTTCTAGTGCTTTAGTAGAAAACCAAACTGTTCGAACGGCATACAGGGTAAGTACAAAAGTGATTACCACTGAAATCTTAATCGGCAAACCATATTCTTGCTTCCCTGTAATAAGTGTATTTGCTGCAACAACGATGGAAGTAGCGATACTTATTGTACTGATATAAAGAGAAGCCTTTTTTTCAATTTCTTTCCGTCTGTCTTCTTCATTTTCATATGTCCTTAATTTTTGCTTAAAGGCCTCTTCCAGGTTTTCGTCTGAAATAATTAAATGTATATCCTTCTCACCCGAACCAGTTTCTTCAGATTCCTCCTCTAAAAGAGGCCAGAAAAATTCTCTAATATTTATTAAGGCTTTTTTCAATCAGAATAGTGGTTATTTTTTCCGCAATAGGGTAATTTAATTGCTTTTCAATCCATGCCCATTGTCCATTTGGATTTATTTCAAGAAAAATAAAATTGTTTTCGCTATCAACTACGAAGTCTATAGCGGCAAAATTTAGTTTAAGTTTTTT
This sequence comes from Hanamia sp., assembly GCA_035532615.1. GTDB lineage: Bacteria > Bacteroidota > Bacteroidia > Chitinophagales > Chitinophagaceae > Ginsengibacter. The sequence goes on from DATKQQ010000341.1 coordinate 22,815, forward strand.
TGTCAACAAAAGGCATTTGGTAACTATATCATCCGGTAATGTTATTTTCGAATGCGTTAAGGGTTCTGCACTTCTCCGCCAATCAATTTGAGCTTCCTTTTTAACTTGAGAATCAATAAACGCAGGAAACAACTCGTCTTCCACGACAGTTACTCTTATATCTCCTTTCTTATCAATCAAGTTTTGAAGGTAAACGGGACACGGTTCTATCCGGTTTATATTTTCCTCATTTAAAATTACATGACTTGTAAAAATAACGCCTTCTTCTTTCTCTCCTTCAATTAATCCGGATTTAATCGGTTTAATTATGCAAGAACTATTATTTCTTTTGTAAAAATTGTAGGCGTGAGTCGGGTCGTTAGTAATTAAACTGTTAGGAATTGAAAGGCCGATATCTTTGGCAAGCATCATCTGAAAAACTTTATTTTCCGAATTTCTTATATCGTAAACGTTATTTAACCAATAAGCGTTATTTAAAATTTTGTATACTCCTTCCAAAGTGAAAAGCATTTCAGATTTTATGAAATTTACTTCTCCTTCTGTTAAAGAATTATCGAATTGATATCGGATTTCAGGCCGACGGAAATAAACTGCTTTTATCTTTAATAAATCAACTTCTACTGTAAGGTTTTTATCAAACAACTTGTATGTGTTTTGAAAAAAATTGAATAAGACATCTACCGAAATACCGATTTCTTCCGTGTTCAATCTATAAAATTCAATCCTTCTATTGCTCAAAGATTTGACAATAAAATCAGTTGTTACATCAGTCTTATTTGTGATTAATAATATTTCAATTTTGGGTTTCAAAATATTTTCCTTTGTGAGTATTTTCTAGAAAACTGTTTTTGGTATCATCTCTTTCACGGGTCGTGAATGTTTTCGTTGCAAGCTCAAGAAAAATATTATTGTGATCATCCCTTTCTCTTCTTACTTCAGTTTTGGTTCCTAACTCAAAGAGGAAATGATCGTCATCTCGTTCTCTGTTTACCCTGGTTTTAGTTAGAAGTTCTAAATCTGTTGTTTCCAGATCAATAAAAGCTTTCTTCTCTCCATTGACGGTAACTGTGTTGACTTTACTTTCAATATCATATTGATAAATAAAATCGACATTTGTATCCTGTCTTTTTTCTTTGAAATCAAGAATTAAAGGTTTCATTTTTTATAATTTTATCTCATAATATTTAAAATATTTGCCCAGCTTTTTTAATAATTCTCTGTAAGATTTAGTCTACCCGTGATTATTCCCAACCTACACTTAAATGTTTTTAAGATGGCTGTCTCGATCAAAATATCCAATCATTACACAGTTAGTTTCTTCAAACGAGAAACCCAAAAGCGTTTCAAGGTAAAAATAATTTAATATCTAAAAAATAAATTTCCTCCCTTTTGATTTTATGTCCGTTTTGTAAGAATTGCGGGGAAATGCGAAAGCGAAGTTTTGCGTCCGCAGGTGAGGTTGCATTTTTATGAAGTTGTGTAGTGATCAGATGCAATAATTTTGAATGGTTCATTTATCGTTAAATGGTTTATTCTCTTTAAATAGTTAACAAAAATATTGAGTTTGTGCAATTTACTTTATTGTCTCATTTTTTAAATATTCAGATTCATATATTAGGGTGCATGTTTTCGAATATACTATTCATTTCATTTAATTGCTGATTGCATCTATGATATACACTATTGAAATAATCGCTTAGCGATTCTATATTTTCGGAAAACATTTTTTTAAAATTGGTTATTCGTAGTAACACTTCATTTAGAGAAATCGCGTGGGTTACTAGATTTACATAATGATCTTTAAATGTAAACCAAAGAAAATCTGAATTTTCTTCTCTTGAAATCTGAAAGTCGTCAAATTCTTTAACGGTCAAAAGTGACGGATCTTCATGATATAAACTTATTATGTTTGTTACGACATTCATTAATTCCCGGCCGATTTTATAATTTCTTTCTATAACCTGTGTGAGCCATTCCATCCTGAACTCTTCCTGAAAATCATCCCAGTTTAACAAAACAACATTAGAGTGTAATATTGAATTATAAGCCCCCTTCTGAAATCCCTTTTTGGAAATAATAATTCCCTGATTGGCTCCTGAGTCTGCAACTACTGTTCTAAAGGAATGTATAACTGATTGCGGTAGACTTGCATCCCAATATTTACATTCGCACAAAACAATAGTCTTAAATCCTGCAATTTTTTCTGCATAGACATCAATCTCAACTTCACCCCTGACCGTTTGAATTTTTTTCTCGATTTCAGTCTTAAAGCCGCAATCAGACAATACCAATGCAACAAGATTCTGTAATTCTCTCCAGTTTAAAGGAGGCGTCTTTATAATCTTTAAATCGGAAATCATATTGAGTTTATCTGTTTTAATTTATAGATTTTTGACATCCGGGTAAAGACAAAAACTGCAATCTTATATTCTAAATGGTTACCTCCAATAATTAACATAATAGGCTCTGGACAATTATATTGTTTTGATACAGCAATCTCTTTCATCTGCCTCTTATCCTGTACGCTTGGAATGGGCCACGCATTTGGATGAAAATGCCACTCCCCTAAATAGTAGGTATTTTTACTCCAAAGCTTATCAATTAATTTTTTTAGCCCTTGTGTGCCTCTATTAAACCAGGTCGGGCCCGTCTTGGAATCAATCGGTGGACCGGTTAAGAGTTTAATAAAAGCGGTTTTAAGATCATCAGAATAACTCCCAGTCAATATGCCCCCGGTTTCATGATTGCCGGCTTTCTCAACATTCGTTAAAATACAATCCAGACAATCATTCGAAATGTCTACAAAAAAAATTTTGTCTTGTGAAATAAATTTCATAGCTTTTTTAGCCCTCAATGATTTTTATTCCTTGTGTAAATCCCAGTTTATTTTTATCTTTTTCTATTACAACAAAAGCTTGTGTTTCATCATTAGTAATAAAACGTTCAATTCTTTGAATTGAAGTCGAAAGCAGCATCAAAATATCATCAATCCGAGCAGGAAAAACAGGATGCCAACATCCTATACCTTCTCTAGGGAACTCAGGATCAAGATTTTCATCAGCATCTCTTTTGAGCCAAGGCGCAAGGTGACTAAAAAATTCCGCTACCAAGTTCCCATCTTGCGTATGTTTCATAAAACAAAATAACCGCTTGGCTGCAAAACCTGTCGAAAGAGAAATAAAGATCTTATTTTTTTTAGATAAAAAATCACTGATAAATTGTATTGTTGCATCATCACCAGTTGTGTCAATTAATACATCAGTTTTTTCCAATAATACATCAAGATCAGATTGACTAAGTTTGTAATTTAAATCTTTATTAATAGAAGTTACATTAGCACCAGGAAAAATCATATTTAATTTTTCTGCTAGACTTATCGCTTTTCCGGAATGCACTTTATCCATTGTTAAAGTATGGCGGGAAAGATTACCGATAAAAATAAGTTCAGCGTCCATTATGTTTAGGTTGTAACATCCTAATCGAACGAGAAGTTCTGCAAAATTTGATCCTACAGCACCCGCACCAATTACAGTAAATCTTAAATTTCTCATAGAGCGACCAATTCTTCCTCGTGAACTTATTTCATCTGCGTTCCAGTTCTCAGAATTTACCCAGGTGATAGATGCATCAGTTTTGAACATGGCAGCAAACTGAGCCTTGAATAATTCTTCAGATTGAGGTCTGAATCCATTTTTTATAACTGCAAATTTTGGCAACATAATGGCCAACCAGAAAATTCTGCAATTTTTTTCACCGATATTATTGGGGATGGGAAATCCCAATAAAAGATATTTAGTACCTTAAAATTTAAATTGTTGCATTTCCTGTCAAAATAGATTATGCAGCACTTGATAATTGAGGTATCATAACCATATTGATTACTTTTTGTGAGCAGGCAATAATTTCTTTTCCAAGTTTGGTTAAATAATAC
>DATKQQ010000342.1:0-5477 GCA_035532615.1 Hanamia sp.
GTATTATTTAACCAAACTTGGAAAAGAAATTATTGCCTGCTCACAAAAAGTAATCAATATGGTTATGATACCTCAATTATCAAGTGCTGCATAATCTATTTTGACAGGAAATGCAACAATTTAAATTTTAAGGTACTAAACGCTGTAATTCATTTATCATACCCGCTTCATCAATTGCGTTAATGTCTGTATAGTCATAGCCACTATGGGATAACCACCAATCAATGTCAGGCTCCATAATTAAAACCAAAGGTGTGTCAATCAAATTTTTTATGGCTGCTTGTGTCGTGTCAGACATTGAATAGGGTGAAAGTTTATAAAAATTTTGTAGCGCAGTTTCTGGTGTACCCTGCATTTCGTTTTCAATTCTTTCAATAATATAAGGGATTTCATTGTTTGGCTTCGCATTTACAGACAGCCTCATAATGCGTACCGCAGAATTATAAAGCCGCTCATAATCCAACGGCGGGTCAATACCAAAAACAGCTTTGGGTTTTATCGGATAATTATTCTGAACAGCCAGTTCTGCATACTTTACAGCAACCGTGCCGCCAATTGATAATCCTCCAATGAAGAAATCTTTTCTCTGCAACTTATATTTCTCTACCACAACATTCAGCATTTTCTTTAATGATCGCTGCGCTAAACTGTCAAACCCAAACGAAGAAATGCCAGTTGCAAAAATTGGAATTATTGTCAATATGCCTTGTTTTGCTGCATACATAGGCAGGTCTGTTTGCTGCAACACATATTGTGGTGTTTGAAACGCACCGGGAATACAAAACATAAATGCTTTTATTGGAACATCCTCTGGCTTTACAGCAATAAACATGTTTGCTGAACTATCTTTTGGATTTAAATAAACCGTTTCAAGTGTTTGTCCAAATGAAGTTGTCAAAATAACAACTGTCAAAATAAATAACGATAATTTTTTCATGGTGGATTGTTTTAAGCTTTCGGGCAATGTTAGCGACTGGTGTTTTATATTTTGTTCCATTCCCAAATTCCATATTTCAATTCGTCTGTCAATTTGAAACCACAAAGTTTTAGTGTTAATAAAATATTCCCTCTGTGGTGTGCTTCGTGATGTATAAAATAGCCTAACAATGGAATAAGCCCACGTTTATTACCTTTTAAAATTCCGTTATTTTCAATCCCTTTTTTCAAGACTTCTGCAATCAAATCGGTAGAAATTGTATGACAATCTTTAAGCATAGCAATAGTTTTGGTGTCTTCTGCTTTTATGGTTGTCAAATCTTTTACGAGTTCTTTGTTAATTTTTTCGAGTTTCCAAAATCTAACATTGTAAATGTGAGCCAACTGATAACCAACATTTCCCCCACCACGTTTTGATGCCGAAAGTGTCAATGCTTCTTCTGTTAGGTTATTCAATACTTTTAGATTAGTTCGGTGATTGATAAACCAAGTTTCTAAAATCTGTTGCTCAATTACGTTCATATGTCTTTTCTATTTTGAATATAGTTTTTGACAGTCTAAGGTTACGGCCCGAACTGCTGTTGATGCCTTGGCTTAACTGATGTTACATTGCCCGGCCCTGCTTTTGCGAAGTCTCTTATTGGCAGCACACTGCAATTAGCCGATAGTTATATTAAGTCCCTTCCTTAAGGTATTGTGGATCTCTGCAACTTTGTCTGTATGTTCAATAAGAGCTTTAATTTCCTCATCTGTAGCATCTGCAATCACATTCGCACTGTATTTGAAAGTTGAGCCAGGTTCACCTTCTGCCCCGAAGTCGCCAGTTACTATTACTTCCACATCGGAAATGATAATATTTTTCTTAGTTGCCTCACGATAAATGTCATTACAAAAGCAGATAGCTAATGAAAGAAGTAAGAGTTCCCCACCATTTACAGATGAGCCATAACCAGAAGCTTTTGGTGGAATAAATATTTCTTTTATTAAGTCATTAGTATGAAGAGTTGTTTCCAGTTGATTCAATTTACTTTTTATGCTTGCTGAAATTTTCATTCTTTTTAAAAATTAAACTCCAAGGTAGTTGATGCCAACGTTTAAGGATGGACTTGCATTTAATGAACTTTTCGCCCGAACCCAGCAGACCTGCCTGTCGGCCAGGTTGAAAAGCCAAAGCCGAAGATAAATACAAAAGCTGATATTTGTTCGTCTGCTGGAACCATTTCCAATAGCGAACTACAGCCGATTGTTATTCCTTCAGCCAGTCTATTGCCAAACCTTTTTAGCAGTTCGTTGTTTTGATTTTATCAGTTTGAAAGTTTATAAATGTATTCCTCAATCTCTTTTTGTCGTGCATTCGCAAAACCTTTGTCTGTACTAATTTTCACAAAACCACATTTTTCTAAAACTTTTTGCGAACCCAGGTTGTCAAACGCAACTCGTCCAAAAATTGGTCTGGTAGATTCAATGACAAGAAAGTTTGTCAGTGCTTTTGTTGCAATTCCTCGTCCCCAAAACTTTCGGTCTATCCAATAAGTAATTTCAGCTTCATTTTCCATAACAAACTTCGATATGCTACCTACAATTTCATCGTTAAATTTTATTGTCCGCATATTTATCGTCGGATCACTTAAAAACTTTGAATACTTTTCAATGTAAGCATTTTTGTCGTTTGGGTCATTTGGTGTGAAGGCCGCTAAATAAATTCCGTCCTTATTGGTTTGAAACACAAATAAGGTTTCTAAATCTTCTGGTGTTGTTTTTGTTAGTTCCATCATTGTTCTATTTGCATTAATATTTTAGACGCTCTTTTTTTAAAGTCATTTGTATATTTATCCATTTGGTCTTTTAAACAAATTGCTAGTTCATTTTTAAGCTCTGGATATTTTTTTGTTAGTTTGAACAGCACCGGGATAGACCTCGATTTAATAGTAACATTTGTATCGGGTGATAGAAGCCATTGAAATAATAAGTCGATTGCTTCACCTTCATTTACTGATGGAACGCCAGCATAGAGCCAATATGAGGCAAAGGAAGTTTTGTAAATGTGATTGAGCTCATTGCATAAATTTAATAAAAAGGGAAGTTCCATAAATAGCTTATTGGGATTTAATATACCAACATCACTCAACATCCATAAAAAACGTATGGCCGTTTTCTGCTCATCCTTTAGTAATTCTGAAAGGTCTTTTATATTTATGTTTTTTTCTAAAATGGTAGTCGCCCAAATTTTTCTTTGTTGTGCAGTGCTTGTAGGTAGCGAAGATTCCAATTCCTTGTAAAACTTAGTCGTGTATGTCATAACAAGCGATAGTTTTGTATGGTTATTTTGAGGTATTAATTTTATTGGTTTCTATTTATTTTATTCAAAAAATTTCTGCTATAAATAATTTTCTTTCTGTTTAAATTTTAATGGTGTGTCAATCGTTTTACAATGACGGCTTACGTTTGGGCTTGCTGCAGTGCTGGATTTCATAGCTTGTCTTGCTGGAACCGCAGCCTAATTTATAAATAAAAAGCTGAAGTTATGAACAAATGACAAATAGAATTCCGCCTGTCCAATCCAATACGGGCAAAGATAAAAAGATGAATACTTATTCGTCAGCAGCATTGTAGCAAGACCCGTTAGCGGAAGTTTTTCGTCTCTTCTATAAAATTTGAAATTGTATAAATTTTTGTCTTACCGAACTTTTTCAATTCAAGTAAGTCTTTGTCACCAGTTAGCAAATAATCCGCCTGACCATCTTTAGCTAAGGCAAGTAAAAAATTGTCTTTGATATCCCTACAAACTGAAATAGTACTTTTAACCTCAATAAAATCTATAAAAGGATCGAATGTAGAAAGCATTTCTTCAAGGGCATTAGTTCCAAAATATTTCTTGAGTTTAGGTTTTGTTATGGTTTGTAGGATTTCATCAATAAGTTCTTTACTAAACAGAAGTCGGGCTTCTTCAGAAAACAATACAGAGTCAAGCAGATTTTGTTTGTTAGATATAATAAAACTAACCCATAGGTTTGTATCAATAATGAGTTTGAGCGATTTATTTTTTGGCATAACGCTTCGATCTTACATTTTCAACAATTTTAGTAATTTCTTCTAAACTTGGTGCTGACGAAGATTTACTTCTCATTTTCTTAAGATATATTTTCAATGCCGAAACAGGTTCATTAGTCACTTTAATAAGATTTAGATCCTGCATGCCCTTTATAAGCTGTAATGCTTTGGGATTAAGTATTTCTATTTTTAACGCTTCCATATCTCAAATTTAATCAAATTCTTTGTCTTTATACTTTTGAACGACCAGCATGTTAAAATTTCCATTTACGTTGAGGCTTGGCGATGGGCTGGAATTCAATGTACTGGTCGGATAGGCAAGGGCATTTCAGCCCAAGCCCTCCACAAAACCGTGCTTGAGATTCTCACCTCACACGACTTTTCTCATTCAGCATAAGAAGATTCTTACACATAATTGAACTAAACTTGATCATCCACGGATTACTCTGTGTTGTCTTTCTTAGTGCAAATGAATGAGCTGAACCCTTCGCTCCACTTCCATTACAGAAGCTTCTTCACTAAATGGAAGTAGTAAATTTTCTAATAAAACCGTCCGCATTTAGTTATCACTTTTGTTTTCAAGGGTATAAATAGCTTGATTTTTTCCTAATCACCTTATATTGCAATTTGTTTTTCAGCGATCATTTTTCTTAGGTTTATTAAGCCATAACGCATACGTCCTAAAGCTGTATTAATGCTGCAGTTTTGTAATATAGCAATTTCTTTAAAACTCAGTTCAGCATAATGTCTCATAACAATTACTTCCTGCTGATCTTCCGGAAGTAACTCTATCATTTTTCTTACCTCAGCGTGAGTTTGGCTTTGCATTATACGATCGTCAGCGCCAGCTTCCGAAAAATTAATTGTTTTAAAAATATCCAGGCCATCGCTTGTTTTAATGAAAGGTGTACGTTTTACTTTTCTAAAATGATCAATACAAAGATTATGCGCTATTCTCATTGCCCACGGTAAAAATTTACCTTTATCTGTGTATTTACCTGATTGAAGAGTGTCAATAATTTTGAAAAAAGTATCCTGGAAAAAATCTTCTGCCAGGTGTTTATCTTTTACCAACAAATAAATTGAAGTGTAAAGCTTGTCTTTGTAACGATAAACAAGAGTTGAAAGTGCTTCAGCATTACCGTCCAAGTACAACTGAATAAGTTGCTGGTCGGGTAGTTTCGTAATGGATTTCATAATTGGATTTTGGATATTGGATATTGTGTAAATCTGATACAAAAGTAAAGAGGACACGAACTCTTATTTGTAGTAAGTGAATGAATTGGCTGTAGGAAATTTTCTACACGGCTATAGTCGGCTAAGAAGAGAAAATAACATTATGGACATTTGCTAGTTTATTAAGTTCAATAATATTATGGCATTGTAGTTTTTCAAAGATCCTGGCCTTATGCGTACCGATAGTAGAGGTATGAAGTTTTAACTTTTGGGAAATTTCGGCAACTGAATCACCATGGGTAAGGTGCTGGGCT
>DATKQQ010000343.1:0-13303 GCA_035532615.1 Hanamia sp.
GTATTATTTAACCAAACTTGGAAAAGAAATTATTGCCTGCTCACAAAAAGTAATCAATATGGTTATGATACCTCAATTATCAAGTGCTGCATAATCTATTTTGACAGGAAATGCAACAATTTAAATTTTAAGGTACTAAAAGCTGTTCGATGAAAATCGCAACAGTTTTTTTATTGTTTAAAAATAGATGGCGATTATCTTTAAGTATATTTAGCTAATGAAAAAAATACCTAATTATCGTATTTTTTTGTGCAAATAGAATTTCTGCACAAATAATCATCAACCGAGACCCCCGGATTAACCAGATAGAAAAATACAATCCTGACTAAAAAAATGATTTGTAAAATAGATTGTATTTTTAAAATAAGATTAGGGATTTAAAAGAAGTATTTATGCAGGTAAAAGATAATGATATCCGGTGGGTCCAGCGGTTTCGCAATTTTATGAAAGCATTTTCTCAGTTAAAAAAATTTATTGCCAAAAAAGAATTGAATGAACTGGAAGAACAGGAGTTAATAAAATCGTTCGAATATACTTATGAATTGGGATGGAATACTTTAAAAGATTATTTTGAATATCAGGGAAATAATGGATTAAATGGCTCGCGCGATGCGGTCAATGAAAGCATTTAGCTGGGGGTTGATAACTGATGGGGAAGGCTGGATGAATATGTTTAAAGACAGAAATCAAAAAGTTTCTAAAGATTATTTACATGTATGCATCGTTAGTAAGAGGATATTTTTTTCACCCTGTTCTCATGTCGACCTCCCTCAAAATCAGTATGAATAAATATTTCAATCATTTTTTCTACTAATTTTTCTTCTACGAAACGGGCAGGAATGCAAATAATATTGGCATCATTATGTTTACGTACAAGCTCAGCCAGCTCTTCACCCCAGCAAATCGCCGCGCGGATATTCTGATGTTTATTGGCAGTCATTGCCACGCCATTGGCAGATCCGCAAATTAATATTCCAAATGCGGCTTCTTTATTTTCAACAGCCCTGGCGACAGGGTGTGCAAAGTCAGGATAATCAACCGAGTCGGCTGAGTACGTTCCAAAATCTTTCCAGGCAACATTTTTACCATCAAGAAAAGAGATAACAGCTTCCTTATAATTGAAGCCTGCATGATCACTACCAACAGCAACGGGTAATGATAAATTGAAGGGTGACATGGCTAAGAGTATTTATTGGGTAAAGGTAAAAAAATGCATTAATAATGTATCCGGATTAACATATCCGGGTTTAATCTGAAAGAAAAAATATTGAACGATCTCCGTGATTGATTGTATTAAAATTCTAAGCATTAATTTTATCCCCAAATATTTTTTATGAAGATGATTGAAAACAAAGTTGCCATCGTTACGGGAGGAAGCCGTGGTATTGGCGAAGCGATAGCAATTAAATTAGCCGAAAATGGTGCTCACGTTGCTTTTTCGTATGTAAGCAGCGATGAAAAAGCAAAAGCTCTTGAAGAAAAATTACTGTCTTTTGGAGTAAAAGCAAGAGCCTACAAAAGTAATGCAGCTGATTTTGCCGATTGCGAAAAGATGGTAAATGATGTAGTGAAAGAATGGGGAACGGTAGATATCCTTGTAAACAATGCCGGTATTTCGAAAGATAATTTATTGTTGAGAATAACTCCGGATCAATGGGATGAAGTGATAAAAACCAATTTATCGAGTGTTTATAATATGACTAAACTGGTGATGCGCCCGATGATGAAATCACGCAGTGGAAGCATTATCAATATGAGCTCAATAGTAGGGATGAAAGGTAATGCAGGCCAAAGTAGCTATGCAGCGAGTAAAGCTGGAATTATTGGTTTTACCAAATCAATCGCTGCAGAATTGGGAAGCAGAAATATAAGATGCAATGCAATAGCGCCAGGGTTTGTAGAAACCGACATGACTCAATATCTGAAAGACGGCGACGCTGCAAAGTCATTTTTAGATAAAATACCTTTGGGTAGATTTGGAAGTGCGGTAGAAATAGCAAACGTTACACTTTTTCTTGCAAGCGAAATGAGTTCATACATTACTGGTCAGGTTATAAGTGTTTGCGGGGGGTTAAACCCCTAAGACTGAAATTTAAAATTTAATAAAATAATAAAATGGAAGCGTACAAAAAACTATTAAGGAATAACAAAGAATGGTCGTCAGCACAAATAAAAGAGGACCCTGAATATTTTACGAGGTTGGTTAATCTGCAATCGCCTGAAACATTATGGATAGGATGTAGTGACAGTCGGGTACCTGCAGACAGGATTACGGGTACTCAACCTGGCGAAATTTTTGTACATCGTAATATTTCAAATCTTGTGGTACACACAGATTTAAATTTGTTAAGTGTGCTTGAATTCGCTGTTGAGATTTTAAAAGTAAGACATGTAATTGTTTGCGGCCATCACAATTGCGGTGGCATTGCTGCGGCTTTATCCAACAAAAGTTATGGTCTTATAGATCAGTGGTTAGGTAATATAAAAGATGTTTATCGTCTCCATCGTGAAGAAATAGATGCAGAGCCTACTTATGAAAAAAAACATCAACTTCTTACAAAATTGAATGTGAAAGAGCAAGTGATAAACCTGGCGAAAACATCCATCATACAAAAAGCATGGAAAGAAAATAAATTGCCTCATTTGCATGGTTGGGTCTATGATTTGCGTGACGGAGTTATCAACCCGGTTTTCGAAATGATCGCCGGTACCTCCCTTGATCCTATTTACCAGATCAATAATATTTAAAGCTTTTTTGAAATACGGAATGTTTTCTTAAAATCAGTATTGGAGAAAATTGAATCCGTAACTTTAAATCGTTTTTAAAAAATCTATTATGGCTTTTATTCATAACGTTGGCAGTTTTTTCTGGAAATTATTCAAATCTATTTTTGTCAGGGAAAAGGATTGTTGTAAATAATTTTCTTTCACTATCCTGATCTTGAAAGGACAATAAGCTTTCATTTAATTTTGAGAGTTAAAATCCTCTTTATTTAATAATTAAAGAATAAACTATTGGTAACCCGGGTAAATAGTTGGAAATAAATTTGTTTTTCGTCCGCAAACAGGGCCTAATAACCAACCTTAGAACATTCATGCAAATTTACAATATCATCACCCTGGTAATAGTATTGGCAGCTATTTTCGGGTACATCAATCACCGTTTCATTAAGCTCCCGGGAACTATAGGCATCATGCTTATTTCTCTTATAGCTTCATTAATAGTGATTGGAATAGGTACTATTTTCCCTGAGTTTTTTTTAAAAACAACACAATCAATCAGCCTGATAGATTTTCAAGCCGTATTGCTAAAAGTAATGCTGAGCTTTTTGCTTTTTGCGGCAGCTATCCATATTGATTCTAAAAAATTAAAAGCGGAACGTACCTCCATTATTACTTTCTCCACCATCGGCGTTATAATTTCTTCTTTTGTTATCGCGACTTTATTATATTATACTATTGCTCTCTTTGGGCTTTCTGTTAATTATTTATATTGTCTTTTATTCGGAGCTTTAATATCGCCTACCGATCCTATTGCTGTAGTTGGAATTTTAAGAAAAGCAAAAATCCCCGAATCTCTTGAAACAAAAATAAGTGGCGAGAGTTTGTTTAACGATGGTGTGGGCGTAGTCATATTTATAACGGTATATCAAATAGCCCAGATAGGGATAGAAAATACTTCGGTTTGGCAAATCATTTGGCTGTTTATTAAAGAAGCCGGCGGCGGGTTTTTATTTGGATGGCTATTAGGAAATCTTGGTTTTTTAGCACTAAGGTCTATTGATAATTATGTGGTAGAAATAATGATTACACTTGCGATCGTAATGGGAGGTTATACAGTGGCAGAACAATTGGGATTAAGTGGTCCGATTGCAATGGTAGTAGCAGGGCTCATTACTGGAAATAAAAGCATGGAAAAAGGAATGAGCGATAATACCCGCGATTATATTGGTAAATTCTGGGAAATGATTGATGAAGTAATGAACGCCATTTTATTTCTCCTGATTGGCTTTGAGATGTTGGTAATCCCATTTAATCTCACCTTATTTTGGTTAGGATGTATTGCTATTATTATTGTTTTATTTGGCCGCCTGATCTCTGTTTCATTGCCGATTATGGTATTAAAATACAAAAATTCGTTCCCGAATCCTTCCATTCCGATTCTTACATGGGGCGGATTGCGCGGCGGCATTTCTGTGGCGCTTGCCTTGTCTCTTCCCAAATATATGTATGGAGAAATGTTTGTATCAATCACCTACATTGTTGTTTTATTCTCTATCGTGGTCCAGGGACTTACTATTGGAAAGTATGCAAGAAAGCTGGTCGCAAAAGAAAAAAAGTAGGATCCATTACCTGAAGGGGGCTATTTTATCAATAAAAATTTGGTAAGAAACAGGGTTCCGTCACACGTAAAATTCTTTTGCAAAAAACTTCTTGTCAGAATAATTTATTCCCTTACCTTTGCGATCCCAAAAAAGTTCTTTTAAGAAATCACTCGTTGGGAGTCTTGTCATTCTGAGCTTGTCGAAGAAGAAGGACGTTAACACCAAAAATTTAAATATGGCAAAAGAAATTACAGGCTATGTCAAGCTCCAATGCAAAGGAGGACAAGCCAATCCTGCACCGCCAATAGGCCCTGCATTAGGTTCAAAAGGAATTAATATCATGGAGTTCTGCAAACAATTCAATGCAAGAACCCAGGATAAACAAGGAAAAGTTCTTCCCGTTCTCATTACAGTTTATGGCGATAAATCTTTTGATTTTATCATTAAAACTCCACCCGCTGCAGTTCAGCTAAAGGATGCCGCTAAGGTTCAGTCTGGCAGCAAAGAACCTAACAGAAATAAAGTGGGTAAAGTTTCCTGGGCACAGGTAGAAGAGATTGCCAAAGATAAAATGGCAGACTTAAACGCCTTTACTCTTAATAGTGCCATGAAAATGGTTGCCGGTACTGCCCGCAGTATGGGTTTAACAGTTGATGGGAAAGCACCCTGGGATAATTAAATTGTAAATTAGTCCCGCCCCGATAGCTATCGGGAATTGGGAAAAACTTTTGAAAAAATGATCAGTAAAAAAAGAAAAGTAGCCAACTCAAAGATTGACATCAATAAATCTTATTCATTGAAAGAAGCATCTGCGTTGGTAAAAGAAATAAATACTACCAAATTTGATAGTTCGGTAGATCTTCACATTCGTCTTGGGGTAGATCCTAAAAAATCTGACCAGGCCGTACGTGGTACAGTTTCTCTTCCTCATGGAACCGGAAAAACGAAAAAAGTATTGGTGCTTTGCACTCCTGATAAAGAAGAAGCAGCAAAAGCAGCAGGCGCTGATTTTGTAGGACTCGATGAATTCATTACTAAAATAGAAGGTGGCTGGACAGATGTTGATGTGATAATTGCTACTCCTTCAGTAATGCCTAAAATCGGGCGACTTGGTAAAGTGTTAGGACCCAGAAACCTGATGCCCAATCCTAAAACCGGAACTGTTACCAATGACGTAGTAGCAGCTATCAATGATGTTAAGGGTGGTAAGATTGCTTTTAAGGTGGACAAAGTTGGTATCGTACATGCTTCTATCGGAAGAGTAAGTTTTTCATCTGATAAAATTGAAGCCAATAGCCAGGAATTAATCAATGCGATCATTAAATTAAAACCGGCTACTTCAAAAGGTATCTATTTAAAAGGGCTTAGTATGGCCAGCACTATGAGCCCGGGAATTGTAATTGATGCTAAATCGGTACAGATTTAATTAAAATTATTCGCTACAGATTGTTGTTGACAATTCTTGCGCGCAAAACAAATAATATGAACAAAGAACAAAAACAGGAAGTAATAGAAACTTTGAAAAATAAATTTTCACAGTATTCTAATTTTTATATTACAGATACAGAGAACCTTTCAGTAGCCCAGGTTACTAACCTTCGCAGGCATTGTTTTGATAAGAAAGTAGAAATGAAAGTGGCTAAAAACACTCTGATTAAAAAAGCGCTGGAAAGTCTTGATGGCAAAAAATATTCAGGGGTTTATGATTCTTTGCATAAAGTTACAGCTTTGATGTTCAGCGAAAGTCCAAAGGATCCTGCCGTAATTATCAGTAGTTTCCGGGAAGAAGAAAATGGCGAAAAACCTGTTTTGAAAGCTGCTTTCATTAATGGTGATATTTTTGTTGGGGATAACCAATTGGTAAATCTTACCAAAATCAAAACCAAGAATGAATTAATAGGTGAAGTGATTGGATTATTGATGTCACCTATCCAGCGGGTTATCGGAGCTTTGCAAAACAAACCTGAAAAGGCTGAACCTCAGCAACCATCAGTATCAAAAGCTGCCGAAGCAAAAGCAGAAGTAACTCCTGAAGCAAAATCTGCGACTGAAGAGCCGAAGGCAAAGGCTGCAGAAGGTAGTAGTGCTGCAGAGGCATAAACAAATGTATTTTATTGGCATATCCAATTAAGATAGAAACAAAATTTTTTTAAAAACAAATCCGCCGGATCCCGATGATAATCGGGGAAAGAACGCGGAAAAAATTAAACAAAAAATCATGGCAGACGTAAAAACATTAGCCGAAAACTTAGTAGGCTTAACAGTAAAAGAAGTTCAGGAATTAGCTGAATTCTTAAAATCAGAATATGGCATTGAGCCTGCAGCAGCAGCAGCAGTTGTTGTAAGCGCTGATGGTGGCGGAAAAGCAGCGGTAGAAGAAAAAACATCTTTTGATGTTATTCTGAAAGCTCCCGGAGCTAACAAACTGGGAATTGTAAAAATCGTAAAAGAAATTACAGGCCTGGGATTGAAAGAAGCTAAAGAATTAGTTGACGGTGCACCAAAACCCATTAAAGAAGGTGTAGATAAAGCTGCATCAGAAGAAATAAAAACCAAACTAACTGACGCAGGCGCAGAAGTAGAAATAGTTTAATTTCTTAAAATAAAAGTTGAAGCCGGAGGTGAATCTCCGGCTTTTTTGATTAAAAACTGAATGGCATATATTATCACTATTTGAACTTATTTTCCTTTCTTTACTTTCAATATTTCTTTGCGGTAAGTATCTCCAACAGGTAATTCAATTCCATTAAGCATTCCAACTTTTCTGAATTGAGTAAATGCTATCTGTACTTTGGAAACAATATAGCTTCTGTGAATACGAAAAAACTGATCGGCCGATAATTTTTCCATGATAGCTTTCATTGATAAAAGTGTAAGATAAGATTGTGCCGAAGTATGTATCTTAGCGTAATCATTGGAAGCTTCAATAAAAATGATGTCCTCACAAGCTATCTTTATCATTTTATAATCTGAATGGATATACAAAAATTCTCTTTTTAGAGCATTACTTTCATCTGAAGCGATCTTAAATCTGAATATTGCTTTTTTAATTCCCTTTTGAAACCGGGTCTGGTCAAACGGTTTCAATAAATAATCTATAGCGTCTAAATCAAATGCTTCAACTGCATATTCTTTATAAGCTGTAGTAAATATTACCATCGGGCTTGGAGTGAGTTGTTTATAGAGTTGCAATCCGTTTAAACCAGGCATTAAAATATCAAGAAATAAAAGATCAGCGGGTTTATTTGTCAGGTAATCCAGTGCTGCTTTTGGATCAGAAAACACAGCTTCCAGATGTAATTCGGGAGATTTGGAAATATGTTTCTTAATTACTTCTAATGCCAAAGGCTCATCATCCACTGCTACACAATTTATCATATTACATTTATTACAAGATTATTTTAAAATTTTTATTCTTTTTATTTATTGGATTTATAAATACTCTTCTGAATCTTTAAAATGGAAAAACAAATCAAGAAGGTTTTTTGAAGTGTATTTACAAATTAACATAATGAAGCATTTTGTTTTTGTGAATTCATGTTTGTTCATAAACTATGGCTTAACCCAAATTTTTAAAGGTAAATCGTATTATTTTGATAAATAAAGTAATTATACAATTAAATGAATACAAGTTTAATTAAAATAATTAAGGTAAAATGAACTATTTTATCGGTAAACTGTTTAAGACAACTAATTTTCACATTTCCTTACATGTTAAGTGTAATAGATTTACCACCTTAATTTAAAAAATATTTTGTGATCCCACAACTACAATGTTTGCTTACGGGTACCGATCAACACACGTTCGGGAAATTATCTGAATATGCGTCTAAACTACCATGGTTAAATGTAATTGGGAACGTTATTAATACAAGAGAAGCAAGACACTATCTCCAGGAATTTGATATAGACGTGCTATTTTGCGATGCCTCAACTATAACAGAAGAAGAAATGGAAATCTTTTTGCAGAAAAAGGGAGATACTCTTTTGACCATAGTGGTAGCCTCTTCTGAAGAATTGGGAGCCTGTCATTTTAAATGTGATGTTTTTAGTTTTTTACAAAAACCGGTTTCATTTGAAAAATTTTTTAATGCCCTCAGCTATGCAAAAACTTATTTGCATTCAACTGCCAATAATAACACCATAAGCACACCCGTAGATTATGTTTTTATAAAATCGGAATACCGTTTTTACAAAGTAAAATTTAGCGAAATCATTTTTTGCGAAAGCATGAAAGATTATACCCAGGTATATGTAGTTAATAAAAACAAGCCCATTATTACACTACAAAACCTGAAAACATTTGTAAGCAAATTGCCCAAAGAAGAATTTGTAAGAGTGCATCGTTCTTATGTAGTCTCATTAGCATGCATAGACGTGATTAGTAAAAACGAAGTAATTATAGGACAAAAGTTTATACCTATTGGCGAAAGTTATCGTAGTTCTCTTTTTCAACTCGTTGAACAGTCTTCATAAAAAAGTGGCGTAAACTTATTTCACGCCACTTTTTTCAAATTATATTTTAAGATTAAATATAATAATATAACCAGAATCTTTTATTTTATTATTCCCAATTTCTGCAAATCTGTTTTTTTAATCGCGGGGCTTTCATGGTTTGCAATTTTATTGATCACGAGCTGAGCTACCTTGGCAGCATCTTCCTGGCTGGCAAATCCATTATTACCTTCTACTGCAGGTATTGCATTTTGTTTAATAAATACTTTACCGTTTACTGTAATCGTATATCCCCATCCGTTATCCGTTTTAAAAGTATAGCCATTAACAGGTATCATACCCTTTTTAGCCATGGCAGCGGCATCAGTAGCAGAGGTATTACTTTTGCAAGCGCCAAATACTGCAATTGTAATAATGAAGACAAGGACAGTTAATAATTTCTTTTTCATTTTAATCCGCCGAATTGTAAGCTGCATTAGGCTGGAACAGACGTAAATCATCGAAATATTGAGTGCCGCTTGCACCGGTTCCTACATAACCTGTGTCATCTACTGTAAATCCAACAGCACCCTCTCTTGCTAAACCTTCATAAGCGGTTTTCGAATACCATTGATCATGCTGAATGTCATACTGCCAGGTGCTTGTCATAACTGAACCGTTGTTACCGGTGGTTATATATGCATAAGCTCCCATTACAAACGCAACTGCATTGGTTCTTGTTATATCGGTATAAAGATCGTCATAAGTGTCCGTGCTTACATTAGTTATATCTCTCAATGCGGTCCAAGTAGGGTTGGCAGTGGGGTCAAACCTCCATAAATCATTAACGGTTGTGGTTTGTCCATTGTTATTTCCTGTGACTATATAGGCTTGATTTTTATATACAAAAGCAACAGCGCCTGAGCGTTTAAAACCTCCCATACCTACCTGCTGAGACCAGGTATTTGTAGTATCGTTATATTCCCAAAAGTCTTTAAGGTAATTGCCATCATACCCGGTAGAAACATATCCTTTGCCATCAACAGAAAATGCTACCGCATCATAACGGGCATACCCTCCAAAGTCAGCCACTCTTGTCCAGGTATTCATTGTTGGATCAAATTTCCAAAAATCACCCAGGTTGTTTACACCATCATATCCGGTACCTACATAGCCCATACCATTTAAAGCAAATGCAACAGCCGAACTTCTGGGCACTCCGGGAAAATCAGCTTCCTGGAACCAATATCCTGTGGCACCTGCATTAGGACTAAATGACCACATATCATTTAACCTGTTGGTGCCATCAAATCCTGTGCCTATATAAGCAGTGTCACCGATCACAAATGATACCGCTTCACTACGGGCTACTCCGTCAAATTCTGATTGGGTTACCCAGTTGCCCAAAATAGTTGTAGTGGTATTATTTTTGCATGAAGGTAAAACCATAGAAAATACCAACAAGCCCAATATGCTCATAGCAGCTAAGAATATACTTTTTTTATACATACTTTTCCAATTTTTGCCGAAAGTATAAGTGAAAGCATAAGCCAAATAGTTAAAAAGTATATAAAGGGTGGTTTCATATACCAACCTAATTAATTAATGGGATGAACGTGGTAATTAAATGTACGTGTAGGTGAATCATACCAAAAATTAATATAGGGCAATGTCTGCCGTAAAAGAATGGTTTAATATGGAAATATTCTATACTAATCCATATTAACAATATGACAGTAGTGCCCAATAGTAATATTACCTTTAACTAAAAATGCAATGATGATAATGCATCAAAAGAAGAGATATGTTTATTTAATTCCTCTGATTTTATTAATTTTAACTATATCTGCGTCAATTTCTTCTTGTGAAAAAGAAACGATTGATTTTCCCAGCTCTTTTGTTGGTAATAACACAACCAATATAAATTTAGTGGACACATCAACCATAAAAATGTCAACCGTTTATGTAGATTCTTTTGCCACTTCCGACCCAATAACTCTATTTGCAGGTAATTATTCAGATCCACAATTTGGAAAGATCAATGCCGAGTCATATATGCAGGTGGGTCTTCCTGCCTCCCTTTCAACTACTCCTTTTCCTAATGGTTCTGTTTTCGATTCAATTGAAGTCATTCTGAAGTTAAATAAGAACTATTATGGGGATACAACGATCCCTTATACAATTGAGGTTCATCAATTAAATGAAGACCTTCCCTATCCTTCAACGCAATCTGTGTCCTATAACATTGATAGTCGAACATATAATTCAACACCTTTGGGTAGCAAACAATTGCTCGTTAGCCCTCACGTGACAGATACAATTTCTGTAAGATTGTCGCAGGCTTTTGGCCAGGATCTATTTAATAAACTAAATACGAATGCATTAGAAATACAAAACGTCTCACAATTTCTGAATTTCTTTAAAGGGATGGCATTTAGGGGAGCTGCTTCTAATAACCTGGTATTGGGATTCCAGGACAGTGTTATCCTTAGGCTTCATTATCTGAAGCCGGGAGTAATAACAGAAGATGTCCCGGTTGATTTTAATATTACTAATCCAAATTATTGTTTTAATCATATAACAGACGACAGAACCGGTACCCCTCTTGCAGCACTCGGCCCCAACAATCCGCAAATACCTTCGAGCCAAACAGGTAATGTTGCCTTTAGTCAGTATATTACCGGTTCAATGACGAAGATTCAGTTTCCTAATCTTCTAAGTTTGCAGAATTTACCGGGATTTGTAAAAATAATAAATGCTCAATTACTGGTAAAGCCTGCATTTAATAGTTATTCACCAATTTATCAATTACCGGCCCAATTAGGATTATCAGTCACAGATCAGTACAACGTGCCCGGGACATATTTGAGTCTCATTTCAAGTAGCGGAGCATCTGTTTCACAAAATGGAAGTCTATTTATAGATTACCTCTATGGAACTGGAACAGTTTACACTTATGACATAACATCTTATATCCAATCACAGATAGCCATTACCCAAAATAATCAAAACGGATTATTGCTTATACCTCCTTCTGACTCATTAACCTTTAACAGGGTAATGGTAGATAATTCTAATAATCCAATAACCAAGACTCAATTAAAAGTTTATTATGTATCTTCTCAATAAAAAAATAATGACTTTTTTCCAAAGTAATAAAAATAAGTTTCTTCAAATTGCTATTTTTTTGATAAGTATGCCTGTGGCCACGCTCGCGCAAAATAATAGTTCGCCTTATTCGGTTTTGGGAATTGGAGACATAGAAAGCAGTTCGTTTAACCGCTACACTGGAATGGCAAGTGCCGGAGTGGCCTTGTCAGATTCCCGGTATATTAATAATAGTAATGCAGCTTCTTTAACTGCACTGCTTCCCAGGTTTTATTCCTTTGAACTTTCAGAAAGATATAAGCAGGTATTATACTCAGGCGACGGTGTAGTAGCACCAAATAACCAAACAAGCGATTTTCAAATGAGAAGACTTACCCTGGCAGCAAAGATCACAAAACATTGGGGAAGCAGTATTGGACTTATGCCTTTTAGTACCTCCTCATATAATTTTACCTCGCTCAAAGTGATACAAGGTACTTTAGAAAATATATCAGCAACCTACCAGGGACAGGGCGGTATAAACCAGGTTTATTGGGCCAATGGGTATCAAATTACTAAAAATACATCTATTGGAGTTACTTCCTCTATTTTGTTTGGATCTCTCACCCAAACTGAAAACCTGGAAAGTGCAGGAAGTGCAGGCACCTTAATTACTACAAGTAATAATTTCCTTCATAATTATTATTTTAATTTCTCCCTGCTTACTAAATTGAAATTGAATAAACATTGGCTTTCTACTTATGGAATTACTTTTACACCTATAACGGCTTTACATTCTACATATACTGTGAATGTGACCGACAGCAGCACAGGTGCCGCTATTAAAACGGGCACTCCTGTTTATGGATATTTTAGGCTGCCTATGGGAATCAATGCAGGTATCGCTTTAATAAAGGATAATAAATACACCTTTACTGTCAATGCTCAAACCCAGCAATGGGGTAGCCTGAATGATGTGGGGCAAAACTACCAGTTGGTAAACAGTAGTCGAATTTCCCTGGGTTTTCAGAGTTCTAGTTTGGTTAAAAATTATTTTAACCAGGATTATGAAAAAGGCTTTTTTCAATTAGGCTTATATGCCGGTAATTCATACTTAAGGGTTAACAATCAGCAATTGACAGATTTTGGGGCAACTATTGGCTATGGCAGAAATTCTTTTAGAAGCCCGCTGGGATGGGTGGCAGCATTGGAACTGGGGAGAGAAGGAAGTACTAATCAAAGTGTATTAAGCCAGAATTATGTGAATCTTACCATCACTTTATCATACCTTGATTTTTTTAATACTAACAAAAACCTTTAACCCAACTTGGAAATTAGTCCCCGAAAATAACGATAATTTCATTAATTTTTGACTTTTTTTGATAAATTATATATGTTATTAATTGGTAATCAATATAGTGTAAATAAGATTGTATTTGTTGTCCCCGAAAATATAG
>DATKQQ010000344.1:0-2059 GCA_035532615.1 Hanamia sp.
GCAGCAGCATTAAACAATAAAGCATCACCAGATGAAAAAACGAAACCTTAGTAAAAATAGGGTTCTCATTTATTATCAAACCAAAAAAAATAAACCAATTATGGGTAAGGGAACTTATATGCTTAAGCAAAATAAATACCACATTCTTCACAAAAAAAATGGACTAACGTTCATGCATAAACGTTTGGCTCTCTGCAAATCGGCTACTAATCTCCTATAGCCCGGTGTCGGTCAACAAACAATAACCGAAAGCCCCCGCAAGTTCGTTCCTGATGGGGGCTTTTTAATGGGGGGCTTGCGGCTATTGTTCTTAATGTTGGCAGAAGTGCTTATTCCCACATAATCTCTTTAAGTTTGTCACTCAAAAAGTAATCTTCGCTAACACCGTTACCGAAATGATAGCTTGTTTCACGAGAAGTCATAAAATCTCTCAAGCCTTTGTAACTTACTTGCTCCACTTCTTTTTCTGCATATTCCAATCTAACCGTTGTCCATTTAAAGTCCATGCCTGGGCCAGTTGTAATCAGTAAGAGCCCTTCCTTTGTTCTAAAAGATGGTGAGATTGTGTATCTAATTTGTTGAATTAAATAGTTGCATGCTCTTGTTAGCTCACACATCAAGTCTTGTACAAGGTCAACATGATAATCATATTTTGCACCAAGCCGGTCATACTCTTTTTGTTCTAAATGATATTCTCTTTTATAGAACTTTTCAGTATCATAAAATTCGTCATCGGTCTTATCAATAAATTTTGAAAACACCTCAATAAAATCATTTACTATTCTTCTAAAATTATGAAATCCAAACTCTAGATTTGCGTACCGTCTTGGCCAAATTCTCGATAAAATGTATTCGTTTAATTTTTTTAGATTTTGATATTGTTCTTTTGAAATTTGTGGTTGTCCGCTTGACAAAACAAATGAACTCCAGTTTTCCCAAACTTCAATTCCGGCAAGGTTTATAAACTCTTCAATATAGGTTGCATACGTTTCATCGTCCCGCTGTTTTTGAACATCTGCTGTATTTAAACTTGATTGAACCCATTTGATGTGCTCCGTTTTAATTTCTATAAGTTTTTCAACTGGATACTGTTCTTCATGGTCGTCTATGATTTTATGATGTTTTTGGCAAAGTAAAATTAAGTTTGAATACTTATCTCGTTCTTCTCCTGTAAGTGATGATTTTCCTCTTGGACCATTTTTTTCCCGTGCGATAATATGGGCTTCTTCACCTAAAATTGAATAGTCATCTGTTTCCGTAATATCCTCGAATAAATCTGTCCTACAAATTGCACACTTATTTCCAGAACGTCCCCAGAGCATTTTATGTGTCTTAATAGAAATTCCCATAATAAGATCTTTTAGCATTTCTGCCAACACTTAGAAAAGTATCCGAAAAGCCCCTTTAGAAAGCCCCGCATTAAAAATGACTCTGCGGGGCTTTGCGGTATACTTTTTAGTTGGCCGATGTTGGCGTAAACTTGCTATTGGGTACAAAGTATCAGCCGGTTCTTTTTTGCAGTGTTGATTTTAAAATAAATTCTATTCTCAAAAAATGTCTTTTCAGTAATTCCATTGCATTCGCCATCTATTGAGGATTTAAAAATAGTATTTTTCTTTTGTTTTTGCACTTTATTCTTATTTCATAACTATAGCTTTCCTGTTATCCCGCAGATGCGTGATTGCCTTTACTTCATTTCTGCCAAAAAAATATCACCTGCATTATGTTCTATCCATTATCTCCTTTCTTCCACGGGTAAAATATTTTCACCAATACCAATGTTTTGCTTTTGCAACAAGGGCATTCGCTCATGTCAATGCCAAAGCGCTCCAGCATGCGAACTTGCAAAGGGATTTTCACTAACCCTTTATGCAAAGGCAACTTCATTTTTTTGAGCACCTCATTAATGCGCTGACGACGATTCCTGTTTGCCACATATCCGTAGGTTCTTATTTTGGTAAACCTTGCCGGTAATATGTGCTGCTCAAACCGACGGATGAACTCCTTGCCTGCAAGTGTCATTTGTTTTTGTTTGCCTTCGTCAGCATAATCTTTATAA
>DATKQQ010000345.1:0-18443 GCA_035532615.1 Hanamia sp.
ATTGTTGATTTTGTTGAGCGATTGCAATTCATTATATCGCTTATCTGCAAGTTGATGAAATTCTTCTCGTGTCATGATAGTATGGGTTTAGTTTCCCAAATTTATTCTTTTTTTTAATGCGACATTTTGAAATGCACCCACTCAAAATTTAACAAATATCAACACATTTATTTACCTTTGCTTTATCCTTTCTACGTTTCCAATTGTTATTGGTAAGGGATTTCAAAGATTTTTTTAATAAGAAAAATATTATTCATAAACTGATAAAGATTCCGCCGGTGGAATATGTAAGACTTTTTTGTTTCAAACTCTTTTTCTTTTTTTATATATTGATTTTACCTAAACTGGTTCTTTCTATAACATGGCTACAATCTATTTTAGCTTTTCTCATTTTTCTATTTACGGCAAGTATTTTTGCTTTAATAGTTTTGTTGTCTCCACATGCTAATATTGAAAATGTATTTCCGGAACCTGATTCGAAAAACAAATTACCTTTTGGCTGGATGATGCATGTTCTTCAAACTACCAATGATGTTACTCACGATAATTTGTTCACAAGATTTTTTATGGGTTGTTTTAATTTTCACATTGTACATCACCTTTTCCCAAATATCAATCATGTACATTATCCCGAAATCACTAAAGAATTCCGAAAATTTGCAAAAGAGCATGAATTGCCGTACCGCACTTTTCCTTTAGTGACTTCCTTAAAAAATCACTATTTATTACTAAAACAAAACTGCCTGGAGGAAAACATTTTTGAAGAAGCGATGTAATAAAATAGTGAGGAGATCTATTACTACAAAATTATTTTCTAAAACACCAAAGTTTGAATAGAATGTGGAAGAGAAGTAACTTCCGCGGCTTTGCCATTTATCAAAAGAAAATAATTAATTTTTGTATCGCCTTCATTCATTACTACTGTCGCAATAGTTCCATCCTCATTTCTGAAAGCAGTTGTTTGCAAAGAACTTCTGCTCGATGAACTGATAATTCTTTTTGCACCGGGATGAATGAATTTTGAAAACTGACCGATATAATAGTAAGAATTGGTAAAAATCAATTCACCGGTTTGTGTGTTCCCATGAACAGCAGCAAAACAAAAATTACCAACATGATTAGGGCCGCCATGTTGATCCAATAAAACATTCCAATCTGTCCAACCTACGGATCCATTATTAAAATCATGGATCATAGATTCACCATATCGTTCACCCAATTTCCATTCATGTATTTTATTTATATCAAATGACTCGTTGGATCCTTCTGTAAAAAGTAAATTCGTATTTGGAAATGCTTCGTGTACCAATCCTACATTATCATACATAGGCTTGCCACCTGTCCAGGTCTCATACCAGTGAAATCCGATCCCCCATAAATATTTTGCCGATTCCGGATCATTTAATAAAGTAGAAGACCATTGATAAATTAAATCGCGGTTGTGGTCCCAACCTATTATTTTTTTATCTCCCAATCCCTGGCTTTTCATTACAGGACCTAAGTCATTCTTAAGGAAATCCTTTTCTTCATCTGCCGTGTAGTTGCAAGATTCCCATGTTTGTTTCGCCATTGGTTCATTCTGTATTGTAATACCCCATATTGGAATTCCTTCAGCCTGGTAAGCTTTAATAAATTTAGTATAATACATGGCCCAGCTATGATAATATTCGGACTTCAATCTTCCTCCGTGAAGCAGGTCATCATTGGTTTTCATAAAAGCAGGAGGGCTCCAGGGAGTTGCAAACAAAGTTAATTTACCTCCCGCTGCTGCCATGGCATCTTTTATAAAAGGGATTTTAAATTGCTTGTCATGATCAATGCTAAAAGTTTTTAAGGCAGAGTCACCTTCTTTAATATAAGTATAGCTGGCACTCGAAAAATCGCAACTGCCGATATTAGTTCTTGCTAATGTATATCCTATTCCTTTATCTTTACTATAATACGCCGTTAATAATTCCTGTTGTTTATCTTTTGGCAGCTTAAAAAAAGTTTCTGCTGCAGCGTCTGTCAGGGCGCCACCGATACCCATCATAGTTTGAAAAGTTTTTGTTGGATCTACAAAAATACAAATCTGTGTTTCCACCGGCTGGCCAAAATCTTTAAAATGCAATGTATCGGTGGGCGTTAATCGAAAATCAGTATTTTCTGCGGTGGTGTAAACGATTATTTGTTTATGATCTGCATTATAAGTTTCCGCACCTGTAAATGATTTGCCTGTTGTGATTTTATGGTTGCAGGCAAATAATGAAATGGATAAAATTACGAGAAGTTTGTTATTAAGTTTCATAGTTTATTTATTACTTACTTTTTTAATTTTTTGGTTAAAAGTTTTTGATTTTTCAATTTCCCTAAATAATAATTCAGGTTGATTGGTGGTAATAAAATTAAAGTTATTTTTCAAAAGCCAATTCATTTCTTTTGCATTATTTACTGTCCAGGCATTCAAATCAATATTATACTCTTTAGCGGAAATAATCCATTCGGGATGTTTGTGAAAAACCGAATAATGATAATCTGCGCCTCTGATTCCATCCTGTTTTAATTGTTCCGGAGTTTTGTCGCCATTTAAATATTGCACATTTGCAGATGGCTCTAATTTCAAAACTTCTTTCAGCACTCCATAATCAAAACTTATATAAACTATACACCCTTGTGCTTTCATTTGTTCTACGCGTTTCAATACTTTTTGAACAGTGATATTAGCCCATTCCCTTCTTCTCTCATAAGGCTTTATCTCTAATATTAATTTGGTAACCGTTTGTTGGCGAATAGTTTTCAAAAAATCAGCGAGTACCGGTAATAATTCACCATTAGAAAGTTTTGTTTTCTGCAATTCCTTTAAAGTGCTTTTTTGAATGGCTAATCCTCCCCAAACCGGGTCGTGATTAATAACTAAAGCACTATCTATAGTCATTTGTAAATCAGCTTCCGAGCCCGCACAACCCAACGATATAGCGGCTTGCAAAGATGCAATAGAATTTTGTGGAAGCTCCTTTTTTTTCCAAGCACCTCTATGAGCAATCACTTTATTATTTGTAATTAGCATAACAAAGTGGGATTGATTTTCAGTAAAATATTTTTAAAAGTTACAATTACAGAAAAAGAAAAATACTATTTAATTCTAAACATTGCCACAATACTAATATTGAAATAAATATACACTATTACAGGTCTCGCCATTAAAACAACCCATACAACAATGCGTCTATATTATTAATAATAGCCCCCAGGTCCTCGCTATTCTCTGCAAATTTGTTTTTGTCTGCATCCACAATTAATAAAGGTCCCTCTTTATATTCTTCAATCCATTTATCATAAAATTCATTCAACTTTTTTAAATAATCGAGCCGGATATTCTCTTCATATTCGCGGCCGCGTTTTTGAATTTGTGCTACTAAAGTTGGTACCGAAGTTTTCAGGTAAATCAGAAGATCTGGCGGCTTCACCATTGATTTAAGCGTTTCAAAAAAATTAAAATAATTTGAAAAATCTCGTTTATCCATCAATCCCATATCATGCAGATTGGGCGCAAAAATATTGGCATCTTCATAAATCGTTCTATCCTGTATCACAGTTTCGGTGCCTTTCTGGATTTCGAGCAATTGCTTAAGCCTGCTGTTCAAAAAAAATATTTGCAAATTGAAACTCCATCTTGGCATATCTTCATAAAAATCATACAGGTAAGGATTGTGATCCACATCTTCAAATTGCGGAATCCATTTATAGTGTTTACTCAACAATTCGGTTAAAGTGGTTTTACCCGCTCCTATATTTCCTGCTACCGCAATGTGTTTAGGTTTTTTCAATTTTGCCATTCTTATGCTTTTTTATTTGGATTATTTATTTTACAGAACTTCTGCATAGCAGGTATTTAAAAGTAAATAAAAATTTAATAAGATAAAACTTAGATTATTTTTCAATTTCAGAAATAATTCAACATCATTGCATTTCTTACTTTTCGCATCGTGATTTCAGCATGGGCGATTGACTTTTCAGCTCCCTGCTTCATCACTTTTTGTAAATACTTTTCATCAGCGAGAATTGCATTTACTCTTTGCCTGATAGGTGAAATGAACTGAACCATATCTTCTGCCAATTGTTTTTTCATATCGCCATATCGGATAGAGCGATTATTAAATTTTTGTTCAAAATATTCCAATGTTTCAGGTGTACTTACTAATTTCATTAATGAAAATAAATTTTCAATATAATCAGGCTTTATAGAATTATTATCCACAGGGCCACTGTCTGTTTTTGCTTTCATTATTTTTTTCCTGATAATATCATCTTCATCAGCCAGATATAAAGTAGCCATTTGATTCTCACTTTTACTCATTTTGCCCGAGCCATCTAACGAAGGAACTTTTGCCAAATCAGCATTAAAATTAAAAGCATAAGGCTCCGGAAATACTTCGCCATAGCGATGATTAAAACGGTTTACATAGTTTCTGGCAATTTCCAAATGTTGTTCCTGGTCTTTCCCTACAGGAACATATTTTGCACGGTGAATTAAAATATCAGCAGCCATTAACACAGGATAGGTCAATAATCCGGCATTAATATTATCTGGATGCTGGCGCGCTTTGTCTTTAAAAGTGGCTGTTTTTTCCAACTCGCCTTTATACGCCAACATGTTTAAATAAAGATATAATTCACCCGTCTGGTATAAATGACTCTGGCAATACAAAGCTACTTTTTCAGGATCAAGACCACAGGCGATATTTTCAGCCAACACACGGTGAACATTGGCTTTCAGGTTTTTTGTGTCAGGATGCGTAGTGAGAGAATGCAGGTCGGCCACCATAAAATAACACTCATAGTCTTCCTGCATTTTTACGTAATTGCGAATAGCACCAAAGTAATTGCCCAAATGTAAAAAACCAGTAGGTCTTATGCCACTCATTACAACCTGCCTGCCGGTAGGTAGGCCTGTCTGTCCCGTAGTCAAGCCTGGGTGTCCGGCAGGCACGGTTTCTTTCTCCTTTTTCATAAGGAAGCGAAGATAAATAAAAACGTTTCCTGTTTTGCAATTAAAAAAATGAGTATTTATGAACCAGGGTTGCTAACCTTTGAAAGATTGGCAATCTTTATAAAAAAACATGCCCAAATAAATATCGGGTATGATTGAAAAAATACTTTTTTTAGAGATATAAAATAATTACCAATTATTGTTGAGGTATCAGATCATTTTCTCCTCCCTGGTTTGATTGTTGACTCTTGTTTTGTTTCTTACGGAAAAGTTGAAAGTTCTGTTTACCAAAATTATAAGTAAAGTTGAGGCGGACAAAACGGGATGCTCTTTTTTCTACACTGTTTTGTGTAAATACATCCGGAATGGCATAGCTGTTTTCATGCTCCCTTGTATTGAAAATATCTGACAGGCTAAGATTAACTGAAGCATTTTTCTTTTTGAGAAAATCTTTCTTTATCCCAATGTCAACATAACCAAATTCTTTAGATATTCCCTGTGGAGTGGCAATAGGAGCATTATAATTACCATCAATCTGAATGCTGAAATGTGAAGGCAATTTCATATTTGAATTTAGTTTGGCAAACCAACTGAATTTGCTGCTGGAAAAGGAAACAGATTTTACACTGGCAGAAATGTTGGTTTGAAAAAGGTTCATGTTGGCAGTAATGTCCCACCATTTTGTTAATGGGGTAGCCAGCGTGAATTCTGCGCCATAAGAATTATTGGTATTGGCATTTATTGAATAAGTGATAAGCGTATCGCTTGAATTATTAAAAGGCTCTGTATAACGGGTGATCTGATCAAGGGTATTCCTGAAATAAAAAGTAGTCATGAAATTACTACTAATTCCAAAAAGTTTATTATAAGCTAATTCAAATGAATTGGTGTATTGAGGTTTCAAATCAGGATTTCCTTTAGTAAGGTTTTGAGGATCAGAAAAATTGATGTACGGAATACGCTGCCAGAAATTAGGGCGATCTACTCTTCTGCTGTAATTGAGCTGTATCTGGTCAAAAGTAGTAAGTTTATAGGTCAGGTAAGCGCTTGGATACAAACCCGGTTTATCACTTACCGGTTTAAACTTGAGTGATTGACTTGGAATGGCACCGCTATATACATAATCTTCGCTCCGTAAACCAAGCTGGTAACTTAGCTTATCCCATTGGCTGGAAAACTGCAAATAAGCTGCATATATATTTTCATCAAAAGTATAGTCGCTTGACAAATAATTATTAAAAAAAGAGCCTGTAGAATCAACATCATACACATCGTAAGTACTGCTGTAATTACGCATAGTAGTTTTCAATCCTGCTTCTAATTTAGATTTATCAGTAAGAGGATTTACATAATCAACCTGTCCGGAGAAATGGCTGCTTTTTCCATTAGAATTATTCGTTTGTACAAGGTTTCCAGGTATTGGATTGCCGGTCTTATCAAAAAATTGAGTGAGAAAATTACCGTTTCCACCATTGGTAAAAGTTTGCAGATTAAAATCGGCAGTAAGATTATGCCCTTCTTTGGCGAAAGTATGTTTGAAACCCAGGTCTCCAGAGTAAAATTGAAAGTGATTTTTATTATAAGTTATATTATTGCTGGTAGAATCTAAATTTAGAGTGCTATCCAAAAAGCTACTTTTCAATGTTTGATTGGTAATG
This sequence comes from Hanamia sp., assembly GCA_035532615.1. GTDB lineage: Bacteria > Bacteroidota > Bacteroidia > Chitinophagales > Chitinophagaceae > Ginsengibacter. The sequence continues at coordinate 6,628 of DATKQQ010000345.1, forward strand.
AAATTTCCGCCTCCCATTCTACCATTTAATGAAATGGTATTTCTGTTAGTCACGTAATAGTCAAGTCCAATTTGCCCCATCTGAAAAGTACCGCTTCTTTTTCCATCTGTATTTTGATCAAGCCAGTTATTGCCGATAATATTATGCCTTGATAAAGTTTCCGTAGAGGGTTGTGCATGCTGATGCAGAAAATAACTCATGGTAAAATTGAGTGGATTTTTATACACACTCAAGTTAGCTCCCACATTAGCGCCGCCGCGGCTGTCTCCTCCTGCCCGCAACAGGCCATTAATTCCGGGTTTACGGTTTTTCTTCAAAATAATATTTATAATACCAGACATCCCTTCTGCAGAGTACTTAGCAGAGGGATTGGTTATCACTTCAACTTTAGCAATACTTTCTGCAGGGATTTCATCTAAGGTTAATATAGTTTGTTTTCCATCAATATAGATTTTGGGAGTGCCATTTCTTAGTGTTACATTTCCATCAATATCTACATTTACGGATGGTATTTGTTTTAATACATCTGTTGCATCCCCACCGGCACTTACTAAACTTTTGGAGGCATCAAATACCTTTTTATCCAGGCTCATAGTATAAGCGGGCGGATTAGCATTTATGGTTACTCCATGTAACGTAACTGCAGCAGAAGTAAGTTTAAAATTACCGAGATCAATACTGGAATTATCAGGAGTAAGAACAAAAGGATGATAGATGGCATTGCTACCAACAAAATTTACATGAAGAATGAAATTCCCCAAAGGAAGCTGATCAATAGTAAAGTCGCCATTATCTTTTGAAAGGACGCCTGTAACTAAACTTGAATCCTTAGCTCTTAAGACTTCTACTGTAGCAAAACCGATACCTTTATTATTTTTGCCATTCAGTACTCTTCCAATTACCTGTCCGATTGCGGGGCCCCTTCCCATAAAATTTCTTTGCCCGTAGGCTTGTTGTTTTGGTTTTTGAGCAAAAATTATTGCAGGAGTGATGCAAAAAACAATAATGAATCCAATAAACTTTTTCATGTAAAATATGATTTTCCTATTTATAATTTTATTTATTTTGAATATTTTTTATATAACAAACAAATACATTTTAAATAAAATGTATTAATAAACGGCACAAAGTTGTGGCCAAACATTGGTTATGCTAATGTTAAATTCTATAAACAACTAATTGAGGTATATTAAAGGCAATTCTATTTCAAGAAACTTCTTTTTATATAGATGCAAAAAATGATAAATGGAATTATATGCTTTTCGGCTTCAATCAATAAAACAATAAACCAATTATATTTGCCGAATGGAGGTAAATGACTCGTTAATACAAAAACTGGCAAATCTTTCAAGGCTTGAGTTTAATGAGGAAGAAAAACAGGAAATTAAAATTGAACTTGAAAAGATGATCGGTTTTATTGATAAATTGAATGAATTGGATACAAAAGGAGTAGAACCTTTATTGCATATAAGTGAAAACATAAATATTTTCAGAAAAGATGAAGTGAAAGGTGAAGTATCCAAAGATGATGTTTTTAAAAATGCTCCTTTGCACGATGATGAATTTTTTAAAGTTCCTAAGGTAATAAAGAAAATTAGCTAATGTGCTGATTTGTTAATTAGAAATTAAGACAAGACATTGTTTGCTGATAACTCATAATTCAATGCTGGAAGTTCATGGCTCAAAGCTAAAATAAAAAATATGGCTTCAATTATTCATTTAGAAAATATTCAAAAAAGTTATTATCTCGGTAAGCAGGAATTAAAGGTACTAAAAGGAATTACTCTCGAAATATTTAAGAATGAATACGTAGCTCTTATGGGGCCAAGTGGAAGTGGAAAGTCAACTTTAATGAATTTGCTTGGTTGCCTTGATTCTCCCACCGCAGGTAAATATATTCTCAATGGCGAAGACGTAAGTAAAATGCAAGACGATAATCTTGCTGATGTTCGAAATAAAGAAATTGGTTTCGTTTTTCAACAATTCAATTTATTACCACGCTTAACAGCAGCAGAAAATGTAGCATTGCCATTGATCTATAATGGTACTACCAAAAAAATAAGAACAGAACTCGCCCTCGAAATGCTCGACAGGGTTGGCCTGGCCGATAGAAGTCATCATAAGCCCAATGAATTATCAGGCGGTCAAAATCAACGTGTGGCCATCGCGCGGGCATTGGTAAATAACCCCTCCATCATTCTTGCTGACGAACCCACCGGAAACCTTGATTCAAAAACTTCAGTAGAGATCATGCACATTTTTGATAAAATTCAGACAGAAGGCAATACAGTGATTTTAGTAACTCACGAAGAAGATATCGCAGAAAATGCTCACCGCATCATACGTTTAAAAGACGGCGTTATTGAAAGCGATCGCTTGAATGAAAAGAAAATGACAACTGTTTAAAACAGGTTAGTGGCTTTCCCGAAGTACAATAATAAATACTAATAATGCTAATGCCTGGTGACAGAGATGTTATTAAATCAGAACCCGGCTTCTCTCCGTCACGAAACAATGACCCTTCCGCATTTTCATTGTACATTTATATCTGCAAAACATTAATTTTTAAATCGAAATAACTGATATCATTATGGCAATGAAAATATACACCAAAACAGGAGATGCAGGCAAAACAAGTCTCATAGGCGGAACCAAAGTTTTTAAAAGCAACCCTCGCATTGAAGCCTATGGTACGGTGGATGAACTGAATTCTCACATTGGGCTCGTCTCAGATTATTGCAATGACGAAGCAGCAAAAATTATTTTAAAAGAAATCCAGGACCGCTTATTTACAATCGGTTCTGAATTGGCATGCGACCCTAAGAAAAATACTAAAATGCCTATTCCGGACCTACATGAAAGTGATGTAGAATTGCTCGAAAAAGAAATGGACAGAATGGATACCAAACTTCCACCCATGAAAAATTTTATTTTACCCGGAGGTTCTCCATCAGTTTCCTTTATCCACGTAGCAAGATGTGTATGCAGGCGCGCAGAAAGATGCTGCGTTGCCTTAATGGAAAGTGGCGCGGAAATAAATCCGTTAATTATAAAATATATAAATCGCCTGAGCGATTATCTATTTATGCTGGCCCGATATACCGGTATGAAAAATAAAGCACTGGAAATTATTTGGAAACCAAGGTTGTGACTGTTTATCCAAATGGCTTTATGAAATGAGAAATTAAAAATGCGTTGTTCAAACCAAAATATACATTACCGATTATGAACTAAGTGCTATGTGACATGAAAAAATTGAATCTAAAAATATTTTTTTTTACTTTCCTGATTTATCTGTTGAGAAGCAATGTAAAGCCTGACAGGCAAAACTATCAATTAACAATTCCATGGGGGTTTGTTTTTAATAATCCTGCCTGTATCGTTACGGTGTTATTTGGCAATTATTTACCGAGAGAAAATAATAATTATCCTGCTTCTTTTAGCAAAAACTTTAAAAATAAACAAAGTGTTCTTGGGGAAGTAAAAAAAAATAGTTGTGATAAAATACAAAATATAGTGGTGCATGTAGAAGGTACCAGCCGTTCGGTAAATACAATTATCAACACACTTGATTGGAAAAGCCTGTATGATCTTTTGTATGTTAATAACAACCAACTTTCGAACCACACCGGAAGCAAATGACACTTAAAGGAAGTCAGGTGGTCTGCCACATTTGTGGCACTGTTGATGTTTTCTTCTTAAAAATTAAGAAGTGCATCAGGAGATATTTTCGGCATCAATATAGGAGGTATTATCTGCACACGCACAGTAGAAATGATAGCAGAAGCGACCTTCTTTACAATAAAAATCAGATCAATTTCGGAGAATAGTAATCAATAATTATTTAATACTTTTTCAAAAAAATAAAACTAATGAAAAAAATCATCCTCCTGGCCACAACAATGTTTTTTTTAAGCTGCCATAATTTAGGAAATAAACCTGGTGATGTATCAGGTACTTCACACTCCAACTCAGCTGCTCAATCTATCACCAGTAATTCGACAGGCATGGATGCCGGAACAGAAATTACAGTAACTCTTACCGGAGGCACTATTGCAGGAACATATACGGTTATCAGCAAAGATCCAACCTGCAGTGAAGGATTGACAGGAAAAAATTCTTTCGGTAATCAATATTCGGAAAAAAACAAAGCCGACAATGAACTATCAAGCGTGCAATTAATAATAGATGATAAAGATGCCGCTAAAAAAGGAACTAGCAAATTTTATTTTAAGGCTGCTTTCGGAAAATTACTCAAAGGAAAATCTTATGAGATTAATGGAGGTACCAGTTTTTTAGAAATGCCATTAATGGGAGGTGGCAAAGCAACCCTTATGGAATCCGGTTCTGCTAAAACTGTAATAATAGAAGGAAAAACTGCTGATGGTGTCGGCATTTCAGCATCTATAAAATGTAATAGTGTGATTACTGCGGGATAATACAATCCGTGAAATGCCTGATAACGCACAATATTAATGAGGAAAGAGTAATTTACTTTATGAAAGTTTCAAAAAATTATATAATATCTATTCTCCCACATGTTTCAGATCTACTTTTCGTTTTGCATTTTTTACAAAGAGAATTACAAACGGTACGCAAACCAAAAACATAACACCTATCCACAAAAACACATCCATGTAGGAAAGTACGGTTGATTGCACATCCACCATTCCGTCTAATAATTTGTTCGCGGATTTCGTTGCCAGATCTCCAGGCAATCCTTTTGCATAAAAACCTCCTGCGATCATTTTCACATGTTGCTGTACAGTAGGATCAGTAATATTAAGATGTGTAAGTAAGTCGTTGCGATGTACCTGGATATCACTTGTGAGATAAGTAGAAATAATGGCCACGCCAAAAGATCCCCCTAATTGTCTTAACATCCCCGACAGAGCAGCGCCCTGGCCGATTTCTTTTCCTTTCAAAGTAGAAAGAGCCATTGTAGTAATGGGGATAGAAAGAAGGCCAAGCCCTATCCCACGAATGACAAGTATCCAGAAAAAAGCCTCGCTTGGCGTATTAGGCGTGAGTACTTTATAAGCCATCATGCTGTAAATAAAAAATATGATCATGCCCGATGTAATGAGGATACGAAAAGATACTCCCTGCTCCATCATCTTGCCCACAAAGGGCATCATGATTGCCGTAAAAACAGTACTTGGAATCATAAGCCACCCTGCCTGCAATGCCGTCCATCCCATGATGGTTTGGGTATAAAGGGGGATAATAAAAGTAGAGCCATACAAACCAAATCCCAATACAAAAGAAAAGATGCTGCCAAGAGACAAATTCCTGTCTTTCAAAACTCCTAATTCTACAATGGGATATTTATATACAAGCTGCCGCCAGATAAAAAAATAAAACCCAAAAAAACTACAAACCGAAAGCCAGATGATTAACGAACTGTTGAACCAATCATCTTCCTGTCCTTTTTCGAGGATGAATTGCAATGATCCTATGGCAATGATTAATAAAGCAATACCCAGCCAGTCAACATACCGGGCTTTTACTTTTTCGGCAAATTTGGGGCTTTTCACAAATTGTAAAGTGAGCAAGGTGGCAATTATTCCTACCGGAATATTAATGTAAAAAATATAAGGCCACGAATAATTATCTACGATATAACCTCCAAGTGGGGGACCAAGTGTAGGCCCTACAATTACTCCCAGCACATAAATGGTTTGTGCCATGGCTCTTTTTTCTATGGGGTAGCTTTCCGTAATAATAGTTTGCGCAGTTACCAGTAAGGCTCCTCCCCCCAATCCCTGGATAAATCTGAAAATAATTAATTCCTCTATGCCGGTGGCATTTCCGCAAGCCCATGATGAGAAAGTGAAAATTACAATAGAGACGGCGAAATAGTTTCGACGCCCGAATTGCTGACTTAGCCAGCTTGTCATAGGCATTACAATCACATTGGCGATTGCATAAGCGGTAATGACCCAGGTAATTTCAGTAAGAGAAGCGCCAAGGCTTCCCTCCATGGTAGGTAATGCAATGTTTACAATAGTTGTATCCAATATCTGGAGAAGCGCACAAACAACGGCTGTAACAGTAATGATTACACGCTTTGATCCATATACCACTAACGATTCTTCTTCCATGCCTTATCAAATTAAAGTACAGCAACTGAAGTTCCAAATTTCCATAAAATTTGGCAATACCTATTTTGATAACCTAAGCATGATGAATACTTTGTTTATTGATTTAGTTCTTCTTTTTATCTTTCTCAATCCTGTTAATGCAATTCGTCAACGCACGAAAATTATGATAAGTGCATTTCCATATTTGTGCTTTCAAAGCAGTTTTGCGCCAGGGTTGATTATCGAGGCCCTCTTCATACCACCCGCCATTTGTATGGTCAATAAGATAGGTTTGTACATATTGCCATTGTTTAAAAAACTTTTGTAAGTAATGCATCGTGTCACTGGGATACATATCCGAAAACATCAGCAAGGTATTCAGGGCTTCTGCCTGCGACCACCAGTTTTTGCTTTTGTCGGTGATGGTTAAACCTGGTTTGTCCTTAAAATAATATCCTTCATCATAAAATCCCCCAAGCGTTTTATCCCAGCCATTGCGCAAAGCCATGTCAACCATTTTCTTTCCGATAGCTAATGTTTTAGCATCATGCATATTTCCTAAGGTTTCTGTGGCATCTTTCATTAAATAAGCCGTCTCCACGTCATGGCCAAAAGAAACATGATCTATGTAATGATTTTTTTTGATGACTGCGTCAGAAGAATCCCGATAAGAAATGGGTTTCCAGTCGTAAGTAAAATATAATTGTAAATAACCTTTTGAGGTAATCATTTTATCCCGAATCAAATCCAGCATCTCCTGCAATCGTTCTTTCACCAAAGGGTTTTCCCAAACTTTATATAATTCGGTTAACGCTTCTAAAATATGTATGGAACTATTCTGATCTTTATAACCGATATCCTGGGTACTTTTTATATCGGCGGTTCTGATCACATGCGATCCATCTCTGTTTAGGTATTGATAGTAGCCTTTATAAATCGGATCGTGGCTGTATTTTTCAAGCCAAAGGAAAGTTTTTTTTGCAAGGTTTAATGCGGCGGTATCTCCCGAACATTGATAGTAAGCGCACAAACCATAAATCGCAAATGCGTTTCCGTAAGCTTGTTTCATTTTGCTTTTTGGTGTGCCGTCTCTCGCTACCAAATTATAGAAACCACCATATTTTTTATCCCACATCTTATCACGCAGAAAATAAAAACCATGGCGGGACATGGGTATATATGAAGCATCATGATAAAATAGGGCTGCCTTTGCCGTTGACCATGCATTGCGCGCCTGTGTTACAATCATTTTATCCTGTGCACCCACGGGTTTAAAGTCGAATGAAAATGTACTTAAATACCCGCCATATAAGGTATCAATATTCCGAGGATAATATTCATCCAACAAACCTTGTTTTGCGGCATAACGCATCTGCGATTCGATAGTATCAAGGTTGGTGGATTGAGCAAATGATGATAATGAAATAAATAATGTGATCGCTAATAGGTTTAATTTCATGAGAGACTTTTAAAGGTTTTCTATTAAATCATAAGAGGTGTAAAAATTAAAAACTTATGTTTTAATAAACAGGTCATTTAATGCTTTTCGTTTAGCACTTTATTCGCTGCCAGCACCAAAAATAAATAATCCGTAGTACCACCACCCAAAACATATTCTCCCTGTTGCCATAAATAAGGGAACGCCAGCAACTCAGGAAAATCAGGACGGATCAGCGCCGTACCTGATGCAATACCACCGGGAATATAATACCAGTCTGCACGGTTAAAACCATACGCTGGAATCATAGAATGCGCACCCACGCCGGATGCAAACGATGCGGTGTTAGTACCCGGATGACAACCTAAAATAAAATTCAGTGCAGCTAACATATAATCAGTGCTAACAATTTTTGGAAAAGCTTCATGTAAAAAGTATTGCTTGTAACCAAAATGCTGAATGTCCCAACCCGCGCCCCAGATATTGGGTTCGTAGGGAACCTGGTAAGGTGTTTCTTTTGCCTGCAATTTAATTTTATCAAACAAAACTTTTACCGCATCAGTAATAGTGTTGGTAAAAGCTGGATCATTAATCATTGGCAATACACGTCCAACGATCCAGCCATAATTATTAATTTGTTTTGCAATTACCTCTTTATTCGCCACTAAAAAATCAGCATATTTTTTATCTTTTGTGGTGATGTATAATTCTGTTGCCAGTTCAATTCTGTCGCCGGGATTGTTGTCTTTTGCGTTATTCCAAACCTTCTCTGCAATGTTCAAACAATCATTGGCAAGTGTATCATTAAAGCCCTTCATTACACGATTTGCAGCAGCCAGGGCGCCTGCAACTTCAAGGCTTCTCCGGGGATTATTTTCAGTAAACACCCAACGGTCATCAGGAGGATTGGGCGAACCAAAAGCAGGCGTATCAACCTTTGATTTTGCCTCATTATAAAATTTATTATCGGTAATATTCGTCGGGTCGCCCAACGTAGTGTATTGGTGTAATGTGGGCTCAATAATGCCCCGATAAAATCTACCCAAACTATTATAACCACCAACAATAGATAACAAACCGTGTTCAATTTGCTGCAACACATCAGGCTTGCCATCGGGTTGTTGAATTTCCACAATATGTGTATGTTGATTGATGCTGGTGTTATCATATTTCAGGTCAAACGTTTCATAAGCTAACGTTAATCCATACACGGTTTCCGCCTGCGATTCAACACGAATATCAAAATCACCCGCATCATGCCAGCCACCGACATTTAAACCCGGAACTGTTTCGCCCGACTTGTATTTTGTAAGCGTGGAAGGTCCCTGGCTGTAACCATCAAAATGATCAGAATCCGTGGGCGCCATACGTGCATCATCCATGTGGCAGAAGCCATGCCATACCCGATATTTATCATTCACACGCATGTGGCACATTTGCACCGGCAAAAAATATTCAAGGGTTGGCTGCCATACATTTTCGACATACACACTATCACTGATTTGAAAAACATTGGTGGTATCATTACCATATTTCACCACATACATGCCGGGCCTTTTTATTTTTGAAAAATCAAACTGCAAGCAGTGATAACGCAGGAAATTTCCCCAGTCTTTAGGCGCGGATTGCAATACATTTTCAAAGCCGCCATTTTCATTGACGCGCAATAAGGATGCATTTATTTTTCTTTTATCATTCGCATCTAATTGAATTACCGCAATTTTTTGTTGCGCAGGATGATAACCCACCTGTGACACCTGCACCACCGGTTTCGACATCCATCCATCAATAGCATGTGGCGTAACGAGCCATTCTACGGCGCCTTTTACTTTTCCTTTTTGAAGGAGAGAGCGTACCACAAACCAACCATTATTATACTTTCCTCTTCCGTCTAATAATTGCAAACCATTTCCATTAAGGTTCTCAATTATCATTCTTTGTTTATCACTTTCCGGCGCTACGGTTAACCGGTTGCCGGTTGCCATCGGCATCACCTGCGCTTCACCTTCATCATCTATATATTCCTGCCCATTAGGTTGCCTGGGGAAAATGCCAAACTGTTTATCCATGTAATACGATTTGCCAAAAAGAATAGAAGGCAATAATTCAAAATTGAAACCTACTTTACCAATCCATTTATCAGGCAACGCGCTGTCCAAATCAACAATTATTTTAAAAGCTTTTCCGGCTGGTACTACCTGAATGGTATAGCCAAATTTTAAATCAGGATAGATGACAGGGTTAAAACCTTTGCGGTCAATCGCTTCATTCGGGTAGGCCATGTGTACACTGATAATTCCGGTTTTTTTATCAACCATCCGTGTTCCCACTTTTGGTATCGGTTGCCATTGCCCCGGTGTGGGGCTTAAACGTATATCACCATTGGTGGCTACACGCTCACCATTTTGTATTACGCCAACGCCGCCTTGATGGCCTTCCGGATAAAAATCCCAGGCAAGCATCACATTAACGCCCTGGTATTGGAGATATTCTTTATCATTCAGATGCATTTGTTGTGTGGAAGTTTGTGCCAACAATTGTGTGCTGATAAAAAGTAGAGAGAGAAGAATAATTTTTTTCATGTTTAATTGCTTTCGCTTGTAAGAAGTTGAATTTACCTGTAAGATAATTGCTTTTGTTTATAAGACTTATATTTTATCGTCAGCTATTCTTAGAATCTACAAATAATAAAATTTACTACTACACTGAGTCTGCAACCCAGGGTGAGTAAGAAATTACCATTTTCGTTTAAACTTACCTGTTATAATCAAATTCAGAGTATTTATTTATTTGCCGTATGTTGATAAAATCGTAAAAGAGATTGAATTAAGATATACCCCATTATGAAAATTCAATCTCTATCTTCAGAGTTTTATTATTTTTTAACATTATTGTCCGACTAAAAATAGCACAAAAATTTCTACGAGCCAGTGATTTCAATAGTTTGAGTCAAAAAATAATTTGTTTCAAAACTGGGGGTAGTTTGGGTATCATTTTATGGGCTGAAAGCTATTGGTGTAGTAGCCGCTTTTCTCCATGCTTTATAAGTGTCTTTAATAAATTCAAACAGTTCTACATAGCTCATAAGATGAAGCCTTACAATGGTTATCATGTTGGCGAATGATTTTTTAGTGGCTGCCTTTTTTCTGATAACTACCATGAGTAATTGAGCTGTCAATACCCAATAGACCTGCATCTTAATAGCATTTTCACTATTGCCCCAGAAGTAACGCAGGGGGAAGTTCTGCTTGATTTGTTTGAATAACAGTTCTATCATCCACCTGCTTTTGTAAATGAGCGAGATCTGCGAAGCAGGCATGTAATATTATTGGTTATAAAGACATATACCTTGCCGTCATCAGCAATAAATACAATGCGGCGAAGCTTAACCCTGATGATATCACCTTGTGTATTTTTATAGCCTACCGTTATGAGTTGTTCTTTTACAACTCCCTTGGCATTTCGTTTCTTTGTTTTATCTACGAGTACTTTTGTTACGTGATAGACTGCATTGTCTTTCATCCGTGTTACAAACCATACTTTTTGTTTTGCCCACTTTTCAAACTGGCTGTACAGGTTGTAGGCTTTATCAAATACCACGAAGCTGCCCGCCGGTAAATCAATGTGATAAAGGAATTTGCGGTCATGCACTTTAGCTGCGGTCATGCGTACAAATTCTGCTACCCCACTAAAAGCATCCATCATGGTATGAACTTTAATACCCCCTTTCTTGCGGCTGCCATCTAATGTGTTGCGCCCAACGCCCCGAAGAATATCACTAAATAAACGAATAGTGGGACTGTCAATAATTTTTAAATTTCGGATACTTAGTCCTTTTAACCGGCTGTCCGAGATAAAGCTGTGATATTTCTTGATGAGTTCAAAGTAAATAGTTTCAAAAACAAGGTAGTTGCGATTGGTATTGGCATCTGAAAGGGTACTGCGGGCAGGGGCTTTGTCAAAACCCAAATGAAGTAGTTTGCCTTCACAAGCCAGCATGCCTTCACATAGCTCCCGCAGGCCATTACAGTAACTGAACACTCCATACAAAAGGCTTACTAAATGGACGCGAAACGGAATGCGTTTATAGTACCTGTTCGCTTTGTGTTTGCGATTGGCAGCATTAATAACAGATGACGGGAATTGTATCTAAAATCTGTGATAGAATCGGCTGTCCGACAAATGTTTTACTTTTATCCATGTTATATTGTTTGTGTCGTAACAGCAACATAACAAAAAAGGGTGGCTTTTTAGCTCACCCTTTCATTATTTTTGTCGGACAATAGTGATTTTTT
>DATKQQ010000346.1:0-4202 GCA_035532615.1 Hanamia sp.
CTATTAGGTTTAGATTATAAATTTATGTTACACCCATTTCATAGATTGGGTGGGGTAGGATTGCAAGTTTTCTCGAGATTTATTACCTTCATCCTCAAAAAAAGGTTAGTATATAAATATTTTTTAGATGGAGATATAGTCTTTCAATCTTCTTTGGATTATTTTCTTTTTCAGTTCTTTAAAAACATTGGCATTTCTTTTGATTTGGTTTTCCTTATTATTTTTTTGTAAAAAATCTCTTCTTTATGTGCAATTTCTATGCCATAAATCGATTTTATTCCCGAAAAACCCACACCAAATATATAATTATATAAACTCATGAAAATGAATTTAAAATAAATTACTATAATTATACATTATTAAATATATCTCTATTGTGGCAATTTATTCCCCGATTCTTAACCGATTTAAATAATAATCTATATCGGAAACTTTATCAATAAAAGAATATATTTTTACAACTTTTAAAATTGAATTAGTAAAGAATATTTTAATGATCAAGCATAATTATACTTATAGGTAAATCGTTAAAATCCTCCTTTTTATTTTTTCATTTTTAATTCTTAAAATACTATCAATCAAATTTAAAAACTCAAATTATTATGCCGCTTACTATCAACCTTTCTGATTCACTTGAAAAAATTCCTGTTGAAATTTTTGAAACTCCTGCAGAAGGATCGAAGTATGTTGCTGAAATCATTTCAGTTCTTATTAAAGAAAAAAATTCTCTGGGTAAAAAAGCCGTAATTGGCCTTGCTACCGGTTCTACGCCAAAATCATTATATGCTGAGCTGGTGAGAATGCACAATGAAGAAGGATTGAGTTTTAAAAATGTGATCACTTTTAATCTCGATCAATATTATCCAATGGAGGCCGATGCTCTTAATAGCTATCATTATTTTATGCGCAAATATTTATTTGAGCAAACAGATATTGACCCGCAAAATTATTTTCTTCCCAATGGCATGATCCCGAAAGATAAGATAAAAGAACATTGCGCCGAATATGAAAGAAAAATTGAAGAAGCCGGAGGTATAGATTTACAGATACTTGGTATTGGTATCAACGGCCACATTGGTTTTAATGAGCCCGGCTCACCAATGTATTCAAAAACAAGGTTGATTGCTTTGGATAATTCCACAAGAATTGCCAATTCACAGGAATTCGGAAATATGTCTGAAGTGCCACGAATGGCCATTAGTATGGGAATCAGTACAATAATGAAATCAAGTCGAATCATTTTAATGGCCTGGGGAAAAACAAAAGCGCCGGTAATTCAAAAAGCAGTTGAAGGCAAGCCAACCGAAGAAATTCCTGCCTCCCTTTTACAACACCACGATAATTGTACTTTTGTTTTAGATAAAGAAGCAGCTTCTGAATTAACAAAATTCAAATCTCCATGGCTTACCGGCGAATGTGAATGGACTCCAAAAATTATTAAAAGAGCCGTTATCAATATGGCGATGCAACTAAACAAACCGGTTTTAAGCCTTACCGATCACGATTATAATGAATTCGGGTTAAGCGATCTTTTGGTAGAAAAAGGAAATGCTTATGAAAACAATCTTGAAGTATATTATATGCTCCGGGATTCTATCACCGGATGGCCAGGTGGAAAACCCAATGACACCAGGTCCAACCACCCTGAAAGAAGTGTACCTTACCCTAAAAAAGTTATCATTTTTTCTCCTCACCCGGATGATGACATTATTAGTATGGGCGGCACATTTATGCGTCTGCACGACCAGGGTCATGAGGTACATTTGGCTTATCAAACCAGCGGCAACATTGCTGTAACAGATGAATTTGTAACCAGGTTCCTGGATTTTGCCGTAGGCTTTGAAGAAATATTTCATATAGATGATACCATCAGTAAAAAAGTTTTTGAGACATCTTCTCAATTCATAAAAAATAAAAAATCTACCGAACAGGATAGTCCCGAAATAAGAGAAATAAAGGGATTGATACGTCGCTGTGAAGCTCGGGCTACCTGCAAATACGTAGGCCTAACTGATAATCAAATCCATTTCATGAACTTACCATTTTATGAAACCGGAACCATCGAAAAGAATCCAATGGGGAAAGAAGATGTGGACATAACTGTAAAGCTTATGCGTAAGATAAAACCTCAGCAAATATTTTGTGCCGGTGATCTTGCAGACCCGCATGGAACGCATAAAGTTTGTCTTGATATTATTCTTGCAGCGCTTGATGAAATAAAGAAAGGGAAAGATAATGAATGGCTGAAAAATTGTTATATCTGGCTCTATAAAGGAGCCTGGGAAGAATGGGATATCAGCGAAATTGAAATGGCGGTGCCCCTGAGCCCAGAACAAGTAAGAAAAAAACGGTTTGGAATATTTATTCATCAGTCTCAAAAAGATTCTGTCCCTTTCCAGGGAAGCGATGAACGCGAATTCTGGCAAAGAGCTGAAGAAAGAAATGCCAATACCGCTAATTTATATGCCAGTCTCGGACTTACTAAATATGCAGCTATGGAAGCATTTGTAAGATTAAGAAGGTAATTCGGTGAAAAGTGGAATTGAACTTTTATCTGGCCAGAGTTTTATTTTATCTTATACCTCTCGATCCCGATAGGATAAATGTCATTTGTTGATTTAATGTAAAAATTTTCAGGGAAAACAGATACCAACTTCTCATCTATCTTTAAAGTTTAGGAAGTAAAACCGGAATAAAACATTTAGCGAATTTTTAATAAATGTAATTTATTTACTCCTCTACCTTTGCCCCCAAATGAGAAGGCTACTTGCATTTGACTTATTGGTTTCACAATTGAATTCATCTACGTTTATGCCCCAGAAAACTGGAGCTGATATATATGATACTGATGGAAATCAATTGGACAATATCACCAATGTAGTAGAATTGATAAGAGTTAAGTTAGGTTATGATCATCATGCCGATGACGAAAATAATGACAGTGGTCAAAACTTTCGCATCATCAATTTTTATCAATACTCTTTTCAACCATTTTTTTCTGACGTAAAAAATTTCTTTTTTAAAAAAGGAAATGATCTCTTCAAAGACTTTACCGAATCAAAAATCACTTCCATCTCTTACGATATTTTAGTTCCTCCACCTAAAGTATGATTTCAAAAGCGATTCAGCTTTTACTTTTCACTAGAACCAGATTCCATAAAAAAATTGTAATAAAACAATATCAAATAATAATTTGTTCCATAGTCTGTTCTTTAATTGATTTAATAAATAAAACGTAATGAGGAAAGCATTCCTACTCCTAATTTGCTCTATGTGCATAAGAGATTTGTACGCACAGAATACTTTGTTTCTTCCCCCAGAGGATACATTACAACTAACAATGCAACAGGCAGAAACTGCTTTTCTGGATAGCAACCTTGATTTGATAGCCCAAAAATATAGTATAGACTCAGCAAGGGCCACGGTTATTACTGCCAGTTTATATGACAATCCCGATTTCTCTTATACAAATGGATTTTACAATTTTAGTACCCATAAATTCTTTGAACCGGAAATATCCGTTCAGGTATCGCAACTAATAAGGCTTGCCGGTAAAAGAAATAAAGAAATTAATCTTGCAAAATCGGGAATTGATATAGCCCAATTTCAATTCTATGATCTGCTTAGGACATTGCGATTTGTATTAAGAAATGATTTTTATAATATTTATTTTCTCGAACAATCTTCTAAATTATATCAACTCGAAATTTCTTCTCTTCAAAAAATTGTCCCCGCTTTTGAAGAACAGGTAAAAAAAGGATTTATGGCGCCTATTGATGTAATAAGAATCCAATCGCAACTCTACACTTTGCAAGCGGAATATGATAATCTGCAAACGAATATCAATGACGTTCAAAGTGAATTGAAGCTGATGATCCGGTTTAACCCCAATGGCTATATTATACCGGTTGTGAAAACTTCAAACCTTTCTAATAATTCGGTTGCGCAAAGTAGCTATCAATCTTTAATTGATTCAGCACTCGCAAACAGACCAGATTTAAAAGCATTGAATGCCGACATAGTTTTCAGTAATTATAATTTAAGATTGCAGCAAGCTTATGCCAAACCAGATATTACCATCAATGCTAATTACGATAGACTGGGCAGTTATGTGCATGATTATAACGGCATTGGCGTATCTATCCCATTACCATTTTTTAACAGAAACCAGGGAAATATTAAAAATGCCATAATACAAACTG
>DATKQQ010000347.1:0-4119 GCA_035532615.1 Hanamia sp.
AAAGTAAAAAGTAAGAGGAGCTTAGCCAACGAAAGCATATAACCAAGTAAATCACTTTAGTCAAACCGCCGTATACCGGCAGGTACGTACGGTGGTGTGAGAGGACAGTGAGGGAAATAATCCCTCACTTCCTACTCAATTCAATTATTTTTAATTAAATCATTATTGAATAATGTAAAATATTTACTAAAAAAAATAAGGAGAATTAGGGAATTCAAAACTGACATATATTGCATCCCTGTTGTGAGATACTTTTAATACTATCTTTCTCCCTTAAATAATCAACCCTGTCTTTTGAAAATGAAATTAATCTTATTATTCTCATTTCTATTATTGTTTTACGGATACAATTATGGGCGGTCGGTTAATGAAAGCTCCATGGGAAATAATGATTCTTCTTCTACGAGTCATGTTGAAAAAAAAGATACAATTATGCCTCATGTTGATAATCAAAATGAAAAGATCAAAACACCTCAAAAAGATTTGCTTGATGTAGTAAGAGGCATTTTTCATCCAAAAACGAACCCGGTACTTAATGATGATCAGTTAAGGCGGGATACCAAAATGCATTTTTCAATATTACCTGCTGTTGGATATTCATTGCAAACCGGATTTGCAGGACTTATTAGCGGTAACATGGCCTTTTATTCTGATACGATAACCAATACTAAAATATCAAGCGTCAATTCAAGTATTACTTATTCTCAATACAATCAAATTATACTCCCTTTGCAGGCCAATCTTTGGTCAAAAGGAAACCGCATTAATTTTATTTCAGATTTCAGGTATATTAAATACCCAACCAACATTTATAGTTTAGGAGGCCCAAACGAACCCAATACCTCATATAATATTAATTTTCTGGGTATTAAACTTCATCAGACAGTTTTGAAATCTTTGGCCAACAATCTTTATATAGGCGTGGGCTATTATTATGATCATTTTTTTAATATTGAACCTAAAGATGAAGTACCTGATAATATAGCCAAAAATGTAATTGCGGATATGGGCAAAAAGGAGTCCGCTTCCGGACCTGTTTTCAGACTTCTATACGATTCCAGGCTTAATCAAATAAATCCCCAACAAGGTGTTTATTACAATATTACTTTTCGCACAAGTGAAAGGGCACTCGGAAGCGACAGTAACTGGACTTCAATTCAAATTGATTCGCGGGCTTATTTACAATTCCCAAAACGGTCGGGAAATGTGTTGGCCTTTTGGATGTTTGACTGGCTAACTGCCGGTGGTACCCCTCCTTATTTACTTCTCCCCAGTACAGGATGGGACGATAGTTATAATACCGGTCGTGGGTATGTTCAATCAAGGTTTCGGGGTAAAAGTATGGCCTATTTTGAAACCGAATACAGGTATCACATATCAAGAAATGGGCTGGTTGGTGGCGTAGTCTTTGTAAACATGGAAACTTTTTCAGGTGATATTTCACCTGTGTATAGCCAACTTTATCCTGGTTATGGATTAGGGATCAGACTGATGGCAAATAAATTTTCCAGGGCAAATGTTTGCATAGATTATGGTTTTGGTGAAAAAGGCTCGGGTGGATTTTTTGTGAATATAGGAGAGGTATTTTAAAGAGTGTAAAATACAATTAACCAATTCTATAATATTGAAATCAGTCTGTATATTTTAGCCAAAAACAATACAACATTTATTTATATCCCAATATTTTCAGCATGCTCGCAGCATTTTGTTCCTTAGCATACACCCAATCTATCAGTTTGCCATTTTTATCACGGTCTAAAACAATATATTTTGGAGAGGGGATCAAACAATGCTTTATTCCACCGTATCCACTTATCTGATCCTGGTAAGCGCCGGTATGAAAGAACCCAACGTACAAAGGTTCGCCATTGGTTATTTTGGGTAAAAAAACTTCATTGATGTGTTCTTCAGAATCATAATAATCATGACTATCGCATGTTATGCCTCCAAGGGTTACACGCTGGTATTCATTGTCCCATTTATTCACAGGGAGCATCAGAAATTTTTCGCCTATGCCCCATGTATCGGGTAGTGTAGTAATAAAAGAAGAGTCAATCATATACCATGTTTCACGATCGTTCTGTTTCTTTTCGCCGATCACACTATAAATATGCGCCATGCTTTCGCCAACAGTATAGCTTCCGAATTCGGTAAATATATTGGGCATGGGCACTTTTGATTTCTTACAAGCCACTTTTATATTCCTCACTATTTCGTTGATCATAAATTGGTAATTATATTCAAATCCCAACGAATGCTTTATGGGAAAACCTCCTCCAATATTGATAGAATCCAGTTCGGGGCAAATCTTTCGAAGCTGGCAGTATAAATTAATGATCTTATTTAATTCGCTCCAGTAATAGATATCATCTTTAATTCCTTTGTTCAGAAAAATGTGAAGCATCTTTAGCTGAAATCTGTCTTCATATCCTTCAATATTGTCCACGTAAAACTCAAGAATATCTTTCGCGCGTATGCCTAACCGTGATGTATAAAAAGGGAAAGTGGGTTCTTCTTCAGCAGCTACACGAATACCGACATTAAAAGGGACCCTTACTGATTTGCGGTAGGTTTTTAATTCTTCCTTATTATCAAGAACCGGAATTACATTTTTAAACCCGGTATTTAAAAGCCGCGCAATGCGGCCCGTGTAGGACTTTTGTTTAAATCCATTGCATATTATAAAAGTGTCTTTTGTTATTTTTTTTCTTTCATATAGTTTAAGAATGATCTCGATATCGTAAGCAAAAGAGGTCTCAAGGTGAATGTCGTATTTTAAGGCTTCTTCTACAATAAAAGAAAAGTGCGAACTTTTGGTGCAATAGCAATAATTGTATTTTCCCTCGTACTTATGTTTTTTAATCGCGTTGGCAAACATTTTCTTTGCGCTATTGATCTGCATCCCTATTTTAGGGAGATAAGTAAACTTCAGAGGCGTTCCATATTTATCAATTAGTTTTTTTACATCCACTCCGTTGTATTGGAGATAACCATCTTTAAGATCATAATCTTCCTGGGGAAAATTAAATGTTTGATCTACGAGATCCCTATATGTATTATTCATTGAAAAATATTATCGTATTTGAAAAATATTTACAAATGTAAATGAATGATGAATTTATTTTACAAAAAAAACGTCCCCACAGAACTGCAGGAACGTTTTGAAGATTAAAATCTATTAAAAAACTATTTTACTGATAAAATAAGATTCTTAAAACTCTCGGGTTCATTCATTGCCATATCAGCAAGAATTTTCCTGTTAAGATCGATATTCTTTTCATTCAATTTATGAATGAACTGGCTGTAAGTCATTCCCTCGGCTCTTACTGCAGCATTGATACGGGCAATCCATAAAGTGCGATATTCACGTTTTTTAAGTTTACGGCCTACATAACTATAGGTCATTCCCTTTTCCATTACATTCTTTGCAACGGTATAAACATTCTTCCTTTTTCCGTAATAACCTTTTGCGGCTTTAAGAATTTTTTTTCTTCTTGCCCTTGATGCTACTGCATTTGATGAACGTGGCATATTTAATATTTTTTGATTTTAAGTTTTAGTTTCCAGCCTGCGGTTACGGAAACAAATTATTTAAGTGTAATTTTTATTTTCGAGGTTAGTTCTACTTCATCCTGAGGAGTCTCATAACAAAAGGCCTGTTGGGATTACTGACTGTTCCTTTTTTGCGTAAGGCGCGTTTACGTTTAGTAGTCTTCTTTGTAAGAATGTGTCGTTTAAAAGCTTTTTGGTAGGTAATTTCACCTGTACCGGTTACTTTAAAGCGTTTCTTGGCGCTGGAGTTGGTTTTAACTTTTGGCATTATTAATCTATTTACTTTTACACCCTTGCCGGCGTCCCGAACAGACGGGAACTTATGGAGCCATGTGGGCAATATGTTTTATAAGAAATCATCTTCAGCTAAAACACAAAATGCTGAATGGGGCGCAAAAGTAATAAAAAAATTTGAAAAATCTTTAGAAGGGTGTAAGACAAATATCCAATTTAAGCAGCTTTTATCAATTCCCGGATTTCACTTGTCCTCATGGCTTTTGTAAAGGCTCTTAGGCAGGCAAGATTCTGTGCGCCTTGTTCTGTCCATCTTTGACCGGATAATTTCAG
>DATKQQ010000348.1:0-2362 GCA_035532615.1 Hanamia sp.
TCTGGCACACTGGCCCCATTTCCCAGATTGGTTCCATAAATTACTGATAATGAATTTTCAAAATGAATCATAGGGATCGGATGAATATCAAGTGAAAACTCTCCTCCATCAATGCGTGCTTTGCTCTGTACATAGGTGAACTTGCTATAGATCCCGTTCGGATTAGCGGAACCATCTGGATTAACCCTTTCCGGATTGCCATTTGCATCTAATATTTGCTGTTGAAAAATATAATTCTCTATATGGTTATCAAAAAGATCCACACTTGCAGAAACACTTTCCAAATTAAGAAATGCACCCACATCTTCCTGGATACTAAATTCTGGCTTAAAGTCACTATTGCCGACATGGTAAATCTGTGAACCCGGATCAGCCCCATTTGCAGACAACTCTGCAATACTTGGCGCCCTGAAACCGGAAGCAACATTCGCTTTTAATAAAATTTTATCGGAGAAGTTATAAGCGCCGCCAAAACTTCCTGAAGGACCGGAAAAGTTTTTCTTTAATGCAGCAAACTGCTCTGTAATATTTTGTCCTGATGCAGGTTTGTTGCCAACATAGAGTTTGGGGTAATATGGCACAGTGGTATCAAGATAAGCCGCCTGACCGTTAAATAAACGGGTGTCAAAACGTGCTCCTCCAGATAGGTCCAGTTTTCCAAAAGTTTTTTTAACAACAAAAAATGGCCCAACATCAAACTGCTTATATGCCGGGATAGGGAAATCAGTACCATAACCCAGCGTATTATTTTGATACATTCCATTCACCCCAAACGTGGTTTCGTAGCCTTCGCCTAAAGTAAAATTGTATTTTACGTCATAAGTGTATGTAGTTAATTGCAGATTGAGCCCGGGTATATCAGGTTCTGTAGGGTGCGTAAATTCTCTTCTGTGGCTAAATTGGTACCCGAGATTTACCAGGAGATTACCATTCCCAAGATGAATTCTCGTATTATCATAAATACGGCTTAGTTGCACATATTGATGCAAAACAGGAATGCTATACGAGTTTAATACTGATTCCGGAACTATTGGACGAACTGCATCTGCATCAGAAATCTGATAAGTAAATTTTCGAGTTAATGAATCACGACTTCCGTCCGGTATATCCTGCAGGTCGTTAAACACTGAAGCATTCAGATAGGAATATCCCCAGGATTTATTCAATCCAAACATTATGCGTGCATCGTGTTCCTTGAAACCAGTAGCATACACCCTGCCATCGTGTTGATTTTGGTAATTTTTCGCTTCTTTATCAGACAATACAGTTCCCCACACAAAACCATTTTCATTACCCTGCAACTTAAAAGATCCATTAATTAGCCCATTGTTAGTACCATAATTCGCACTTGCAGAACCCAATATTTTTCCTTCTTCTACCGGGGGAGCAGTAAGTAAATTAACCACTCCTCCAATAGCATCAGATCCAAAAGTTAAACTTGCCGGTCCTTTAATAACCTCGATCCTGTCAATTGAATTTTGATCTACTTCAATACCGTGCTCATCGCCCCATTGCTGGCCTTCCTGCCTGATACCATCTACTGCAGTAACCACCCTGTTGTAACCCAGCCCGCGAATAAATGGCTTTGAAATATTAGGGCCAGTAGTAACAGCACTAACGCCTGGTATATTAGCTATTTCAGCTATCACATTTCCTGCAGCAGGGTGATCATTTATATAATTTTTATTAATCACTGCCATGGGGACCGGATCTCTTCTTAAACTAACAGCATTGCTTACCCCGGTTACCACTATTTCCGCTTGTTCGGTAGCTGCTATTACCATTGAAAAATCCTGAATTTTATTTTCTTTGAAATAAATATTTTTCAGAATGGTTTTATATCCTATATATTTTATTTCTACAAGATAGTTCCCCGAAGGAATATCTTTGATTGTATAATTTCCATTGCTATCGGCAACATTTCCTATCCTAAGGTCGGGAATATAAGCGGAAGCACCGGCAAGAGGAGCACCGGATGCATCGGTTACCTTTCCCGAAAGAGAATACCGCGCAGATCTTTTTTGTGCATTTACAGAAAATGACAAAAAGGCGCTTACATATACTGTAAGAAAAAGACAAACTATTTTCATTGTTGGTTTTTTTTAAGAGAATTCAGATGATAAATGAATTCAGATTTAGCAGGTAATAAAAGAATGGATCCTTTTGTTACCAGAATAATTGAAATTAATAATTAGTGAATTATATCATTGAAGGAGGGCCCCTTAATCCAAAAGAAATGGATTGGGTATGAATAAAATCGCAGGTATTAGAAAAAGTAAATTCAGTAAATACAGGAGGAACTGGTTTTATTATAAATACATCCTCCTTAGTATAAGGTGCAATCACCACATTACTATTGCAA
>DATKQQ010000349.1:0-37321 GCA_035532615.1 Hanamia sp.
AAAGGATCGCCTTTTTTCTTATTTGGATATTTAATATTCTTTTTTTTCATCTTTGATAATTTTATTGCTTCATTACTTGTGCCTTCTCTTTTATCAACACTCCCGCCCAATCTTTCAACTAACTCTATTACAAGGTCTGAATAATCATCTGGTATGTTAATAGTAATTTCTTTCATTTCATTTTTTATTGAAGTTACAAACTTATTGAATCTAATTTAATCGCGGATTATTACTATCAATATTTGAGACTTTAAAGTCCTCTGAATTTTCGATAGTTATCGAAATAGGTGCCTTAATAAACCGTTTTCCTCTTCCCGCTTTCAAAATCTTTAAAGATAAAAGCGCCCAATCTATCGAGCGATGCAAAGAATGCTTTACCATTATTGGTCTCAGTAAATTCTGTTACAAATCTTTGCAGGTAAGGATCACTGGCAATCATAAAAGTAGTGATCGGGATTTTCAATTTTTTGCATTGCGCAGCAAGATTCATGCAGCGATTTAAAATTCTTCTGTCAACTCCAAAACTGTTTTTATAATAACGCTTTCCTATTTTCAGACAGGTAGGTTTCCCATCAGTTATCATAAAAATTTGTTTATTAGGATTTTTTCTTCTTCTCAAAATATCCATAGCCAGTTCAATTCCAGCAACTGTATTTGTATGGTAAGGGCCCACCTGCAAATAAGGAAGATCCTTGATTTCTACCGTCCAGGCATCGTTTCCAAATACAACAATATCAATTGTGTCTTTAGGATATTTTGTAGTGATCAATTCACTCAACGCCATCGCTACTTTTTTTGCCGGGGTAATCCTGTCTTCGCCATACAAGATCATGCTGTGAGAAATATCAATCATCAATACAGTTGAAGTTTGTGCTTTAAAATCCGTTTCACGAATTTCCAAATCATCTTCAGCCATCATAAAACTTTCCACTCCATGATTGATTTGTGCATTACGGATAGATTCTGTAAAATCTATTTGTTCCAATGTATCGCCAAATTGAAAGGGCCTTGTTTCAGGATTGATTTCATCGCCATTACCGGGTTTGAAGGTATTGTGATTCCCGGTTTTTGATTTTTTTAATTTCCCAAAAATTTCTTCCAGGCTTC
The DNA here is from genome assembly GCA_035532615.1 of Hanamia sp. Lineage (GTDB taxonomy): Bacteria > Bacteroidota > Bacteroidia > Chitinophagales > Chitinophagaceae > Ginsengibacter. Next base: position 1,108 of record DATKQQ010000349.1, read on the forward strand.
GTTTCCTGATCCCCTGTTCGGTTTTAGGCGTAATTTTTATTTCGCCTTTTTGTTTATTTTCATCAATGTATCCTTTGTCTTTCAGGTCTTCAATAAAATCACCCATTCCATATTCATTGTTGGTAAGATCATATTCTTTATCTAATTCGGTAAGCCAGCTCAAAGCCTCTCCTACATCGCCATTTGTATAAGTAAGCAATTGCATAAAAATATCCAATAGCTTCTCAAAGGAGGATTTACTATTTTCGTTAGGATCGTATTTTGAAAAATGATGAAGGCGCATTTTAATTGAAAATTTATAATTTATAATTGATAATTGCAAGTTACTTCACAAAAATTTTCTCATAATTACTTTCACTGTTAAAATAAAAATCCCGGCTCTGTAATGAACAGGGAAATTATTTTTAATGAGGAAATTTTCTACTGCGTTTTATCCTGTACTTCTTTTTCTTTTTTAAGATGCGGCAAATTGTTAAGGATAGGATTCTCACTTTCTCCGGGAGAAATTAGCTGGGGTTTTGTATAAAATTGTTCCATTCCATTGACCCTCTGCAGCAGTTGCTCTACTAATTGATTTTCATAACTCAAACCTACTTGTTTATTTTCATCCAGGCTGTTGAAATATATGACCTGCTGTTCAAGGTCTGCAAGCAAAGCATCAGAAACTTTCCTGGCTAAAACAGTATCTCCTGCTATGTAAGCGGCCTGTAAAAATTGTGCTGAAATCATATCCTGTTGCTGCCTGCGTGAAGCCAATCCATAAGGGAAATTCTGTTGGAGCATATTTTTATCGCATCTTTCCAGCAAATTTTTAGCGGAATCCTTTTTGCCATGAAGCGCAAGATTACCGGCCACCTGGGCAATCTGCATCCGGATAGTATTCAAATGCCTCCTGTTTTCTTCATCAAAATAAACTCCCGGTATATTGCAATCTCCAAAGGCGAATTTTTTCATCGTTACATTATAGGCCCAGGGACGATTCACTTCTCCATTCTTTACCGGAACAAGCCGGTAGGTTAGCCCATCTGTTCTCAAATAATTCTGAAATCCTAATTCATCATAAGGTGAGGTAAAGTAAATAGGTCTTTTCCATTTATTGGCAGCGATAATATTAAGTATTGCGCTTTGATTTTTCATCAATGAGTTTGTAGGAATGGTAAAATCTATTTCACTCACTACGCTGTCATCTGGATTTACGGTCCCATTTTGCCGTACTAAGTTGGTGTCAACTGGAATTTCTACATTTTTTGTAGGAAAAGTATTTAGAAAATCATCCCCATTTTGATACATTCTTGAAGGATCGTCACTGCCTGCATAATCTTTCATCATTGTATAAAGATCCATGGGTTTCGTTTGATCTACTTTGGCGCCTGGCAAATTAGGAAAATAATAAATGCCATCTCTGTTGCTCCCTATTATTTGATCAGGAGTCCATATTACCGGTATTGGTGCACTTTTATTGATAGCATATCGGAGTTGATTTATATACCAGTCAGTTCCCAGCAAACTCGAATTGATTATTCGGATATCTCTGCGTATTCCCAGTACTTCCTGATCAAACCAAAGCGGGTAAGTATCATTATCTCCAAACGTAAAAAGAATGGCATTCGGCGCGCAGCTTTGTAAGTAATCTATTCCTAAATCTCTTGCCAGAGTTTTATGACTGCGGTCATGATCATTCCATTCCTGGCCGGCCATTAAAACGGGTACTGCCAGAAGGCATAAACCGGCTGCCGTATAATTAGCTATTTTGCTACTCATGTACTTTTGGAAAAGCTCTTTTACATACATTACACCGAGTCCGATCCAAACTGCAAATGCATAAAAAGATCCTACATAAGCATAATCACGCTCACGTGGTTGGTTGCCCGCCTGGTTTAAGTAAATAACAATGGCAATTCCTGTGAAGAAGAATAATATCCCAACTACCAGGCCATTTCGCTTGTCTTTTTTATATTGATAAAGAAGACCGAGAATTCCAAGTAATAGTGGTAAAGCAAATAACCTGTTATGCGCTTTATTTTGTTTTAGAGTGTCAGGCAATTTACTCTGATCGCCCAGCCGTGCATTATCCCAGAAAGAGATTCCGGTAATCCAATTGCCATCCCGCACATTATCCATGTGCACTCCCTCAATGTCGTTTTGCTTTCCTGCAAAATTCCACATAAAATAACGGAAATACATCCAGTTGAGCTGGTATTGAAAAAAGAATTTGATATTATCGGCCATGGTCGGATTACTGTAATACTTTCCCGTTTTTGGATCCTTGCCAATACCTGCAAAATCTGCATAATAATCCGCATGACCCTGATCGTTACTGTTGTCCCACATACGGGGGAAATAATGGAGATCGGATGGATCATAAGTAGTGACTAACTTTCTACCTTTTTTTACATATTTATTTTTACCTTTTACATAAGTATCCGAATATTCCTGATCAGTAGGCACATCGGTAAAGTCCTGTCCTTTTAAAATAGGCCAGTCACCATATTGAGCGCGGGTGAGGTAACCTTCAAGGCTTAAAGGATTGTCCACATTGAACATATCTACGGCAGGGTCGGCTAATGAGCGGATCATGGTAGTCAGATAAGTGGAAAAACCCAGCAATACAAATGCAAAAATCCACATGGCCAGTCTTAGAAAGTTCCAGTTCTTTTTCTTTGCCAGTCTTAACATCAAATAGATTATAAATGCCAGCAGGATAAAGAAGAAAGTGAAGCCCGTGAAGAAAGGCATATCAAAACTATTGGTAAAGAGTATATCAAAATCGGATGCCAGCTTGATGCTCCATTGTATCATGGGAACCTGCACGATTCCCGTGATGACACATGCTGCACAGAATGCCCAAAAAGTCCCTCGTTTTGTTACTTTGTACCGCCTGAAGTAATAGACCATTACAATGGCCGGTATGGTAAGAATAGGTAACAAATGCACTCCCACCGCAAGCCCTATGAGATAGAAAATTAATATCAACCATTTGTCGGCAGGTGTAAAATTCCCTTTGACCCCTTTTAGTTTCTCGTCAGTTACCGCCTGTTCCCATTTAAGCGCTGTCCAAAACACAATAGCGGTAAAGAAAGAAGAACTCGCATACACTTCTGATTCTACGGCGCTGTACCAAAATGAATCGGAAAAAGTATAAGCCAAAGCGCCCACCACACCGGCAGCCATAATGGTAAATATCTGTTCGTTAGTTAGAGGGTTTGAATTATATTTTTCATAAATTCTACGGGCAAAATGTGTAATGGTCCAAAATAAAAACAGAATACAAAAACCACTCATTAAAGCGCTCATCGTATTGAGGCCAAGAATAGCATGGTTTGGATTTGAAAAAGGCATCATAAACAACCTTCCGAGCATTAAAAATAAGGGTGCTCCCGGGGGATGTGGAATTTGCAGTTTGTAAGCGCTGGAAGCAAACTCGCCACAATCCCAAAAGCTGCCGGTGGCTTCCATAGTAGATAAATAAACGAATGTAGAAATAGCAAAAATTGCCCATCCTGTAATGTTATTGATGCGTTTAAAACTCATACTGTGGGTTTAACTGAACAAGGGGGCAAATATAAAGCTATGATTGCTACAATTTAAGGCACTTGTTTATTTTTATACAAAGGATTGTTAATTGTTTATCATTTTTTCAGATATTACAATGATGTATTTTAGAAAAAAATCTGTCACCTTAAATTTTATTGTTATAAATTCTAATTTTGATTTTTACGAATAGCAAATAAAATTCCGGAAACTTCTAATCAAAAAACTAATTGTAATCATAATTGAAAAAAGCATTTCTTCAACTTCACCTGGCTGTATTATTGGCAGGTTTTACTGCTATACTTGGAAAATTAATTACATTAAATGAAGGTTTGCTTACTTCTTACCGGATGTTGTTGAGTGCAGTGATTCTCGGAATCATTTTGTTTTTCAAAAAAAAATTACAAAAGCTTTCATGGCAAAATACTTTGCAACTTTTTGGTGTTGGAGCTATCATTTCATTGCATTGGGTTACCTTTTACGGGAGCATAAAATATTCGAATGTTTCGGTCTCGGTTACCTGTTTATCAACCATCGGCTTTTTCACATCATTGTTTGAGCCGGTAATCAGAAAAAGAAGAATTGATTGGGTAGAAGTAATTCTCGGAATGATGGCTATAGCAGGTATTTATCTTATTTTTAATTTTTATCCTGAATATAAAATGGGAATAATTTTTGGAATTATTTCAGCATCGTTGGCTTCTCTTTTCCCAATCTTTAATAAAAAAATACTGAATGTATTTTCACCTAATACGGTAACTCTTTATGAAATGGCAGGAGGTTTTATTGCATTGTGTTTTATTCTTCCGGTTTATCTTCATTTTTTCCCTGCCACCTATTTTTTCCCCACATCTTCTGATTGGTTATGGTTACTAATTTTAGCAGGAGCCTGCACCGTTTTTGCTTTTAATCTCAGCTTGAATGCATTGAAACATATTTCGGCATTTACTGTCAATCTTACTTATAATTTCGAGCCTATTTATTCTATCATCCTGGCTTTTATTATTTTTAAAGAAAATAAATTTTTAGGGCCCGGATTTTATCTGGGCTTCGCTTTGATCCTGATAGCGATATCTTTACAAATGATAAGGGTGTACCGGGAAAGTAAAAATGGGAAATTAGTTATTGGCAAAACAGAAATTTAGATTATTTGTTTGCCTGCTGACCAGTAGCTTGCCTGTACAGTAGTCAGGGTTGGCTTACTGTCCAGGCAGATTTGTTTGCTGTGAAATTTCGGCTTTGAATATTTTATTTGTCATAACAAATTATAGGGATCAATAATGGTTAAAATATTTTATTTGTTTTACAAATTAGAAGGATCAATAATGGTTAAGCCAGGAATGTTTTTAAAGTCGGATATGTTTCTTGTTATTAATTTTTTGTTGTGAACTAAAGCTGTCGCAGCAACGATTGCATCGGGTGTTTTAATTTTAAAGTTTTGTCGTAAAATAATTGTTTGTTCAACGATTTCTTTTTTGAGATCGTAAATCACAGCTATCTGTACAAAATCTAATAACTGATTCCATTCTAACTTTGGAATATTTTTGTTGCTAAGCAGTTCTATATATGAAATGATTGAAATGGTAGGTTCAATTCCGGCAATAAAATTTTTTCCTGCTATCGGTAAGCTGCTATTGAAAAAATCAATAACCGGATTGGTATCCAATAAGTATTGCTCTACCATTCTTTACGGTTTTGATCTACCTGCTCATACAATATTTTGGCAGTCTCGTCTGAAATAACTCCCCAAAAATCTCTCATTGTTTTTTTGGAAGAGTTTTGTTCTAACTCTTCAAGAGGAAGGCAGGTTACTTCTATTGGTTTACCTACATACTCTTTGGGAATTGAAAGGCGTATGTTTGTGTTAGTCGGAGTGATAACGGTTCGTATCATATTAATAAGTTTGCAATTATTTTAAAAAAAGATGTTTATTAAAATCAGGTCAATTCCAATTGTTGAATTTACAAATAATTTATCTTAAATGAAACCTTTGCAAAAGCTTCAAACATTTTACTTACGCCACAATATTTTTCTTCAGAAAGATTGACGGCTTTTTCCACTTTAGATTCATCCTCTTTCTTTACCTTAATTGTATAATTGATGACAACTTCATCGTACATTTTAGGTTCTGTGTCAGTAAGATGGCCATCTACACTGATTGAAAAATCAGAAAAATTTACCCGCATCTTATTTAAGATACTTACCACATCCAAACCGGTGCATCCTGCCAGGGAAACAAGCATTAAAACCTTTGGCCTGGTGCCCAGATTCTTACCACCACCTGCTTCGTCGGTATCAATTTCTATTTTATGCCCGTTTACATCTGCTGTAAAATTCATCCCGCCTTTGAAAACAGCATTGATGCGATTAACCGCCATTGTATTTAATTTTAAATAAAAAAAGTAAAATTACATTTTATAAATGAGGTGACACACCTGTAGAAATCTGTTGTGAACTCATAGCACCGGATTGCCGCCACAAAATTTTACCCTCTTTAAAAAGAATTAATGTGGGTACTCCCTGTATATTAAATTGTTGCGCTGTTGCCGGATTCTTATCAATGTCTATTTTTATTACCCTGAGTTTCCCTGTATTATTTTGAGCAAAACGTTGTAATTCCGGTGCCATCTGCTTGCAGGGACCGCACCAGGTAGCATGAAAATCTACCAACACCGGTTGTTTACTTTTTATTAAGTCTTTAAATGTTTCCATAATTAAAATATTATCATAAACTGTGCCTGTTTAAATGAAGTGTCTAAGTTGTCAGGTGCAGTGGGTTGGTAAGTTTGCGGTCAAATCTCAGAGGGTATAGTAATGAAGCATTCACGACTCACTTTTTTATTTTTCAAATAATTATTTCTTCCTTACCTTTGCCGTCCGAAAAAAAAATCTTATGGCCAGAGTATGTCAGGTAACAGGAAAAAGACCGATTTCAGGTAATACTGTTTCACATTCAAATATAAAAACCCGCAGGAGGTTCTTGCCCAATTTGCAGAAAAAAAGGTATTTTCTGGCAGAAGAAGACAAATGGATCACTTTGAAGTTATCTTCTGAGGCCATCCGGACTATTAATAAGAATGGCCTTTATACAGTTGTAAAAGAAATGAGAGAACAGGGAGTTAAAATCTAAATGTGCCAAATTCTAATTAGCAGGAATCATTTTCACATTATCTATTATCATATTATCAAATAAAAAAAATGGCAAAGAATAGAAACAGAGTACAGGTAATTTTAGAATGCACGGAGCACAAGGCTTCAGGGCTTCCTGGTACCAGCCGTTATATTACCAAAAAAAATAAAAAGAATACTCCAGAACGTTTGGAGTTGAAAAAATTTAATCCCATTCTGAAAAAGGTAACTCTTCATAAAGAAATTAAATAATTAGCTGATTAGCTAATTCTTGCATTAGCATATTATCTCATTATCAAATTAATATATCATGGCAAAAGCAGCAAAAACAGCGATAAAAACCAAAGATCAGAAGGCAGCGGCAGATGCGAAAAACTGGACGAAAGTGGTTCGCACCGTTCGCAATCCAAAAACCGGATCTTATACTTTCAAAGAATCTATTGTTCATAAAGACAAGATCAAAGAACATTTGGCAGGTTAATTTTTTGATGTTCAAATAATTTTTTAAAGCTATCCGGCACTTGTTGCGGATAGCTTTATTTATTTTTACCTTTTAATAAATTTCTAATGGGCATTTTTGATAAAATTTTTGGAAAGAAAGAACAGAAAGAAAGTCTAGATAATGGTTTGCAAAAAACTAAAGCAGGGTTTTTTGATAAGATCACCAAAGCAATTGCCGGTAAAAGCACAGTAGATGAAGAAGTGCTTGATGACCTGGAAAATGCTTTGGTAAGCGCGGATGTTGGTGTGGATACCACCGTAAAAATTATTGATGGAATAGAAAAAAGAGTGGCAAAAGATAGATACATCAGTACCGATGATCTCAACAGGATTTTAAAAGAGGAAATTCAAAATGTATTGGTTGATGCACCTCAGGATACTTCTTATATTAATTACGAACTTCCTTCTACCCATAAGCCGCATGTGATTTTGGTAGTCGGCGTTAATGGTGCAGGAAAGACAACAACTATTGGGAAATTGGCATATAATTTTTCTCTTGCTGGTAAATCTGTTTTGTTGGGAGCTGCAGATACTTTTCGCGCTGCGGCGGTTGACCAGTTAAACATTTGGAGCCAGAGAACCCATGTGCCTATTGTAAAACATGCAATGGGCTCTGACCCCAGCGCAGTGGCCTTCGACACTGTACAAAGTGCAGTTGCAAAAAATATAGATGTGGTGATAATTGATACTGCCGGAAGATTGCACAACAAAATTCATTTAATGGATGAACTTAATAAAATAAAAAGATCTATTAATAAAGTGTTGCCTAATGCGCCGCATGAAGTAATGCTGGTATTGGATGGAAGTACCGGCCAAAATGCACTGGAACAAGCTCGTCATTTTACGGCCACCACAGAAGTAACGGCACTTACTATTACCAAACTTGATGGAACTGCAAAGGGCGGTGTTGTTCTGGCAATTGCCGATCAGTTTAAAATTCCAGTAAAGTTTATTGGTGTTGGTGAAAAAGCAACTGATTTATTGGTATTTGATAAAAAAGAATTTGTAAATAGTTTGTTTGATAGTGTGAAATAGACAATTGTTTATTCTTCTAATACTATTCAAATTGGTTTCATTTGATTTTAAATTTCAAAAAAAATTACCTGATTCTGTAATTACACAGATCGTAATAGGTTGAATATGCTTGAAATCGAATTAAACAGTGGTGTCAAAAAAATTTCTGTAATTAAAAATTACATTTATCTTTAGCTCTTTTTAAAATAAAAATAAAAAATATGAAATCAAAAACAGCCCTCTTTGTTATTCTCGGTATTATCGTCATCTTATTTTTTTGGGGATGCAGCGCGTATAATAATTTAGTAGGGGTTGATCAGCAGGTACAAACCAAGTGGAGCAATGTGGAAACCAATTACCAGAGGAGGACTGATCTTTATAATAGTGTAATAAAAACCATTGAAGGATCTGCTAACTTTGAAAAAAGTACACTAACTGACGTAGTGGAAGCACGTGCCAAGGCAACTTCTGTTAATGTTGATATTAATGATCCCAAAACTTTGGCAGCTTATCAAAGTGCGCAGGCAGGATTGCAAAGTTCTTTCAGTAAATTATTAGCGGTAGTTGAGAATTATCCTGATCTCAAGACCACAGCTGCTTTCCAGGGTTTCCAGGTTCAGATTGAAGGAACAGAAAACCGTATCAATGTTGCCAGACAGGATTATAACGCCGCTGTTCAGGATTATAATCTCAGGGTAAAAAGATTTCCCAATAATATTTTTGCAGGTATCTTTGGCTACCACGCAAAAGCATTCTATCAGGCGGATGAAGGAAGTCAAAAAGCTCCCGATGTTCAATTCAATATAAAATAAACAAATTACCAATGTTGCGATTTTCCCGCAAAAAACCTTTTTTTTCTCCTGAAGAAAATGAAAAGATTGTACATTCTATTCAGGATGCTGAAAAGCAAACCAGTGGAGAGATAAGAGTTTTTGTAGAAAGCCGCTGCAAATATGTGGATGCCCTACACAGAGCCGCAGAAATTTTTGCAAGATTGCAAATGGAAAAAACGGAATTGCGAAATGGTGTTCTTTTTTACATCGCTATAAAAGATAAACAGTTGGCCATTTTTGCCGATAAAGGAATCCATGAATTAACAGGAGATAAACATTGGAAAAAAGAAGTGAAAGAAATTATTGCTGTATTTAGCAAAGATAGCTTAGTCGCCGGCATTACAACTTCTATTGAGAAAATTGGCCATGCACTCAAAGAGCATTTTCCTTACAACGAAGAAATAGATAGAAATAAATTGCCCGATGAAATTGTTTTTGGCAAGTAACAAAGTGTAACAACTCATTCATGAAAAAATATATTTTACTGCTTTTGTTTTTTGTTGGTATCCAACAAGGTTTTTCACAAAAGATCGAAAAGAAACCAAATCCACCAAGAGCCGTAAATGATTTTGCCAATATGCTTGCTCCATTCCAGGTGCAGGCGTTAGAACAGAAACTGGATGCTTACAACGATTCCACTTCTTCAGCCATTGTAATTATTACCGTACCGGATCTGCAGGGTTATGATGTTGCCCAAGTTGCTTTAAAATATTTGCGCGATTGGGGAATTGGTGTAAAGGGCAAAGATAACGGTGTGGTAATTCTTGTTTCTAAAGCAGATCGAAAAGTAAATATACAAACCGGCTATGGAATGGAAGGTGTATTACCCGATATTCTTTGCAGCCAGATCATTAATGAAAGAATGACCCCGTTCTTTAAGAATAATGATTATTATGCTGGTTTCAATAATGCGGTAGATGCCATCATCCAGGCCGCAGCCGGAGAATATAAGGCCGACCCTAATGCCAATAAAAGTAATAGTTTTTCCATCTGGAAAATTATTCCCCTGGTAATATTTTTTATCATTATCCTCTTTCTTTTTTCCGGAAAAGGCGGTGGTGGCGGTTCATATATGAGTGGCAAAGGTTCAAGAAGTTTTCTTGGTGGATTGCCTTGGTTTTTATTAGGTAGCATGATGGGCGGCGGCGGAGGTGGTTTCGGTGGTGGAGGAGGTGGGGGCTTTGGTGGTGGCGGTTTCGGAGGCTTTGGCGGTGGTAGCGGCGGCGGCGGTGGTGCGAGTGGAGGATGGTGAGATATGCCAAATTTTGGCATATATGTAGTCAGAACATAAATAGACCTGAAAACACCTTAACTTTTTGAGGCGTTTTGGTTGTGAAAGGTTAAGTGTATAATTTTGATTGAATAAAACAATTATTATTATGGAACAGACAACAGAAACACAACTAATACTCAATGGATTATACCGTGATAGGCAAGATTTAACTAAGCAATTAACCGATATAGAAAGGCTAATAAAGAAGATAAAATTAGGCACATTTTCACTCAATGGAAATGATAATAATTCAAATGATACCTCCGAGCCTGTTAATAATTCCAATGATAAGCCAGAGACAAAACAAATAGAATTTCCACTAAGGGGAGAATTGAGAGTTCAAGTAATTAGTGTATTTGATTTGATAGGCAAGGCTTGCAGACTAAAAGAGATTCAAGACAAATACAAAGAATTGACTGGTTTGCTGCCTAATCTTAGAGAAACACTAAGAACCCTTAGCAAACACAAAATACTTAGAATACTCAAACCCAAAGGAACTGAAAGAGGTTTATATTGGGTAAAAGAAGAATGGTTAGAAGGCGAAGGAAGCAAGCTAAAAGAACAATATAAATTTGATGGATTTAATCTTCTCTTCTCTATAATGATGAAGATTTAGAATATCTGCAACATTAATATTTCTTATTGAAAAGATGATTGGAATAGTTTAAATAAGCTATGCATATATAAATTTTATTATCAAAATATTGGTTTAATAATGTGATAAATAATTATTGAATAATTTTGTGCTAAAACAATAGTTATTATATTTGTTCCGCAAAGCAATTAGGAATTTTTAATTGGGATGTTCTTATCAACTCATAATTTATTGAATAATAATAGATAATAAGTAACCGTGACTTTAAGTAATGAAATTCTAATTTACTCGTTTAAGAATTAATAAAGGTAGTATGCCCGCAAAACCTCAGATAAAAAAAATAACTATTCATAATAAAATAACCAACAATTTTAGACACTCTCATGTTGACGGAGCATACGCAGGGATAACACCACGCGGATTAGTAAGTGTAAGTTTTTTTTCCGAAAGAGGACCTATTCCTAAAGCATCTGATTTTAGAATTACTGACGAAAATAAACTTGGGGAATTAATATCAAATAGTTCAGATTCTAAGACAGGTATTTTAAGAGAATTTGAAGTTGGTATTTACTTGGATATAATGACAACAAAAGCTTTAATTACCCTGCTATCAGAAAAAGTCATAGAATTTGAAAAACTTAACCTTAAAACTAATTTAAAATGAGCTTAACTTTTATTGATAAGGCTACATTTTCTAATTGGAATTTCTTTAATGCTTCAAATCTACTTTGTAGTAATACTAAAATTTCAATGACAAAAAGCACCACTTCAGTTTTATATATAAACACTTCAGATTATTCTATTTCAAAATTTGATTCTAATGAATTAAATGATGATTCACTAACAATTATGTGTATGTTTTTATCAGAAAAATCCTTAGCAGAGGATTGGGAAAACGAAGATGATGAGAGGTGGAATAAATTACTATTAAATGAGTAGTTATTTAAAAGGGGACATTGTTTTAGTGCCTTTCCCATTTTCTGATTTAACTGCATCTAAAGTCAGACCGGCTATTGTAATTTCTAATTCCACTGTAAATAAAACAAATGATTTAATTCTGGCTCAGATAACTTCAAATATCCACGACGATACATTTTCTTATTCTATAGATGACAAATATCTAACGCATACATTAAATATGGTAAAAGTGAAATAAGGTGCAACAAAATATTCACCACTTCCAAATCTATCATCAAAAGAAAAGTTTCCTCTTTGAAAACCGAGAAACTTCCCGAATTGATTTTCAAAATAATTAGCCTACTCAAGTAATTTTTTTTAAAATTATTAGTTTAAAGTTGTAAACTTAAAACTTTTTACTATATTTGCATTATGAAGATAGATATAACAAGCCTGTTAACAATTAAAAACTTTGCAAAACGAATGGATGTTACACCTGCCTATATTTATAAATTAATTAAACAAGGTAGAATGAAAGCCGTTGAAATTAATGATGTACAATTTATTAATATCAATGCTTATCCTGATATACCAGTTATGAATAGACGTAAATAATATTTTTTTTAACTCATTAGTTTAAAGTTTTCAACTCTAAACCAAATACAATGAAACGTTATACCATAGATGAATTTAGAGCAGCATACCCAAATAATGATGCCTGTTTAGACAAGATATTCCAATTGCGTTTTAAAGGGCTTGTTTGCCCTAAATGCGAAAGCGATAAGGAATTTACAAGGGTTAAAGGTAGAAGGTCTTATCAGTGCCCTAATTGTGGCTTTCAGGTATATCCAACAAAAGATACAATATTTGAAAAAACTACAACGCCATTAATGTATTGGTTTTATGCTATCTTCTTACAAACTACAACAAGAAATGGAGTTGCTGCAAAAGAACTTGAAAGGCAGCTATCAGTATGTTATAAAACAGCATTAAGAATGAGCCATCAAATAAAGATATTAATGGCTGATAAAGGATTAAGGAAGTTAGAAGGAACTATTCAGATTGACGAGTGCTATATTGGGATGAATACAAAAAATTTGCATAGAAAAGATCGTGCGGAAATGTACGAAAACGATGAAACTCCGGCTGATAGATAAACTGGAGTAATGGGTTTTATTTCTGATGACAAAAAAAATAAAATTTGAAGTAATGGACGGAACTAAAACTTTTAAGGAAAGAGTAAAGGATAATGTTTCAAAAGATTCCACGATTGTAACTGATGGACATTTAGATATAGCAGGTTAAATCTTCATTATATAAAACATGAAGTAGTAAACCATTTAGAAAATGAATTTAAACGTGGTATTTATCATACCAACTCAATAGAATATTGCTGGTCAAATTTGAAGCGGACAATAAAAGGAACTCATATTCATGTGAGCCGGAAACATCTTCAGAAATACGTGGACGAGGTAGCTTTTCGGTTAATGAATAGAGATTGATATTTTTAAACTAATCCCTGATAAATGGTACACCGCAATACCTTGTTTTATAGCTGCTGTGGCATGGACAGTTATTTGTAGAGACTATGCAGAAAGATGGAGAAAGAAAAATAATTATTAATTTTGGTAGATTTTTTGTTAAAATCTTTTTGTGTCTTGACTACATATATGCCCAAATTTTTGATAACATTCTTAATTATATTTTGATAATGAATGTCAAATCTTTAACTATAATCAATAATATAGCTTTTCCCCTTCAATTTTTGTATCATCAAATCCTAAAATTATTTTTGTTAGAAATATTTTACCTTGTATGTTGTAAAATATTTAATAAATTTTTTTACAGAATATAGTATGGATCATGTAATTGATGATAATTGGAGAGGAATAATAGAAGGGGGAAAAAACGCATTTCTTATTGTCTATAAAGATAATTATCATTCGCTTTTCTCTTACGGCTTTAGTTTATGCTCTGATAAAGAACTTACTAAAGATTGTATTCAGGAGATGTTTATTGAAATATGGAATACAAGAAAAACTATTAATCCTGAAGTTCAAAATGTTCGAACTTACCTATGTACTTGGCTTCGAAGAAAGATAAACCGTGCTCAGTCCAGGGCCAAACAGAGTTTTTTTAAAGAATCTTCAACCTGTTTTGAATATGAGGAAAAATCGTATGAAGAATTGTTGATCGCGTTTCAGGAAACAGAAGAAAAGAAAGAGAAACTCTCCAAGGCTTTAAATTCTCTTACAAAAAAACAATTGGAAGTTGTTAGAATGAAATATTTTGAAAATCTTAGCTATAAAGCTATTTCTGAAAAGACGCTACTTTCCCCTCGCACGGTCTATAATATTATTTATATATCCATTTGTCGCCTCAGAGAATTTATGTAAAACCATTAGTACGACCGCCACGATTAAATTTTTTCTTAAAAAAGAAGGTAAAAATCGTGTTCTCCTTGCACTATGTAATAACAATCTGTCTGTGGAACCTCTTGTCATATGGTTTAAAATAAGTTTTTAATTTTTTTTAAATTAAAATAACTACTTGTTTATGGATAAAAAATTACTGGTTGATTATAGGGTTGAGGATTTTATCTCAGAGGAATCCTTTATCAATTATCATTTTAATTTAGACAAAGATGATCGGGTTTTTTGGGAAGAATGGCTTTCAAGTCATCCTGAAAAAAAAGATCTGATAAATGAAGCTGCAAAAATAATTGATCAACTCTCATTGAGGATTTCCGAAAAAGAATTCCAGGAAGAATTAAACAAAATAAGAATAGCGGTTCATAAACAAGATGCGAAGTCAAGGCTTTTTCAATTGTCATCCGGTGGTAATTTTTTTCAATGGTATCAAAGAAAAAAAAGAAAAATCCGGATCGTTTTTCCTGCGATAATATTAATAGCTGCATTTGGGTATTGGATTTATCACTCAACTTTAAAAACTGTTGAAAAAATAGCGGTAACAACTAACCATACAGGCGTACCCATAGTATTTACATTAAGCGACAGCACCGTGGTAACTCTCTTACCAAATAGTTCTTTGCGATATCCTGCATCATTTAATAATGTGGATGTGCGAAATGTTTATCTAAGCGGAAATGCCAGGTTTCATGTAAAAAGAGATGTGCATCATCCTTTTAAAGTGCATTCAGAAAATATCATTGCAACTGTATTGGGAACAATTTTTAATATAAAAAAATCAGGGGATTCTGCAATTGTAGTGGAGTTATTAAAAGGAAAATTGAATGTACAGGTAATGAATTCTAAAATGCAACCCGAGCAATCAGTTTTATTATTCCCAAATGAAAGAGCAGTGTATGTTAGAAGTGATAAGCATTTATATAAGAATTTGATTGTCGTTTCTGATCATGATTTATATTTCAAAAAAAGCAATTTTAGTGAGATAGCAAGACAGATTGAAGAAGCTTATGGTATTTCTTTAATTAATAATAGCCATAGGAAAGACTGGCAATTTACTGGTGAATTTAAAAATTCTTCTGCTTTGGAAATTGTGAAAAATATGTGTCTTATAGAAAATTTATCCTTCAAAGTTATTGGCGATACCATTATAATTAAATAAGGTTCTTAATCTTAAAATAAAAAGATATGAGTAAAATATACAGTATATCATTTTCCACAAGAATGATTTTGAGTGCATTATTTTTATTAATCTATTTATTTCCTAAAAATGCTTTAGGTGAAAAAAATGACGCATTTGGTAATGTGTATATTAGAATAAATTACGATAATGCAAAACTTAGTAAGATATTTGGAAGTATTGAGAAACAGACATCTTTCTCTTTTGTATATGATGAGAATGATATTAATCTTTCCAAAGAAGTTAAACTGGTTAAAGGAAGGCAACTATTGAGCAATATTCTTAACAATATTTCACAACAGGCTGGTCTTCAATTCATAGAAAAGCAAAATATTATATTGGTAAGGCCTGAAACAATTTTAGTAAAAAGCATCTCTACCAAAATAATTTCATCGCCTGTTACAGGGGTAGTTACGGATCAATCTGGAAATCCACTTCAGGGCGTTACTGTATCCTTAAAAGGAAGTAAAGTTGCTGTTCAAACTAATGCCCAAGGAAAATTTTCAATAGAAGTAGCAGATAATGAAATATTGGTATTTAGCATAGTAGGCTATAAAACACTTGAAGTACCTGTAAATGGTCGTACTGAACTGGATATTAAATTAACGATTCTTAATCAGGAATTGAATAATGTGGTAGTGGTGGGCTATCAATCTGAAAAACGTTCCAATATTACGGGAGCCATTAGTACTGTAAATGTAAATGATGTAGCTAAAATCCCGATTGGATTTGCAGACCAGGCATTGCAGGGGCAGGTATCCGGTGTACGTATCACTCAAGCCACTGGTCAGCCTGGTGATGGTATTGCTATGCGTATCAGAGGAGTGGGGTCTATTAATAATAATGATCCACTTTATATCATCGACGGTGTACCTACTCAGGATGGCATCAATTTTTTAGCCGCGGATGATATTGCTTCTATAACCGTTTTGAAAGATGCGGCTTCTGCAGCTATTTACGGGGCAAGGGCATCCAATGGAGTCGTCATTATTACCACAAAGAATGGTAAAAAAGGAAAGACATCCCTAAGCTATTCAGGATATACTGGTATCCAAACTCACGGTTATTTAACTCCAATGGTAAATGCTACAGAATATAAAACCCTTTTTAATGAGATGGTTGAGAATGACAATTCTATTCTTTCTCCAAATAATCCTTTAACAAAATCTCCGATTCCGGATTCAATTTCAATGGCGAATACTAATTGGTTAGGATCTATATTCAGGGCTGCTCCTGAGCAGGATCATGAAATTTCTGTAAGTGGAGGAAATGAAAAAACACAATTTTTAGTTTCTGGTAATATCTTTAGACAAGATGGTATCATATTAAATTCATGGTATAACAGATATACCTTACGAACTAAATTAAATACAGAAGTAAGTAAAAGGCTTAAGATAGGATTAAATCTTAGTGTTTCTTATTATGACAAAAATTCCTTAGGAAGTTCAGGTGATGGTTTTGGAGGTAACGGAGGAAGTGTGGTACGATATGCTCTTTTCAGAGACCCTGCAATTCCTATATATTCGTCCCCTGGGGTTTACAGCGACTTACCACAGTACCCCAATTATTTTGGAGATGGTTATAATCCGGTTGGTCTAGCTAATAATACCAATAATAAACAAAAACAATTCAGAAGTTTTGGGGATGTTTTTGCTGAATATAAAATTCTTAAAAATTTATTTTTCAAAACTGACTTTGGTGGTGATGTATTTGTGACTCAAGATAAAACCTTTAATCTGAATTGGGGCACGGGGGGAAGGATAAATAACCCAAGTTCATTGGTAGAAGCACAAACAACAAGTGAAAATATGGTTTGGAATAATACGTTTCATTATACAACGACATTAAATGGTGTACATCATTTTAGTTTTCTGTTAGGAACAGAAGCAGTTGCTAATACTACTATTACTACTTCAGAATCGGATCATAATTTCCCTAATCAAATTCCCTCGCTTCAGTTTTTAGGAAATGGTCTCAATTTTCAACAAGTAGCTGCAAATGAATCGGAAGGCCAATGGGCATTGTTTTCATTATTTGGAAATGTTAATTACAATTATAAACATGAGTTTTATGTATCAGGGACAATCAGAAGAGACGGTTCATCCCGATTTGGACCAGCCGACAGATGGGGAAATTTTTATTCTGGTGCAGTTGCATGGAGCCTCATGGAAGAAAAATGGTTCACTACTCTTTTTCCCATGGTTTCAGAAATGAAAATCAGGGCGAGTTATGGGCAATTAGGAAATCAAAATATAGGAGATTACCCATGGGCATCTGTAGTTAGAAATACCAATAACTATACATTTGGTTCTCCTCAATCTCCGGTACAAGGCTATTCTGTTTCGTCGTTAGGAAATACCAATGTAAAATGGGAAACTTCTACGCAAAAAGACGTTGGAGTAGATGTTGGCGTTTTTGGCAATAAACTTTCTTTATCGGTTGACTATTTTGATAAGGTTAACAGCAATATGCTTGTAGCGGTTCCATTGCCCATGATTGGAGGAAAAGCAACTCCTCCATTTATTAATGATGGCAGTATTCAAAATAAAGGATTTGAATTTGAAGCAAAGTATATGAACTATGAACATAAATTAAGATATAGTTTTAGCGGCAATCTTTCTACCATTCAAAATAAAGTACTTTCTCTTCCTGTGCCCATTCAAGGTGGCAGGATTGATGATGGCGCTTATGCAACCTTAACTACAGTTGGGCATCCGATTGGAGCTTTTTATGGTTATGAAATGGATGGGATATTCCAAAATAAAAACGAGATCTTTACATCGGCATACCAGGGACCGGGCGTAAGGCCAGGAGATGTAAAGTATAAAGACATCAATGGTGATGGGAAAATTGATCCAAGTGACAGAACCTTTCTCGGAAGTGCTATTCCAAAATTTTCTTATGGATTTACAACAACTTTAAATTATTCAAATTTTGATCTTTCTTTCCTTATACAGGGGAATTATGGCAACAAAATTTATTCGCAGGTAAACCAGGACATCGAAGGCTTTTACCGACCTTTTAACTTAACTAAAAGAGTCTATAATCAGCGTTGGCATGGTGAAGGAACAAGCAATACCATGCCTTTGGTTTCCTGGCTGGATCAACCTAACAACATAAAAGAACCTTCCAGCCGTTTTTTAGAGAGTGGTTCTTATTGTCGTTTAAAAAATCTACAAATCGGATATAGCATTCCCAAAAAGTTGCTTAAAAAATTGCATGTGGAAAATTTAAGATTTTATGTAACAGGCAATAATTTGATAACAATTACTAAATATACCGGTCTTGACCCTGAAATGTACATTAGTAATAATGTAACAGCCGAACAGTATCCAAGTGATGTGGCTTCAGGGATAGATTGGGGAACTTATCCATCTGCCAGAAGTTATATTATAGGAGCTAATCTTAATTTTTAATAGTTAAAAAGTGAAAAATCATGAATAGAAAATATATAAAATACAGTTTTTTGGTTGTTTCATGCTGTTTTGCATTATTAAGTTGTTCAAAATTTCTGAAAAAAGATATTCAAGGTGTATATTCTACTACGCAATTTTACACTAGCTCCAATGATGCAATCCAGGCGATAAATGCTGCCTATGCTCAATTATCATTTGTAAGTGGTACAGCAAATCCGCTTTGGGTATTTGGAGATGTGGCATCAGATGATGCAGCTAGCGGGGATCCTGCAGCCAGTCCGGATGCTGCCACCATTGATAATTTTTCTTTTTCTGCCACTAATTCTCATCTGTCAAATGAATGGGGAAATTTCTATGAGGGGATCACCAACTGCAATTTGGTTTTAGTGAATGTCCCTTCTATTAATATGGACACAGCCCTCCGCTCCAGGATATTGGGAGAAGCAAAGTTTCTTAGGGCCTGGTATTATTTTAAGTTAGTAAATATTTTTGGAGAGGTACCCATTGTACTTACTCCTTTGACACCTGCCCAAATGCAAATTGCTCAATCCCCGGTTAAGGATATTTATGAATCTGTGATCGAACCCGATCTTAAAACAGCCTTGCAGGTTTTACCAGCAAGTTATACCGGCGCAGATGTGGGAAGAGTGACCAGCGGCGCTGCTGCCGCTCTATTGGCAAAAGTATATTTATTTCAGGAAAAGTGGGATTCTTCTTTAGTGTATTCAAATATGGTAATCAATAGCGGTCGGTATCAGTTAATGAAAATTTATTCTCAGAATTTTGACGGACTTCATAAAAACAATCAGGAATCTATTTTTGAAGTACAAATGCTTGGAGGGCAAACCCCTAATGTGGGTAATGCTTTAAATCAATGGTTTGCGCCTCAGATAGTAGGTGGCTACTATTGCGATGCCCCCAATCAAAACTTTGTGAATGAATTTGAAGAAACAAGCGATAGCGTGTATGATCCAAGATTAGATTATACGGTTGGTCGTGATAGTACGCTTTGGAATAACGGAGAAGTTTATCAGAGTTCATGGTCTCCGCAAACAGGCTACTTAACCAGGAAATGGCAACAGCCACTTTCGGAATCGCCCATTATCGGGCAGGGAAATTGTGATTATGTAGCTATCAGGTATGCTGATATATTATTGTGTAATGCGGAAGCACTGAATGAATTAGGGCAAACAAGTGCTGCAATAATACCACTCAATCTGGTAAGAAAAAGAGCGAGAGAGAGCTATTTATACGACAGTACTTTAGTAGGATATGGTACTATTCCTGCAGGTCTATTGCCTGATGTTCCTCCTGTGTCACAAACCCAGGTAAGAATGGCTATAATACATGAAAGAAGAGTGGAACTGGGTTTTGAATTTCATCGGTTTTTCGACTTGATGCGGTACGGAGCTAATCCCAACCTGGGCCCGGCCTATGTTAATGGACTTATTAATAGGGATGGGGTAACAGGATTTTCATATTCTACAGACAACACATTCCCGATTCCACAAAGTGAACGGGACATTGACAAAGCTCTCCATTAAACATCTTAATTATTTATTATCAATTATAAACTTTAAAAAAATGAAATCAAAAAAAAATCAATTTAAGTATTTTACAATTACAATGGCAGCCATGCTGTCAATTGTTTTCCTTTTGTATTCCTGTAAAAAGAGCAAAGCTCCGGTTATACCGCCTAATACGACCACTTTATCAGCAGCCATTGACTCTGCTAAATGGTACATTGCAAATACAAGTGAAGGCACACAACCCGGCCAATACGCAAAGGGCTCTCAGGCAACGCTGCAAAGTGCTTTAACTTCAGGGGAAGCAGTTTTGGCCAGCACTTCTTCAACTCAGGCTCAGATTACTGCAGCAGCAGCCAATCTGAATGCTGCGATCGCTACTTACAAAAGTGGTTTGATAACACCAATTGCAGCTTCATCGCTTGTTGCCTATTGGAAATTTAATGGTAATGCTAATGACTCTTCTGGTAACGGACACAATGGTACATTGGAAGCCGGCCCTACCGGATTAGCCGCAGTTCCGGGTCCTGTACCAAATTTAACTGTGGACCGCTTTGGTAACGCTAACTCCGCTTATCATTTTTCAGGAGGAGGTAATATTGACGTGCCTTACAGCCCCGCACTCAATCCAAAGGCAATCACTGTTAGTTTATGGGAAAGGCAGGATACGGCTGGTAGAGTAGATCACCGTGCAGATTGTTACGTGATTTCTTTAAGCCGTTGGAATGGTTGGAAATTCCAAATGCAACCAACAAGACCGTTTTTTACAGTTGCTACAGACTCTTCAATATATGATCATGATGCAGCCCTTGATATAAAAATTGGTTCTACTGTAGGTGCAGGACCATGGCACCACTTAGTGGCTACTTATGATGGCGATAGTACTGAAGTCTTTTATGTGGATGGAACACCGGTAAAGACATGGACTAATCTTAGAGGAGCTATGAAAACCATCAGCCCAACTTATGATTTATCCATAGGTTCTGATCTGCCAAATGCAGCTTATTCTCCTACAATGACAGATCCAAACTATATAGGTTATGGCGGTTACTGGACAGGAGATATTGATGATATTATGATTTATAACGTTGCTTTAACTGCGACACAGGTAATGGAGATTTACAACCAGCAGGTAACTCCGTAGCATTCATAGTTTCATTAGAACCCCTGTATTGTTTTTGGAAACGGGCAGGGGTTTTTTTATTTACTTTGGAATCACGATTTTCTACCAAAACATGTATTATTCTTTATGAGTTTTCCCAATGAATAAATTGTTTCTTATATTTTGTCTATTTTTTATAATCTCTTGTTCATCTCACCGGGATAAGGATAATAAAATGCTATTCTGGTGTTCCAACAACAACCAGGAAATTAAACTATGCACTAACCTTACCAATGCATGGAATAAAAATAATCCTGGTAATCCAATCCATATCCAACCAGTTCCTGCTGGTCAATCCAGTGAAGAAGTAATTCTTGCTGCAGTGGTAGGAAAAACAACTCCCGATATTTATGCCAATATGTGGGAGGGAAGCGTAGAAATGTATGCAAAAGCCCACGATCTGATTCCATTGGATACTTTAAAAGGATTTTTAAAATTTATAAAAGAAAGGTGCGACAGCAATGTTATCAAAGAGATCACTTCTTCTGATGGGCATATTTACCAGGTTCCCTGGAAAGTAAATCCAATAATGACAATCTTCAATAAAAATTTGCTTACTGCTAATAATATTGATTCACCACCAAAAACATACTCTTCTTATTTGCAGGATGCGCAAATATTTAAGAATAATAACAGAAATAGTTCTATTACAAGAAGATTCGGCTATACTGAAGTAAGTCCTCTCTGGTATCAGCGACTTTTTAATTTTTATCCCTTATACCTCGCAGCTTCCGATGGCGCCTCATTGGTAAAAAATAACAAAGCGGTTTTCAACAATAAATATGCAATTGAAGTTTTTCGGTTCTTACAATCCCTTTACACAAACGATTATTTTTCTAAAGAAAACTCCGGATCTTCAAGCGATCCTTTTGTAGAACAAACGATAGCTACAGAATGGATTGGACCCTGGGAAATTCCGTATTTAAAAAATATTTCGGGAAGAAATTTCGTTTTTGATTACTATCCTCCGATAGTTCCGGATAATCATTCGGGACCTATATATACTTATGGAGACCCTAAGAATATCGTCATATTTAATTCCTGCAAAAGCCCGCAGGTAGCATGGGATTTTATTAAAACGATTATCAACAAAGAAGGTGATCTGCAATTACTGAAATTAACACAGCAATTGCCCAGGAGAAAAAACCTTGAAACGGACAGTTTTTATACAAACTATTTTAAACAGAATCCTATGATGATCAAATTTGCAAAGGAAATTCCTTATTTGAAAGGGGTTGATAACTGCGAACAAATTGTAGAAGTGCTTGATATTATTTCGCAGGAATATGAAGCTTGTGTGGTGTATGGAAAAAAAACGCCTGAAAAAGCAATCAGTGATGCTGAAAGGGCAGTGAATGTTTTACTAAGTACAAACGATTAAATTTAAAATAAAACAAATCGGATCATTTTGAATAATTCAGAACAAAAAAAACAGGAGACTTTAAATATTGGTGTAATTGGCGCCGGAGGGTTTGCGGAATTTTCTGTAAAATCTTTTTTAAAAGTAGCAGGGGTAAACATTATTGCTATAACAGATATTAATGAATCAGCAGCAATTAAAATGGTCAATGAAATGAATACATTGGTTTATAAAAATATTAGTGATATGCTCGAAAATGAAAATATAGATTTGATCTATATTGCTACACCTCCTTTCCTGCATTATCACCAAAGCAAAATGGCGCTACTCTCCGGCAAACATGTTATTTGTGAAAAACCGGCAGCGCTTCAATTGGCGGAGGCCAAGGAATTGGCTTCATTGGCAAAATCGAAAGATCTTTTATATGTAGTAAATCTGATGCAACGCTACAACCCTGTTTATGAAATAGTAAATAAAATTATAAAAGGCGAAATTCTTGGTAACTTTTTGCATGGCTTTTTTGAAAATTATGCCAGCGATGAAAATCTTGATGCTGATCATTGGTTTTGGGACGAAACAAAAAGTGGTGGAATATTTATTGAACATGGAGTTCATTTTTTTGATATGTTTTCCGGCTGGCTTGGGAAAGGAGATGTTATAAATGCTTTGCAAATACAAAGACCATGTGCTGAAAAAATTGTAGATCGTGTACATGCAACTGTTATATACAAAGATGGAATTGTTAATTTTTATCATGGCTTTGATCAGCCAAAAATTTTAGACCGCCAGGAAATGAGATTGCTTTTTGAAAGAGGCGAAATAACATTATATGGTTGGATTCCGGTAAAAATGAAACTCCATGGATTGCTAAATTTGAAGCATATACAATTTCTACAAAGACTTTTAGAAGGAGCAGAAATCACATATAACGATGATGAACATACGGAAAATAAAAAGGTGAAGGGCAGATTTCATGATATAATTTTTGATAGAGAAATTACATTTCAATACGGAGATATTTCCGAGAAACAAAACCGGTATCAGCAATTATTAACAGGCATGCTCACTGACCAGTGGAAGTGGGTAAAAGACCATAGTCATAAAAGAATAATTGATGAAACAAACGCGGTTGAATCGCTAAGAATGGCAGAACAGGGAACTAAATTATCAAAAATATTTTAATTGAGTTTTAGTGAATACAACAGTGTTAAATATTGAAAAGAAAGAACGTAAAAAGAAAAACTTTTTGCCATATTTGCTGGTATCACCTTATTTGCTTTTTTTATTGGTATTCGTTGCATTTCCCGTCTTGTTTTGTTTCTTTCTCACTTTTAATAAGTGGAATATTATCGCACCCATGCATTTTGTTGGGCTCAGAAATTATTCACGACTGGTTCATGATCGCTTATTTTGGAAAGCTATCCTGAACACTTTACAGTTTTTATCCTTACACATTCCTTTACAATTGGTGGTATCGTTATTTCTTGCCTATTTATTAAATCAAAAAATAAGAGCCGCTTCATTTTTTAGGGCTTCATTTTTTATGCCAGTTATTGTTTCGGGTGTGGTAGTTACCATTCTTTGGCAGCAATTATTGGGTTTCGATTCTGGCCTGATCAACAGGATGTTTGCATCGCTGGACCTTCATAAAGTTGGCTGGCTTACAAATCCTAATATTGCCATTTATTCGATCGCTATTATGGCGACATGGAAAAATGTTGGACTGTACGTGATCCTTTTTTTGGTTGGTTTACAAACTGTCCCAACTCAATATTATGAAGCCGCAAAAATGGAAGGTGCTACACGTTGGCAGCAGTTTTATCATATTACTTTACCAATGATTAACCCAACGATTTTTATGGTAGTAATTTTATCAACTATTGGTGGATTCAATTTATTTATTGAGCCTTATATTATGACTGGCGGAGGGCCGCTTAACTCTACACTTTCGGCAGTCCTTTATATTTATAAACAAGCATTTCAATATTATAATATGGGCTATTCGGCAACTTTGGGGTTTTTCTATGCCATCATGATCATGAGTGTTATAGTGCTACAGAAAAAATTTATAGAAAAAGAGATTTAAAGCTAATTAGCTGATACAAAGAAAATGAAGAAAAAAAATACGATAAGAAAAATCCTTTTGTATGTAGCACTTTCTATTGCAGCGCTCACTTTTATCTATCCTTTTCTGTGGATGATTGGCGCTTCTTTCGCTTCTATGAAGGAAATAGGGAAAATGAATTTATGGCCTGACCACCCTTCCTGGGAAAACTTTAAAACCATGATTGATAAAATCCCAATTTGGCGATCTCTCTTCAACAGCTTGTTGGTCGCGGCTTTTACCACTTCATTGGTTATTTTTACCGGCTCTGTAGTAGGATATGCTTTGGCAAAAATGAGATTTAAAGGAAGGCAGTTGATTTTTTATATCATTGTTTTCACTATGTCGCTTCCTTTCCAGGTAACGTTGATTCCCAATTATATTACGATCGTGAACTTAAGATTGGTAGATACTTATCTTGGTTTGATTATCCCCTTTGCGGTAAGCGCATTTGGCATATTAATGTTTCGGCAGGCTTTTCAGGGATTGCCTCAATCTTTGATTGATGCCGCCCGCATGGACGGCTGCAATGAAATGCAAATAATTTTTAAAATTTTATGGCCTAATATAAAAGCTACTATCGTTACGGTTGCAATATTATCTTTCATAGGATCATGGAATGAAGTACTGTGGCCATTGATTGTCATAAGAAACGAAAAACTGATGACGATGCCGCAATTAGTAACCTTGTTTGCGGTGGGAGGCAGAGCTGATGCTCAATTAGGAGTCAAGATAGCTGCTGCCGTTTTATTGGCGTTGCCTGTAATGATTGCCTTTTTATTTTTTCAAAAATATTTTATCCAGAGCATGGCTTCTACCGGGCTAAAAGATTAATAAATTATCTAAAAAGATTTAATTGATGAAAATAATTAAAAAAGAAATTAGGCTTTATGCTTCCCCGAAAGCAGTGATAACTCAATTCCTACACTTGCCGGGTAAGAACCGTATAAAAAATGTAGTAGAGCGAGTTAAAAATTTAACTGATGAGGATGTTGACAATTGCGTGAATGAAATAAAAAAAGATTTTGCTAATCGTCATTATAGTCTTAATGATACACTCCTACAACATTTTAAAAGCATAGAAATTCAATACGGTGATAACATGTTTTCTCATTTATCTTCTCATAAAAAATTATTGATTGGTGCTTATTTTACCAAGGAATATTCTATTCAGGCTGCTGCCTTATTCAATCCTTCAATTGTGTCTCATCCAGATCAATCAGGTTTGCAGCAACGCGAACAAAGATTTATAATGAGTTTAAGAGCCACCGGCGAAGGCCATATTTCTTCGGTGATATTTAAAACCGGCATCGTGAACAGGCAAAATGATATTATCCTGGATGAATCTTCCGGGAATTTTACCTGCCTTAAAAAAAATGAAAAGAAAGTTTATGAAAAATCATTTATTGAGAAACGAAGTATTTTTTTCGGAGGATTTAAAAAAGGCATATTAGATATCTTACCCGAAAAATTTACCGCACCGGAAGCGTTCCAAATTATCAAGGAAAGTGAAATTTCAAAGGATACTACATTTTTTGATTCTATTCAATTTTTTAAAACCTTATTAGATACCAATTATGATTTAGAAACTTTGGAAAATTCTTCGCTTAATGAAAGAGTGATTTTCCCAATCGCAAATTCGGAAAGTATGGGCATAGAAGATGTTCGTTGGGTAAAATTTATTGATGGCGAAGAAGCCATTTATTATGGAACATATACCGCATACAATGGGCACCAGATTAAAACCCAAATGATTGAAACTACCCATTTTGACGTGTTTAAAATAAGGAGTTTATATGGTGTTGCTATTGCCGATAAAGGAATGGCTTTATTTCCTGAAAAAATAAACGGAAAATATGTAATGATTTCAAGGCAAGGTGGCGAAAAAATCAGCATCATGTATTCTGATGATCTTTACGTATGGGAGAAATTTCAATTGCTGATGGAACCTTTATACCCCTGGGAATTGGTTCAATTGGGTAATTGCGGTTCTCCAATAAAAACAGACAAGGGCTGGTTGTTGCTAACTCACGGTGTTGGTATAATGCGTACTTATGTTATAAGCGCCATACTTCTTGACTTGGAAAATCCGTCCATTATTTTAGGACGTTTAAATAAACCAATTCTGGCAGCCGATAAAGATGAGAGGGAAGGCTATGTGCCAAACGTCGTATATACATGTGGGTTATTGCGCCATGCAGATGTATTAATCATTCCTTACGCCGTTTCAGATTCTGCTACCGGTTTCGTTACTATTGAATTGAATGAAATATTAAATGATCTTTTAAAAAAATAATTAACCATGAAAAATGAAATCAGATTTTTATTATGCTTTCTGGCAATAAGTAGTATGGGCGTTGCTTGTAAAAAGCAAATTTCCAAAAACCCTTCAACGCCTCCCGCTGATTCATCATTGGTTAATTTAAGTCATTTAAATTACCTGTATGTTCCGGTTACGTTTCCTGACGGAACGAATGCCGCAGGCGTATATGTTTATGCAAATGCTCCCAATTATGATTTAACGCCTGCCACTGGTGAAGGATATACCTGTGTGGATGATGTGTCCCGTGCAGCTCTCGTTTATTTACGAAGCAGCGAATTTTCTACTGATACATCCATACAATCGAAAGCATTTAAGTTAATTAGTTTTCTTCTTGAAATGCAGTCATCTAATGGATACTTTTATAATTTTCTTTTAACGGGAAATCAGATCAACACTAATGGAGCCACCAGCATTAATAATCCTGAATGGTGGTCCTGGCGGACATTACAGACTTTAGCAGAAGGCTCTCCTTTGGTAAAGTCAATTAATCCTCAACTATCTGCTAAAATGGATAATGCAGTAAGTAAATTAATTGCCGCTATGAAAACAGATGTGGTAAATCTCCCTCAAACTACTACAGTTGTAAGCGGAATTACGATACCTCAGTGGTTACCTGCAGGAAGCGGTACCGACCAGTCTTCAACGCTGATTTTAGGATTAATTCCTTATTGCATGCGTACTGGTGATACCACAATGTCGGCATATATTAAAAAACTTGCTGACGGTATAATGTTGATGCAGCAAGGTGATTCAACTCATTTTCCTTACGATGCATTCCTTAGCTGGGAAAATACATGGCATGCTTATGGTAACGAGCAGGCTTATGCGCTTTTAAAAGCAGGGGTATTTTTTAATAACGCAAATTATACTGATGCGGCCCTGTTGGAAATAAATAATTTATATCCATGGCTTTTACAAAATGGATTCCAGACTTCTTTTGTGGTGTCAAACACAGGAAACGGAGTACAATTAACCAGCGAATTAAGTTACGCCCAGATTGCCTATGGCATTACGCCGATGGTTTTTGCTGCTGTTGAGGCTTATAAAGAAACCGGGCAGGAAAAATATGCAGATATTGCGGGGCATATTGCCGCATGGTTTCTGGGAGATAATGCTGCCCAACAAAATATGTATTCTGTGTCTTCAGGAATTTGTTATGATGGTCTTTCATCTCCTACAAGTATCAATCTTAATTCAGGTGCTGAATCAACTATTGAAGCATTATTTACCATGGAAATGGTGGAAGAAAATCCGACTGTAAAAACCGCTTTAGACATGTATAAAAAATAAAATTATTAAATGATAAAAATTTATCTTGTTAATTAAAAAGGAATGAAACATAGTTTTATAAAATATGATAGTTTAATTTTTTCTCCCAATGATGTTGATCTGTCTCATTCTCCTTTGAGAGAAGGATTGAAAGGAAGAACTTATGTACTTGGTGCGTTCAATCCTGGATTAAACAGGTTACCCAATGGTAACTTAATAATGATGGTTCGGGTTGCAGAAGCGTTGAAAAATCCGGTTAATAAAAATCATGCACAATGTGTAAGATGGGATATAAATAATGGTTACGTTTTAGATTCCTGGCCGTTTTCAGAAGTAAATATGCAGGATCCGCGAAAATTCAGAATCAATGCTTACCATTTTCCTGTATTTGCCCTCACTTCTTTATCGTGGCTTCTTCCGGTTGAATTAAATAATGATGGATCTTCTGTAGTAAATATTCATTATGATAAAATTATTTCGCCGGAATATTCAAGCCAGGAATATGGAATTGAAGATCCCAGGATATCGTTTATAGATAACCGTTATTATATGACAGTTTGTTGTGTAAGTTCCGAACGTCATTCTACCATACTATATAGATCAGATGATGGATTGAATTATAAATATCTTGGAATCGTGCTGGATCACCAAAATAAAGATATGTTGATTTTTGAAGGTAAAATTAATGAGGTTTATTTTGCATTGACGAGGCCAATGGGTGAATGTTATTTTGCCTCTCCGCCTTCATCTTCTTATCATCCAGGGGCTGCCATTCACTTAGCGACATCACCTGACCTATTGCATTGGAAACCCAACAACGATGTTTTTTTGCGTGCAAGACGATCTTCTGCAGCCAATGCAAAAATAGGAGGTGGTACGCCTCCTATTCTTACAAAAGATGGTTGGTTAATGCTTTATCATGGTGTTGAGAATAAGGGTGAAGTCGGAGTTTACAGAACATACTGGGTTCTGCTTGATAAAGATGACCCCTCAATTATTTTACATATCAATGATTCGACTCCTTTACTTGAAGCAGATCCTGAACTTACGAATAACATTAGCAATCAGATTTATTTAAATGATGTTGTTTTTACAACCGGCATTTCATCGCATAATGAGGATTTTATTTTAGCTTCAGGAGAATTGGATCTCGCCTGTCGTATTACAAGAATTTCAAAAGAATATTTTTCAAATTCAATTTCTAAATAAAATTTATGGCAGAAGTTATCTTACAAAATATTTCCAAAATTTATGAGGACATTGATAAAAATCATGACAAAAAAAAAGCTATAGATAATATATCTTTTACAGTTTATGATAAAGAATTTATGGTACTTGTGGGCCCTTCAGGCTGCGGTAAATCAACATTACTTCGGATGATTGCAGGACTCGAAAATATAAGCGATGGAAATCTTTCTATTGACGGCATAAGGATGAATGATCTTAGTCCACGTGACAGGGATATAGCAATGGTTTTTCAAAACTATGCTTTGTATCCGCACATGACTGTATATGATAATATGGCTTTCGGATTAAAACTTAAGAATTTCAGCAAGAAGGAGATTAAAATGCGGGTGATAGAAACTGCACATTTGTTGGAAATAGAGGATGAACTTTATCGTAAACCAAAAACATTATCAGGTGGCCAGCGTCAAAGAGTTGCTATAGGAAGAGCAATTATTCGCCGTCCAAAAGTTTTCCTTTTTGATGAACCGTTGAGTAATCTTGATGCAAAACTAAGGAGTCAGATGCGTATTGAGTTACAAAGGCTTCATCGTGAAATAGACGCAACCATAATTTATGTAACTCATGATCAAACGGAGGCTATGACTTTGGGGCATAGAATAGTTGTTTTAAATCAAGGAAGGCTGATGCAGATTGATACTCCCTTACAATTATATAATCATCCAAATAATAAATTCGTTGCAGGATTCATTGGCTCACCTCCAATGAATTTTATTAATGGCTATCTTAAGTATGATGGCAATTATTTTTTTAAACATGCAACTGAAGAATGCCAATTTATTCTGGATATTAAACTTCCCGTAAATATGGAAAAGTATCTTGACAATTATATTCAATTAGGAATTCGTCCTGAAGATATTTCAGTGCTAGATGATGATAACGAAATTTACGATTGTAAATTGGAAGTAACAGCTTATGAGAATATGGGTAATGAACAATTTGTATATCTTTCTTTGGCAAATCAAAATTTAATTGCGCGTAGGCCTCCAGCCGATGCAGTAAAAATAGGCAGTAAGGTTGGTATCAATATTTCAAAAAATAAAATTATTTTCATACAGGAAAATGGAGAAGTGATTGGGGATCGTTTATAGTTTCAGATATTGCTTCTTTGATTAGTTATTAGTGATATGAGAAATTTTAATTTAGAGATTTTAGTAATTATTTTTTTAGTAATAATCTTTATAATGTTATGATTCTTAATTGGCTATATAAGCTATAAATTCGACAAAAATCCTGATCCAAAAAATTTGAATCTGGATTATTTTTGAACTGACGTTTCCGAGACTGATCAATTTTTTTATTTCAATAACCCATCAATATAATTTGCCAATTCCGTATTACCATTGGTTTGTTGTACTGCACTTATTTTACTGAATGCCTGTTTAAATCCGGGATCAATAAAACCTCTGTATTGCTCTGGAATCTGGTTTCTGAATTTCATTATTTCATCTACGCCTACTTTTACTTTGTCCGGGTCTTTGATCTTTGTCAGATATCTGGCAAAAGTAAATGCACTCTTAATCTTATCTTCTGATAGAGGCTCATTATCAAAATGGTTTGATAAGAAATTAAAATCATCTTCTGAGCCATTCTTAATAATTATATCAGAAACAACCTCTCCTAATTTTCCGAGGGCATCATTGCTGTATTTTTTGGCGAGTATATAAGCCTGCGAAGGTTCAAGTGCGGCAAGCCCTTCCAAAGCGGCTCCTGAAACTGAATATGAAGAATCGTTTACGTACTTTTCAAACATTGGCTCGTATTTTTTATCATTCATTTTTGCAATGATTTCAATAGCTTTAGCCTGCACTTTTTTGTTGGGTTCTTCCTCCGCCATTTGTTCCACTACTTTAAGCACTGATGGAACCGTATACCCTTTTTGACTTTCCAGGTAATTCAAAGTCAATAAACGCAAACCATAATATTTATCATTCAATCCAAGAGCCAGATCACTCAATTTATTTTTTGCGAAGTATTCAAGGGCTTCTCTTCTGTCGAGATAATTAGGGGCATATTTATATTGTTGTTCAAACTCATCTGCCGATTTATTGTCTGTT
Source organism: Hanamia sp. (assembly GCA_035532615.1). GTDB lineage: Bacteria > Bacteroidota > Bacteroidia > Chitinophagales > Chitinophagaceae > Ginsengibacter. Next base: position 32,949 of record DATKQQ010000349.1, read on the forward strand.
TTTATGCAAAGCAAAACTTTATCTGCATCTAGATTTACCAGGGAAGGTTTTTGAGGGCTTGCAAAATAAAATGTATCAGCTTTATTATCCAGCCACACTTTGTATCTTTTTTTATTAGGGCCCGAACTATACACATCAATAGCAGTGGGTATTTTGAATATTTTTCCTGTATTTTGAGTTTGATCTACAATCACTCTTTCTACGCCGTCGGTATAATTATAATTAATATCAAGTGTAGGTTGGCCACTTCCATAATACCATTCATTCCAAAACCAGTTCAAATCCTGACCGGTTACGTCTTCAAATGCAAGTCTTAATTCCTGTGCTTCTGCCGGTTTGAATTTATAAAGATTCAAATATTCATTCAATGATTTAAAAAATGCCGCGTCGCCTACATAATTTCTAAGCATATTTAAAATGCGGCCGCCTTTGTTATAACTAACTGCATCAAAAACATCTTCCCTGTTTTTATAATAAAATCTTACGAGGTCTTTATCGCTGCTTCCGCTCAACAAATATTGCTGCATTTCCTGGTAGTTAAGTGCATCGGCATCATCTTTTCCGTGTTCGTGCTCGCGCCATAAATATTCACTGTAATCAGCAAATGATTCGTTAAGAGTAATATTGCTCCAGCTCTCACAGGTTACTAAATCGCCAAACCAATGATGAAATAATTCATGAGAAATATCATCTTCCCAGGCATTCCCATCCACAAGCTGCCGGGCATTCTGGTAGGCTCCATCCTGGTGCAAGGTAGCGGTTGTATTTTCCATCGCGCCGCTCACATATTCTCTTCCTACTATCTGGTCATATTTTGTCCACACGTAAGGGAAGTCTAAAATTTTAGAAAAGAAACCAATCATAGCAGGAGTTTCACCAAAAATTTTTCTGGCAACCGGAGCATACTCTTTTTCTACATAATAATCAACAGCTATATTTTTGTAATGATCTTTTACAATCGCATAATCACCCACGCCCATAAAAAATAAATAGGGAGAATTAGGGTATTTCATTTTCCAGTCATCAGTGCGGGTTCCGTCTGCATTTTTTTTCTGATGAATTAAAAGCCCATTGCTGAGAGTTACATATTTTGCAGGAACCGTCATTGAAATTTCCTCTAAAGTTTTTTGGTCGGGTTTATCAATAGTAGGAAACCAGGCGCTGTTAGATTCTGTTTCGCCCTGGGTCCATATTTCTCTATGTTCTTTGGTTTTGCCCAAAGGATTGATGAAATATAAACCCTTTGCACCTGTTATGGCTGCACTGCCGGGTAATTTCAGTTCATTTGGCTTTGAAATGTAATTCAAATACAAGGTATATTTTTCATCTTTTTTATAAGTTTTATCGAGCGTAATTTTCAAATGCATATTATCATAGGAATATTTTAAAGGTATTTTTGTTTTGCCTTTTATGAGGGCAATCTCATTGATCTGCATTCCTTTTGCATCCAGTTTCAAAGAATCTGTTGGATAAAAATGAGGTTCAAGAGTTACCCATTCCTGCCCATACATCCACTGTTTGTCGTAGTTAAAACTGACAGCAAGTTTGGTACTTACAAGATCATTGATTCTTGGATAGGATGCCCGGTAGATATGCTTCCAGGCAGTATCTGGCTTTACTGCAGTTGTGTCAGCATTGCCGTCTTGCTGAGCATTGGCAGTTACAAGCGATCCTAATAATACAAAAAACAGGAAAATTCTTTTCATAAATTCTATTTTAAGTGTCGGACAAAAATACAGGCTAAATATAAAATGTTCTTATTTTTTATATAGGAAGCAATATTTATTATTATATTAAATAGATTTGCGTTTATGTTTAATTCTGCTATCCCAAAATTATTTTTCATTTCATTGTTGGCCATTTTTACTATTTCGGCCAGTGCCCAAAAGGATTATTTTATTTATTTGCAGACAGAAGGAGGGCAACCCTTTTATGCAAAATTTAATAATAAATTAATCAGCTCATCTTCTGAAGGATATCTTATTCTTTCCGGCGTTACCGATGGGGTTTATAATTTAGTAGTAGGTTTCCCAAGGAACGAGTTTCCCGAAGAAAATTTCACGATTTCAGTTGACAACAAAAACGAAGGTTTAGTATTAAAGAATTTTGATGAAAAAGGATGGCAGCTTTTTAATTTGCAAACACTCGATTTAATAAAAGGTACTAAAGATGCAGTTACTAATGTACCAGTTAAAAAGGATGAAAATGCTTTTACAAAAATGCTTGCCGGCGTAGTGAAGGATTCTTCTATTTTGCAAAATCATGAAGTGCTAACTGCGCCTGTAAAATCATTAGATACTTCCAAAGCATTGAATAGTCTGGATACACCCACAGTTACAGCTATTAATAATGCAAAAGCTTCTTTACCGAATTCAGATTCCTTATCTGAAAATAAAGTACAACCGGAAATTGTTGACCAGCCCAAACCGGAAATTTCAAAAATTTTAAGTGTGCAGGATAATAATGGTTTACAGATGATATATAAGGTGAAAAGTGATAGCAGTAACAATTCAGATACTGTTAGAGTATTTATGCCTGCTGAAAAAAATCAACCTGATACCAGCACTGAAAAAAGTGTTTCTGTTGAAAATAAAAGTATTCCTTTATCAGGGGATGCTTCTCAGCCTGCATTTGCTACAGCCCAAATAAAATCTCAAACTGATTCATCCTCTGTTCCGGTAATTGATATTGCGAAAAAAAATAATTCGTTAGCTGGTAATAATATAGAAACTCCTCAAATTCTTTCGGCTTCTCAAACAGACAGCAATGCGATGAAAATAAATGATTCATCTATTGCAAATAATACCTCAGAAAAAAATAATGCAGAACTTCCTCAAAATGAAACAATCACTAATTACAAAGATTCTTCTTCTCAAAATAATAATGGACCTATAACCCAGATTACCGATGTAACACCTGTAAAAGCTGAAACAAAAACTAAGGAAACTCCACCGGAAAATCAGTTGATTGTTTTGCCGAAGGAAGTAACCTCTTCCTCAATAAATTCTGACTGTAAAGAATTCGCAACCACTGAAGATTTTTTTAAGTTAAGAAAAAGAATGGCAGCAGTAATGGATATGGATGATATGTTGAGAGTGGCAAAGAAATATTTCAAAGAAAAATGCTATAGCACAGCGCAGATAAAAGATCTTTCTTACCTGTTCTTAACGGAGGAGGGGAAATATAAGTTTTTTGATGAAGCTTATGCGTTTACATCCGATTCCGATCAATATCCAACACTGCAATCACAATTTAAGGATCCCTATTATCTCAACCGTTTTAAGGCGATGATTCGCAAATAATATTCTCATAAAAGGCTGTTTATGCCAAGATATTTTATAGAGGTAAGTTATAAAGGAGCCGTTTATTCAGGCTTCCAGGTACAAAAAAATTCAAATACTATACAAGCCGAAGTCGAAAGAGCACTCGAAATATTTTTTAAACAGAAATTTACACTTACCGGATCATCACGCACAGACACCGGAGTCCATGCTTTACAAAATTTTTTTCATTTTGATGTTAGAGTGTCTTTATCCCATCAGGAAAACAATAATGAATATCATTTAAATTCTATTCTTCCAAAAGATATCGTAATAAAAAAGATTTTTGAGGTACCCGAAAATATGCATTGTCGTTTTGATGCCATTTCACGCGAATACAAGTATTTTATTTACCAATATAAAAATCCTTTTCTCAAAGACATTGCGTATTATTTTCCATACAAATTGGATTTTGATAAATTAAATAAAGCCGCAACTTTGATCATGCACCAAAATGATTTTACTTCTTTCTCAAAAAAAAATACACAGGTAAAAAATTTTATTTGTGAGATAATGAAAAGTGAATGGACAATAGAAAATGGAACATTAGTTTATAACGTTAAAGCCAATCGTTTTTTAAGAGGAATGGTGAAAGGGTTGGTGGGCACAATGTTAAGAGTAGGAAGAGAAATAATTTCTTTGGAAGAATTTGAAAAAATCTTTGAAAGCAGAGATTGCACCATAGCTGATTTTTCTGTGGCACCTCATGCGCTTTTTTTAATCTCGATAAATTATAATGGGTTTTAGGCGCTTAAGCAAAAAAAACTGAAAACAAATTGTCACTTTTTTCAGCAAGCTATTTTGATGCCGTAGAGATTTGATATGTTTTGTATTTGCCTTCGGGCATTGAGAAAATGTAACTCTATAACATTCAGTTCCTTGTTCTCTTCCACGATACCTTTTTTGTTGACGGTTGTTAAAAATGGCTTGAGCTCCTGTTTCCAAACACACAATGCTGCTGACATGATTTGGATGCCCGGCTTTGTTGCCTGATTACTTTGTTTGCCTTTTATCTTCTCTACAAATTTTTTCGCTCTTAGCTTCTGTAGGTCA
>DATKQQ010000350.1:0-39708 GCA_035532615.1 Hanamia sp.
ATAAATGCCATGTAGTGTATATTTTATACACTACAAAGTAAAATGAAAAAATTGAACCGCCCAAATTTTTCCCGCCTTTAAAGGCTTTCAGGCAAAAAAAATGTGTAGTGTATAAAACCTATGCTAAATTTGGGTAATTAATAGAATTGTGAACTTATCTAATTACAGTAATGGATACGCGAGATTAAAAAGTATTTTAATAAAGACGGTTATTAAAGCTGAACATTAAATCCATAGCTTATGGGCTGCGGGATAGAAGCAGATATCCTTTTTTTCACGGGCATTGTGTGTTGGCAAAAAAAGATAACAGCGGATAGCCCGTGCGGTAGCTGAATCGGGTATTGAACAATGATAACCCCCTATAATTTATTTCTCAAAAAATCTTTATCGCTTTTAACTATAATTCAAATCGCTTTTGCCACATTGACTTCGGCCTTGTGAAGTGGTAATTTTGTGTCATGATTATTTACAAATCAAACTTAATAATATGACTGAAGTACAAAAATTAGCAGAATTTGTTCACTCTCGCGATTATAAAGATCTGTCTGATAAAGCAGTATTACAATTAAAAATAAGATTGCTTGATGCACTTGGATGTGCAATTGGTGCATTGGAGGGAAAACCGGTAAAAATGCTAAAAGAGCAATTAGATGATTTTGGCGGCAATCCTTTGGTGAGCCTGATTGGCGGAGGAAAAACCGCACCTGACCGTGCCGCATTTTATAATTCTGCATTGGTTCGCTATCTCGATTTCAATGACAGTTATCTGGCAAAGAATGAAACTTGTCATCCATCGGATAATATCGGGAGCGTTCTCGCTGCTGCACAATATGCGGATAAAGACGGGAAAGATTTTTTGACAGCTTTGGCAATTGCGTACCAGGTTCAATGCAGGCTGAGCGATGTGGCGCCAGTGCGTGATAAAGGTTTTGACCATACCGTTCAGGGTGCTTATGGAGCGGCTGCGGGAGCGGCTTTCGCATTAGGGCTCGATGCAAAAAAAACTGCGAATGCCATCGCCATTTCGGGTACAGCTTACAACGCTTTACGAGTTACCCGTACAGGAAATTTATCTAATTGGAAAGGATTGGCTTTCCCTTCTACAGGTTGGACTTCTACTCATTCCGCTTTTTTAGCAATGCGCGGAATCACCGGTCCGGAAGAAGTTTTTGAAGGAAATAAAGGCTTTAAAGAAACCATTTCCGGAGATTTTAAAATAGACTGGAAAAAAGAAAATCTTGAAAAAGTAACTGAGACAATTACGAAGAAATACAATGCTGAAATTCATTCTCAGGCTACATTGGAAGGGATTCGGGATTTGATGATGACGTATCATTTTAGCCCGAAAAATATCAGCAGGATTGTGCTGAATACTTTTGATGTAGCGTTTAATATTATTGGCGGCGGCGAAGAAGGAGCGAAAAAAAATATCACTACTAAAGAAGAAGCGGACCACAGCCTTCCTTACATGATGGCAGTACTTCTTTTAGATGGCAATGTACTTCCGGCTCAATATCTTCCCGAAAGAATTTTGAAAGAAGATGTACAACAATTATTGCAAAAAGTACAGGTAAATCAGAAGAAGGAATACTCTGATCGTTTTCCAAAAGAGATGGCGTGCGATATCACCATCACGCTTAACGACGGAAAGAAATTTCATATTGATAAAAAAGATTACAAAGGATTTATTACACGCCCCGCTTCTTGGGAATTGATCGTGGAAAAATTCAATCACCTTTCTTCGGCTTTTGCAGATTCATCACTTCGTGAAAAAATTATTTCCACTGTAAAAGACCTTGAGAATTACAGGATAAAATACCTTATGGAACTACTCGAAAAAGCACATGTTCCGGCACAAAATAAAAATTTAAAAATTCACTCAACTTTAAAATAAAATTATCATGGCAGAAAAAAATAAATTCATCACTAATCCGGTTGCGTTTGAATGGCTCCAGCGCAATGACCGTTCACCGAAACCTCGTAAAAGAGGAATGACAGAAATCCGTGCAGCGTATTATTCCAATTTTGGATTGAGCTATTTCAGGGATATCCTTGAAACAAGTGGTAATTATGTGGACAGCATTAAGTTTGCCGGCGGTGCATTCACCTTTATGAATCCCAAAAAGATCAGGGAGATCAATGATCTCGCGCATGAATACGGCACCCTGGTTTCTACCGGTGGATTCATTGAATATGTACTTACAAAAGGAAAAGACGCGGTAAAAAAATACATCAACGAATGTAAAGAAATGGGGTTCGATATAATTGAAATCTCAACTGGTTTTATTTCCATCCCGACAGATGATTGGCTGCGGGTAATTGAGGATGTGCAGAAAGCCGGATTGAAAGCCAAACCTGAAGTAGGAATTCAGTTTGGTGCTGGCGGAGATACGACTACTGGAGAACTTCAATCAGAAGGTATCCAGGATGTGAGCTATGCGATCTCTCAGGCAAAGCGATTTTTAGATGCAGGCGCTTACATCATCATGATGGAATCAGAAGGCGTTACAGAAAACGCGTCACCATGGAGAGTAGAAGTGCCCGCTAAATTCATTAATGGATTGGGCCTGGAGAATGTGATGTTTGAAGCAGCAGATCCGCAGGTTTTCAAATGGTATATCAAAAACTACGGTCCTGAAGTAAATCTTTTTGTAGATCATAGTCAGATCGTACAATTAGAATGTACCCGTGAGGGAATCTGGGGAACTAATGATATTTGGGGAAGAATTGTTACGTATAAATAAATAGTACTTTTTAAAAACTTCAATATTTTTTAGAAATACTGAAGTTTTTTATCAAATGAAAAAACAAAATTCTCAATAAAAGTTTGATTACTTTAATAAGATAAAATCACTCTTTTAAAAACCATAGACATTATTATTTTTATTCAATATAACGGAAATCATTAAACCAAAATATTTATCCAAATCTGCATAAGTAACTCTCCAACTTTTGCATTACTTAACATCCCAATTTTTTTCAATACAATTCTTACATCCCTTTATAAATATCAAACCAAATACTAAAAGATTAACCAGTATTAAAAGATTTATTACTGACTAAATCACATAAATCCAAAAAATATTTAATTCCTTTTTTCTGTTTCAGTTCTATTCTCTATTAATAACCGTACATTTACCTTTGTTGATAAAAGATATAAATATCTTAATTTAAATTTCCTATCTTAAGATGGATAATTGGAAAGATATTTGATGTGACCCGATTAAGAAATTTTTTTTCACCATTGTTATTGGTAAACCCCTTAGCCAATGGAATATTTTTTAAATACCACTTTATTATGGCCATTTTTGGTGTATGCCATTGCGGTAGTTTTACTCGTATCGGGAATGTTGTTTCTTTCATATTTATTAGGTGAACGGCATTCTGAACACGCTACTGATGAGCCTTACGAATCAGGAATTCTCGAAACAGGATCCGCAAGAGTACGCCTCCCTATTAATTTTTACATCGTCGCACTTCTCTTCGTGATTTTCGATATTGAAGCTATTTTTATTATCGCATGGGCTATATCCATAAAAACCTTAGGCTGGGCAGGTTATGTCGCAATACTCATTTTTATTGGGGTATTAATTTCCCTACTTATCTACGAATCGAGAATCGGAGCACTTGATTTTGGTCCCGATAGTAAAAAAATATTAAAAGCTTATCGTCAACAAAAAGATAAACATTAATGATATGAAATGGTGGACAACTAACGCAAATAAACCAACAGTTCCGGTAGCAGGAAATAGTTCATTTGAAGAAACAATTCAAAAATCTATTGTTCTTACCAGGATGGAGGATCTGATCGCATGGGGCAGAAAAAATTCTATATGGCCATTTAATTTTGGGCTATCATGTTGTTATGTAGAAATGGCAACGAGCATCACCAGTAAATACGATATATCAAGGTTTGGTGCAGAAGTAATCAGGGGAACTCCACGTGAATCTGATATGATAGTAATTGCAGGAACTGTTTTTATTAAAATGGCTCCGGTAATAAAACAGCTCTATGAACAAATGATGGAACCGCGCTGGGTTATATCTATGGGCTCATGCGCCAACTCTGGTGGTATGTATGATATATATAGTGTAGTTCAGGGTGTAGATAAATTTATGCCGGTAGATGTTTATGTACCGGGATGTCCCCCGCGCCCCGAGGCTTTTATGGAAGGTTTATTAATGCTTCGCGACCAGGTAGGAAAAGAAAAACGGCCACTAAGTTGGACAATCGGTGCACAGGGAATAATTAAGCCGTCAGAGCCTTCGCATAAAGAAATGAAGAGAGAAGAAAGAATGAAAATGACGGAGATAAGATCTCCTGACAGCATCTAAAAAAAATCCTGTTTTCCCGTTTAGAAAGAAAAATTGATTTTATAAAAATTAATAAATGCCCGAAGCTACAAATATTATTTCTGAATTAAAGATCAAATTTGATGATGAGATTGTTGTGTATCAGCAAAACACAAAAGATGCCTTTCCTACGCTTTGGATAAATGCTGATAAGATCATTCCGGTGCTAACATTTCTGAAAAAGGAAGTAGAGCGGCCTTATAAAATGTTGTATGATTTAACAGTGATTGATGAACAGTCGAGGAATTTCCGTGGAGACCAACCTCCCAGCCGTTTCACCATAGTATATCAATTGCTGTCTTTTGAAAGAAATGAATTCATAAGATTAAAAGTTGCTCAAACGTCCGCTGAACCTACTCTTCCAACGTTAACCACATTATGGCCGTCTGCTAACTGGTACGAAAGAGAGGCTTATGATATGTTCAACATAAAGTTTACCGGGCATCCTGATTTAAGGCGAATTCTAATGCCGGAAAGTTGGGTAGGATATCCTCTTCAAAAATGTCATCCTGCAAGAGCTACAGAGATGCCACCATTCCAATTGCCGGAATACAAACAGGTAGCGGAACAAGAGTTATTACAATTCAAACCTGAACAATGGGGCTTAAAAAAAACAATGAGTGATGATGAGGAATTTATGTTCCTCAACCTTGGACCTCAACATCCGGGCACACACGGAATTTTAAGACTTGTGTTACAGCTTGATGGGGAGATGCTCGTCAACATAGTGCCCGACATTGGGTTTCATCACCGTGGTGTTGAAAAAATGGGGGAACGCCAATCTTGGCACACCTTTATTCCTTATACTGACAGAGTAGATTACCTCGGTGGTGTAATGAATAATTTCCCGTACGTGATGGCAGTTGAAAAGCTAGCGGGCATTGAGATTCCCGAGCGGGCTCAATATATTAGGATCATGATGGCTGAATTATTCAGAATAGCAAGCCATCTCGTTTGGTATGGAACTTTTGCCCAGGACTTAGGTATGATGACCCCGGTATTCCTGATGTTCAATGATCGCGAAAAAGTGTTTGATATTGTTGAAGCCGTTTGCGGAGACAGGATGCATCCCAATTGGTTTAGGATTGGTGGAGTGGTTCAGGATCTTCCTAAAGGATGGGAAAAATTGGTACATGACTTCATTGATTATTTCCCTGCAAGGTTAAAAGAGTATGACAAATTTGTAATGCGAAACAGAATCTTCAAAGCCCGTACAGTAGGCATTGGAGTTTATACAACTGAAGAAGCAATTGAATGGGGAATAACCGGCCCCGGTTTACGCGCGACTGGCTTTGAATGGGATTTCAGAAAAAAACAGCCTTATTCCGGTTATGAAAAATTTGACTTTGATATTCCAACAGGAAAAAATGGAGATTGCTACGATCGCGCGCAGGTGCGGGCTGAAGAGCTTAGACAAAGCCTTCGTATTGTTGAGCAATGTCTGAAAAATATGCCGGATGGACCTTACAAATCTGACAATCCACTTACAACACCTCCACGAAAAGAAAAGACAATGTATGATATTGAAACATTAATCAATCATTTCCTGAATGTAACCTGGGGGCCTGTGATACCACCGGATGAAGCCTTTTGCTGTGTCGAAGCTACCAAAGGAAACAATGGATATTACCTGGTGAGTGACGGAAATACGAATTCGTATAGAACAAGGATCAGAGTTCCTTCATTTCCTCACATGCAAATGGTGCCGTATATTAGTAAAGGATACACGATTGCGGACTTGATGTCTATTTTGGGAAGTGTGGATTTTGTATTGGCAGATATTGATCGTTAAAAATAAAATCTATGGTGGTTGAAAAAATAATATCGGATAAGGAGCAAAAAGAAATAGAGGATATGTTTCCGCAAGTACCTTATAAAAAAGCTGTGTGTATTGACGCTTTAAGAATAGTGCAAAAGTATCATGGTTGGGTATCGGATGAAGCGGTTAAGGAACTATCAGAAATTATAGAAATGTCGCCTGATGAAATAGATAGTGTGGCCACATTTTACAACAATGTTTTCCGTAAACCCGTGGGCAGGCATGTGATCATGATCTGCGATAGCATAAGCTGCTGGGTAATGGGCTACGAGCAGATTCTGGAAGCATTAAAAAATAAATTATCAATAAAGTATGGAGAAACTACGGCCGATAATCGCTTTACTTTACTTCCGATAGTTTGTCTTGGAAATTGTGACCACGCGCCGACAATGATAATTGACAGGGATTTGCACAACGACGTGACAATAGATAAACTTGAGGACATATTAGAACGGTATCAATAAAATTTAAAAATTAAGATGAAACATTAAGTATGGAAAAGCCATTAACCCAACATATTAAAGCTGACGGTACCTGGTTGACATTGAAAGAATATGAAAAAACCGGAGGGTATGAGGGTTTGAAAAAGGCCTTAAAGATGGCTCCGAAAGATGTGATTGATGAAGTTAAATCATCTAATTTAAAAGGAAGAGGAGGAGCCGGTTTTGTTACAGGAGTAAAATGGAGTTTGGTTCCCGCAGGAGATAACGCGCCTAAAATAAAATACCTGGTAGCCAATGCAGATGAAATGGAACCGGGAACATTCAAAGACAGGCTTTTGCTTGAAACAAATCCGCATTTACTGATTGAAGGAATGATCATAGGTGCATTCGCGATCCAGGCTAGCCAGAGTTATATATTTTTGAGACACGCCTATTTTCCCGCTGAAAATATTCTGGAGGAAGCTATTCATGAAGCACAGGAAGCGGGTTATCTTGGCGAAAACATTATGGGGAGCGGGTTCAATCATAAACTGGATTTGCATATAAGTATGGGAAGATATATATGCGGCGAAGAAACGGCGTTGCTCAATGCTTTGGAAGGGAAGCGGGCTATTCCAAGAGCCAAGCCTCCTTTCCCGGTAGTGAGTGGATTATTTGGAAAGCCTACTGTAGTAAACAATGTAGAATCTTTGTGCAATGTTCCATTCATTCTTCATAACGGAGCTGAGGCCTGGAAAAGTTTGAGTAAAACTGATGAAGGAGGAACTAAATTATACGGTGCAAGTGGAAGAGTAAAAAAACCGGGAATCTGGGAATTGCCCTTAGGCACATCACTTCGGGAAATATTGGAAGAGTATGCCGGCGGAATGCAGGATGGATATCGTTTCAGAGGTGCTCTGCCCGGAGGAGGATCAACGGATTTTTTAATAGAAGATCACCTGGATGTTGCTATGGATTTTGGAAGTGTTTCTAAAGTGGGAAGTAGAATGGGAACAGGAACGGTTATTGTGCTTGATGATAAAACCTGTCCGGTAGGTTTCGTCAAAAATCTCGAAGCTTTTTTTGCACAGGAATCCTGTGGATGGTGCACGCCTTGCAGGGAAGGACTTCCCTGGACTGAAAAAATATTGGATTCGCTGGAAAACGGAAGAGGTACCATGAAGCATCTGGAGATTTTAGAATACCATACGCATTACATAGAACCCGGAAATACTTTTTGCGCATTGGCGCCAGGTGCAATGGAGCCTTTGCAGAGCGGCCTGAAATATTTTAAAGAAGATTTTGAAAAACATGTTCATGAACATAAATGCCCATACAAATCATGATGGTAAACCTTTACATAGACGATGTTAAATACCAGGTTGATGGTAGCAAAAACCTGCTGGAAAACTGCCTGGCATTAGGGCTTAACCTCCCTTATTTCTGTTGGCATCCTGCACTTCATTCGGTGGGTGCATGCCGTCAGTGCGCTATTATGAAATACAAAGATGAAAATGATAAAAGAGGAAAACTTGCTGTAGCCTGCCTGGAGCCGACTTCTGATAGTTTAAGAATATCAATGAATGTCCCGAAGGTTCATGATTTTCGTGCGGGAATTATTGAATCACTTATGCTGAATCATCCGCATGATTGCCCGGTTTGTGATGAAGGGGGTGAATGTCATTTGCAGGATATGACCGTAATGACGGGGCATAATTACCGGAGAGCCACTTTATCTACTTTCAAAAAACAAACTTTTAAAAATCAATTCCTCGGACCTTTTATTAACCATGAAATGAACCGTTGCATCGAATGTTATCGTTGCACCAGGTTTTATAATGATTATGCCGGAGGAAAAGATTTTAATGTATTTGCAAGCGCCGACAAAGTTTTTTTTGGCCGTGCTGAAGATGGCGTATTAGAAAATGAATTCAGCGGCAACCTCGTAGAGGTTTGTCCGACCGGGGTTTTTACAGATAAAACATTAAAGAAGCATTATACCCGAAAATGGGATCTCACTTCCGCGGCATCTATTTGTCATGGTTGCAGCATCGGTTGTAACATTCTTGCAGGAGAACGTTATGGCTCTATCAGGAGAGTACTCAACAGGTATAATGGAGAAGTAAATGGATATTTCATTTGTGACCGCGGAAGGTTCGGGTATGAATATATCAACAGTGAGAAAAGAATTATCAGCCCACAAAAAAATCAAAATGGAACTGGAATTAGCATAACTAAGGCAGATGCGATTCAAGAGATTTCACCACTGGTTTCACCTGGTAAAAAAATAATAGGAATCGGCTCTCCTAAAGCTTCTATGGAATCTAATTATACCTTAATGAAATTAGTAGGTAAAGAAAATTTCTATTCAGGTATTTCAAAATCTGAAGGAGGATTAATCAAAAATATTATCAAAATTCTCAAAGACGGAAAAGTAAGAACTCCTTCTTTAAGAGAAACAGAGCAATACGATTCAGTATTTATTTTGGGCGAAGATGTAACTAATACGGCGCCTATGCTCGCACTTTCCTTACGCCAGGCATCCAGGAGAATGGGAATCAATAAAATAACTCAATCATCTACAATTCCTATCTGGAATGATGCTGCCATAAGGTTGATGTCACAGGAAGAGAAAGGTCCTTTTTATATATCTTCAACAGCTAATACAAGACTGGATGATATTGCTACTAAAACTTACAGAGCTCATTCTGATAATATTGCACGTTTAGGATTTGCTGTAGCACATATCATCAATAACCAATTGCCGGAAATCAAATTAGATGAGAATACACAATCGTTGGCAAAATCAATAGCGGAAGATTTGCTTGCATCACCGAAACCGTTGATAGTATCCGGGACAGGGCTTTATAACGCATCGGTAATAGAAGCGGCTGCAAATGTGGCTTATGCATTAAAAGATAAAGGCAAAGATGTAGGGCTTGTCTTTGTTGTCCCTGAAGCAAATTCTATGGGTTTAGAAATGTTGACGGAAAGATACCTGGAAGATGCATTACTCAAAATAGAACAAGGTGATACCGATACAACCATCATTCTTGAAAATGATTTATATCATCGTTGGGATAAAAATGCTATTGATAATCTATTTAAGATAAGTAAGAATACGATAGTATTAAATTATCTCGAAAATGAAACCACCAAAAATTGTGATTATGTAATTCCGGCAGGAACTTTTGCGGAGGCAGATGGTACGATCATCAGTAATGAAGGACGTGTGCAACGTTTCTTCGCATCTTATGCCCCGCGAAATGAAGTAATGAGCAGTTGGAAATGGCTTAATGAAATAAAAAATAATTCAACAGAATCAACCAATAACCTGGATGACGTAATCAACAATTTGGTTAATGACTTCCCCGGATTAAAAGCCATTAAACCTGCCGCACCGGACGCGAATTTCAGAGAAGGAACCGAAAAAATTCCGCGTGAGCCTCACCGTTATACAGGTAGGACAGCCATGCATGCCAATGAAAATGTAAGCGAAGAGGAATCTCCAAAAGATCCTGATTCACCTCTATCTTTTACTATGGAAGGCTATCCGGGAAAACCACAACCCGCAGTGATTCCTTTTATATGGAGTCCCGGATGGAATTCTGCGCAAGCAATCAACAAATACCAGGTTGAAATGGCCGGACCCCTTAAAGGTGGAGATCCCGGTATCAGGTTATTTGAGGTTTCAGAAAATCCTGGTTCAACTTATTTTGAAAATATCCCAAACGTCTTTTCTGCAAAAGAAGGAGAATGGACAGTACTTCCTCTTTATCATATTTTCGGTTCAGAAGAGTTGAGTGCGCAAAGTCCTGCCGTAAAAACCAAGGTACCTGGGCCATATATAGCTTTGAATATAAATGATGCGGCTATTGCCGGTATCAATGATGGAGAATCAGTAACCATCAGGTTTAATGATCAGCAATTGCAATTCCCTGTAAACCTGAAAACCGGCATTGCAGAAGGAATAATTGGTTTACCGAAAGGCCTGGATGCAACTAAGGGAATTCAATTTCCATTTCTTACAAAATTAAAATTGAAAAAAGATGAGTGAATTCTGGATTCATATATTGATTATCGTAGGAGTGCTTATCGTAGTGCTCGGCATCGCTGCCAATTTGATTTGGGTGGAAAGAAGAGGATTAGCACTATGGCAGGATCGTATAGGACCCAACAGAGTTGGCCCTTTCGGAATTATGCAGGTAATTCCCGATATGATAAAAATATTTTTTAAAGAAGACTGGATTCCTAAATTTGCTGATAAAAAAATATTTGTAATTGCACCTGCGATAGTGATGATTTTCGTATTGCTAAATTTTGCGGTGATTCCTTTCGCTCCGGGAATTATGGTGTTGAATCTAAATATCGGCGTCCTTTTCTTTTTAGCATGTTCGTCGCTCGGAGCCTACAGCATTGTGCTGGCCGGGTGGGCTTCTAATAATAAATATTCTTTGTTAGGCTCAATGAGGGGTGCGGCGCAGATGATTTCTTATGAAGTGTTTATGGGTTTATCATTGATGGGGGTAGTAATGCTTACCGGCTCATTTAATTTAAGCGATATCGTAAATGCACAAAAAGGAATGTGGTTTGTATTTCCACAGATCATAGGTTTCATTATTTTTTTTATCGCAGGAATTGCAGAAACACATCGCCTTCCTTTTGATCTTCCCGAAGCTGAAAGTGAACTGGTGGCAGGTTATCACTCAGAATATTCCAGCATGAAATTCGGAATGTTCTTCGTGGGAGAGTATTTAGGAATCACACTTATTTCTGCGTTTACTGTAACGTTGTTTTTAGGCGGATGGCTGGGACCTGCATTTCTTCCGCCTGTTGTTTGGTTTTTTATAAAGACATTTATTTTAATACTATTTTTTGTTTTGTTAAGGGCTTCTTTGCCGAGGCCAAGGTATGACCAGTTATTGTCTCTCGGATGGAAAGTTCTTTTACCTTTATCACTCTTGAATATTTTAGTAACCGGTGCCATCATTTTATTAACCCAATGAAACAGTAATATTTTTTTAACTTAAAAAATTAAAACATGTTTAGCATATTAAGATCAATAGGAATTGCATTTTCACACGCATTCAGAAAAAGAGTTACTATTCAGTATCCCGAAAAAAAGCAAGTACTGGCTCCCCGTTGGCGTGGAAGAATTGTGCTTACGAGAGATCCCGAAGGCGAAGAGCGTTGTGTGGGATGTTATTTGTGTGCTGCTGCGTGCCCAGTAGATTGTATTTCGCTCCAGGCCACAGAGGATGAATATGGAAGAAGATACCCTGAAGTTTTTACCATCAATTTTTCGCGTTGCATATTTTGCGGGTATTGCGAAGATGCTTGTCCCACGTATGCTATACAATTGATTCCTGATTATGAAATGAGTGAATACAACCGGCAGAACCTGGTATATAATAAAGAAGATTTACTAATTAGCGGACAGGGGAAATACCATGGATATAGTTTTTACCAGCAGGCGGGTGTTTCTATAAAAGGAAAAGGCAACGGTGAAGGTGCACAGGATAGAAATCCGCCGGTTGATATAAAAAGTTTAATGCCTTAATATAAATTCTTTAAAGAATTAAAATTCATAGCGAATGAATGTAATTTTTTACATTACTGCCATCATAGCCATCATAGCAACTCTATTGGTTGTAACCCGTACCAATGCGGTACATGCATTACTGTATCTTATTGTCTCGCTACTTTCTATTTCTGTTATTTTTTTCATCCTGGGGGCACCTTTTATTGCAGCTTTGGAAGTGATTGTTTATGCCGGAGCTATTATGATCTTATTCGTTTTTGTGGTGATGATGCTCAACCAGGGAAAAGAATCCTTAAAGCAGGAGAAAGAGTGGTTCAAAATAAAAAACTGGATAGGCCCTTCTATTTTGAGTTTGATTTTGCTGATAGAATTAATATATGTTTTTACCAGTGTAGATACACCTGTAGGAAACACCGGCATTGTTGATACGCATGAAATCAGTAAGTCATTATTTGGGCCTTATATTTTAGGTGTTGAAATGGTAGCAATGCTTTTGATGACCGCTACAGTCGGCGCTTTCCACATCGGCAGGGAAAAGAAAAATGAATATCACCGCTTTTTAAAAAAGGAAGAATAATATGGTAACAGTTTCAATGAATACGGGCTTATTACTGGCATCCATCCTGTTTCTGATCGGTCTGGTTGGTGTGTTGACAAGAAGGAATATTCTTTTTATGCTGATGTCAATTGAGATTATGCTGAATGCGACCGGGCTGGCTTTTATCGTAGCAGGTGCTCATTGGCTGCAGGCAGACGGTCAGGTAATGTTTCTTTTTATTCTTGCTATGGCTGCTGCAGAAGTGGCATTGGGCCTGGCATTAATTCTACAAATGCATCGTCAACATAAAACACTGGATTCAAACGTATTGAATTTATTAAAGGACTAAAAGATTAAATCTTGATATGGATAATATTTTAAACCTTCTTTGGCTATTACCTGCATTGCCCTTGTTTGGGTTTTTGGTTCTTGCGATTTTTGGATCAAAATTCTCAAAGCGCGGGATTGCATTTATTGGTGTAGGTACGGTTGGAATATCGGCTTTAATTGCTATCATAATCGGAATATCTTATTTAACTCATACTCCTCCGGGAAATTCTTATTCTCAAACTTTATGGACCTGGTTTAATGTCGCAGGATTTTCTCCTTCCATTACATTTTATCTTGATCCGCTCTCACTTATTTTCTGTTTTGTGGTAACGTTTGTAGGGTTTTTGATTCATTGGTATTCTGCAGAATCAATGGAGGAAGGTGAAGGTTACGCACGTTACTTTGCTTACATGAATTTATTTATCTGTGCCATGCTGGTATTGGTATTGGCAGATAATCTTTTGTTATTGTACATGGGATGGGAAGGAGTTGGATTATGTAGTTTTTTATTGATAGGTTTTTGGTATAAGGATGATGAAAACAGCGCTGCCGCCCGTAAAGCTTTTATCGTAACGCGCATAGGTGATACCATGATGCTCATAGGATTATTTTTATTGGTGAAAAGTTTCGGCACCTTAAATGTGGCTGCTATTTTATCCGGTGCACCTGCGGTTTGGACTCAGGGTTCTTCACTTGCTTTCTGGGGTGCGTTTTTACTTCTAGGTGGCGCTTTGGGCAAATCAGCACAGTTTCCATTACAGGTTTGGTTGCCGGATGCGATGGCGGGTCCTTCTCCCGTAAGCGCCTTAATTCACGCTGCCACAATGGTAACTGCAGGTGTATATCTGATAGCCAGGATGCACGTGCTTTATGAACTTGCTCCGGCGGTTCAGATGCTGATCGCTATTATTGGCGCTGTAACATTGATCATAGCAGGATTCAGTGCTCTAATGCAAAATGATATAAAACGGATATTGGCTTATTCTACCATCAGCCAGATAGGTTATATGTTTTTAGCTCTCGGAGTAGGCGCTTTTTCTTCCGGAGTTTTCCATTTTTTCATACATGCTTTTTTCAAGTCATTACTATTCCTTTCTGCAGGAGCCGTTATCCTGGCTTTAGGTGATGAGCACGATATACGAAAAATGGGTGGGTTGAGAAAAAAGATGCCGGTTGTGTTCTGGACTTTTCTCTTTGGCGCCGGCGCCCTTGCAGCTTTGCCTTTCGTTACTGCAGGCTTTTATAGTAAAGATGAAATTATATGGTATGCTTTCGCATCCGATAAAGGAAGCATTTGGCTCTGGTTGGCAGCGTTTGGTGGGTCTTTCATAACTTCAATATATACATTCCGCATGGTTTTTCACACCTTTTTTGGCGAGCAAAAAACAGAGATCAGTTATGTTCCTGGTAATCGTATAAAAATCCCTCTTATCATTCTTGGAATACTTTCACTGATAGCGGGTTTTGTAGAGTTGCCTGAATGGATGGGACATTTCGCGCCTTTTTCTAAATTTTTAAATACAGCGCTGCCCGCTGTCTCTCTGGCGAATGTTGCAGGCAGTACAGAAACGATTCTCTTATTAATTAATATGATTTTTGCTCTTTTGGGAGTATGGATCGCCTGGCGATTCTATAAAAAACCACAGCTTTTATCTTCCTTACAAACTGGTGCAGGCAAAAGATTGAGCAACTTTTTATTTGAAGGATGGAAATTTGATTGGTTTTACGACCACGTTCTGGTAAGGCCTGTAGTTTGGCTTTCAAGGATTGATAAAACAGATTTTATAGAAAAAATATATGGCGGAGTGGGTAATTTAAATATATGGCTGAATAAAGTTTTCGGCCGGACTGAAAACGGAAATATAAGGTGGTACACAATGGGAGTTGCATTGGGCGCTGTAATTACGTTAACTATTATTTTATTTTTATGATACTCATTTACATAATTCTAATTCTGATGTTCGGTGGCATTCTGTCTTTGATCCTGAGAAGGAATCCTGTTGCCTGTAAATGGATTGCATTGCTTGCCGTTCTTGCTGATTTTATTATGATGGTAGTTTACTGGATCAGTAATTATGATAACATCAGTGTATTAAAGGAAGGTTCATGGATCGTAGATATAAAAAAAGAATGGATACCGCAATGGGGTTCCAGCTTTCATTTTGCAATGGACGGACTTAGCCTAATAATGGTGGTGCTTACGTTATTTTTAGGAGTAGTGGTTGTATTGGTTACCTGGAAAAAAACAATAGAAAGAGTGGGTTTCTTTTATCTGAATATTTTATGGCTGCTTGCTGGTGTGTTAGGTGTTTTTTTATCATTGGATCTTTTCCTGTTTTATTTCTTTTGGGAAATGATGTTGATACCTATGTTTTTTATCATCAGCATTTGGGGCCATGAAAAACGAAATCCTGCTTCTGTAAAATTCTTTTTATTTACACAGGGTGGCGGCGTGCTTATGTTGATTGCAATCCTGGCTCTATATTTTATTCACGGAAAATCTACCGGTGTTTACACTTTTGATTATTTTGAACTGTTGGGCACACAACTTTCATCCACAGCGGCTCTGTGGCTGATGCTCGGTTTTCTGGCAGCTTTTGTGGTGAAACTTCCGGTCTTCCCTTTTCATTCGTGGCTACCCGATGCTTACACAGAATCTCCCACATCCGGAACGATTTTTCTTGCAGGCTTGCTTTCAAAGACAGCCGCCTATGGAATTCTGAGATTTATACTTCCATTGTTTCCGGATGCAGCACAGGAAATAGCACCTTATGCGGTCGCAGTAGGTGTCGTCAGTATTTTATATGGGGCTAAGTTGGCATTTGCGCAAACGAATTTAAAACGATTGGTAGCATTTACCAGCATGAGCCATATGGGATTCATTATTGTTGGAATATTTTCATTCCAGGCATTGGCTTACCAGGGTGTGGTATTAGAAATGGTCGCTCATGGAATTACAATAGGAGCGTTATTCGTTATTGCAGGAGCAATTAATGACAGAATTCATACGCTGGACATGGATAAGATGGGAGGCTTTTGGACACAGATACCGGTTATGGGTGGCATCACAACCGTCTTTGTCCTTGCGTCGCTTGGATTACCAGGCCTTGGCAATTTTGTTGCAGAGTTTTTGATTCTTTCTGGTTCTTTTCAAACCTATAATGTACTGACCATTTTGGCTGCCCTGGGATTAATTGCTTCTATGATTTATTCCTTAGTAATTCTGCAAAGAATATTTCACGGAAGAGAAAGATCAGAAATCAAAATCACCGATTTTTCTTTAAGAGAAAAAATGATAATGGGAAGTCTTATCATTGTAATTTTTTGGATAGGCCTCTTTCCACAAACAATTTTTAATACTGTAAAACCTCCTGTAAGCATTTTAAAATCACAAACAGTTTTTCTTCAAAATGAGGGAAATCATCAGGCAATAAATTTGAACAAAAAAACAAATTATACCACCGGAAATAAAACAATAAAACCTTTTCCCGATTATACTTTTAATTATGTGGAAATGACTAAAACGGCTAAATAGTATGATAACTACAGCAGACATATCTTTACTACTACCTCTCATCATTGTGGGTGTGGCCGCTATAATAGTAATGCTATCTGTAGCTATCAAAAGGAATTATCTATTTGTCAATTTAGTTACTTTAATAGCTTTCCTGGCCGCGTTCTTATCAACTGTTCTAATAAGTTCAGATAAAAGCGCAGTTGGCGTTCTCTTTGTTATAGATGGTTTTGGAAGATTTTTTATGGCGCTTATACTTGCTGCAGGTTTTGTGATTACGTTGATCTCTTATTCTTATTTAAAAAAACAGGAAACAACCAGGGAAGAATATTTTATTTTAATGTTGATCGCCACGCTGGGATCTATCGCTATGGTTATCAGCAATCACTTTATTTCATTTTTTCTTTCTCTTGAACTTTTGAGTATTTCATTATATGCATTAATAGCTTATTTAAAAAAGCAGGAAACTGCTATTGAAGCAGGAATTAAATACCTGGTTTTAGCGGCTGTATCCACTGCGTTTCTTTTATTTGGAGTGGCTTTAATTTATGCCCATACCGGAAAATTGGATTTTAGTTTTGCTTCTATGGACTTGGGTGCAGCTCAAACACCCGATATACTTTTTTTAGCCGGGCTCGCATTGGTAATAGTAGGCATAGGCTTCAAACTGGGAATTGTTCCATTTCATCTTTGGGCGCCTGATGTATATGCAGGTTCTCCACCACCGGTAGCCGCCTTTGTTTCCACCGTTTCAAAAGGAAGTATCGTGGCGTTTTTATTCCGTTTATTTTTTGAAATGGAAGGTTTTAAAAATCATAGCATCTTCATTGCTTTCTCTGTTATTGCTATTGCTTCAATGTTTATCGGCAACTGGCTTGCATTAAGAGAGCAAAGTGTTAAAAAGATTTTGGCCTATTCTTCCATCGCGCATCTCGGTTATGTGTTGGTTGCATTTTTAAGCGCCAGTGTTTTGGGAATGCAGGCTGCCGCTTTTTATCTGACTTCTTATTTTATCATCATGATAGGTTCCTTCGGTGCAGTGGCTATTCTTTCCGGGGAAAAAAACGGGGCTGAAACCGTAGAAGATTATAAAGGACTGTATCAACAGAAACCCTGGTTTGCAGTTTACTTTACCGTTATGTTATTGGCTTTGGCAGGCGTACCATTAACATCAGGTTTTATAGCCGATTTTTATTTGTTGCAGGCTGGTGCAGGCTCTGAAATCTGGTTACTCATGTTTTGTTTAGTAGTATCTGCAGTAATAGGATTATTTTATTATTTAAGAGTGGCGATGGCTCTCTTCTCTAAAAAAGAAAAAACCATTCCATTTTATGAGCGGCTATCTGCACCTACTTGGATTGCTTTGGCTTTTTTGCTAGTTCTATTAGTTTGGATAGGCGTATATCCTGCAACACTGCTGCATATTATTCATGGGATGATGATGTAGGATGCATTCAAGTTTTCAGATAAAGTAATTCATCCTAAGTAGATACCACTAAAGTAGCTATTCAAAAAAGATTATAAAAAATGAATAACTGAGACAAGGAGAAAATGGTTTGGATTGTGTGTAGCAAATTATTGATAAAAGAAATCGTGAAGACCAAAGCTTTGGTGGCGAAAAGAAGAATATATTTTTTATAGTGTTTTTACAATAATTTTCCGTAAAATTACGTTTAGGTAATTCCACGTTAAATATTCATTGATGAACTCTCAACTTTTCCCGGTTCCCCTAAATGAGAAAGCCCGTTTAAAAGCCCTTTACCAGTATGATTTATTAGATTCCATATCTGAAAAAGAATACGATTTTATTACTAATATGGCTACACAAATATGTAATACGCAGGCGTCGCTTATTACATTACTTGATGAAAAAAGGCAGTACATCAAATCAAGTTACGGATTTGAGATAAAGGAAACGCCAAGGGAATTATCTTTTTGTAATTATACTATTCTTGATCCTAATAAAGTAAATGAAGTACCTGACCTGAGGCTCGATGACCGTTATAACTCAAATCCATTAGTAACAGGAGATCCCCACGCCGTATTTTATGCAGGGGCACCATTAGTTACCCCTGAAGGATTTGTGCTTGGCTCCATTTGTGTTTTGGACCGGAAATCAAAAGTTCTTACTACTGAGCAGCAGGAAGCATTAAAAGCGCTTGCCCTGCAAACGATTACTACAATGGAGTTAAGGAAAAAGAATAAAGATCTTAAACTCACACAGCAGAAATTAAAAAAGACGAACAAGAGTTTAAAGGAGTTAATAAAATTAGTATCGCATGACATGAAAACTCCTCTTGCAAATATCACGATGCTTTCAAAAGGTTTTAGGGGAACCTATAAAAATATACTTGATAAAAATTCGGATGGCTATATAGAATTGATAGAACAAAGTGCAACAGGATTGATAGATTTTATCGATCAAATGGTGAAAAAAAGTACGAAAAATGAAAATAATGAATATACCGGCAAACCGGTAAATACTCTCAACATTTTAAATAAAGTTATCCGGCTGCTTGCACCTCCCGAGGATATAACGATTAACCTTAAAGGTAATTTCCCCAATCTCCCTATAGATAAAATTGAGTTACAACAAGTATTTCAGAACCTGATAACTAATGCAATAAAATATAATGATAAGCCAAGAGGAATCATCAACGTCATTTCAGAATCTGACAATAAATATCATTATTTCCATGTAAGTGATAATGGATCCGGAATAGCAAATTTCGATTTGGAAAAAATATTTAAAAACCAACAAACACTTGATAAGACTGACCGATATGGAAACAAAGGAACCGGAATAGGGCTAGCCAAAGTAAAAAATATCGTGGAATCAATGGGAGGGAATATTTCTGTTGCTTCCAATTTAAATATAGGAACCGATTTTAAAATTAGCATCCCTATATCCTGCAAAAAGTTGCCTACCTAAAAAAATGAAATAAAAATCATTGTTCCTTCATCTACTTTAAGCAATAATATTTTATGAACTGCAGATAGTGAGATAAAGTTATTTGAAATATTCTATCAATTTCTCTCTTATACTTTCAGGCATAGTAGTTCGTTTCATGGTTTTAGAATCTATAAAATATAAAGTCACATCACCCACATTCAACAACTTATCTTTTTCATTAAAAAGTTCACTGTGAAAAATAATTTTATGATGAAGGGGCAATTCCTTTATTGTTGTTACTACCGTTATCAAATCATCATAAAAGGCGGGACGCAGGAATTTGCTATGAGTTTCTGTAACCATCATGATAACTCCGGAGGCTTCTATTTCTTTATACGTTAATCCCAGGCTGCGCAAAGATTCAGTTCTTCCTATCTCATAAAATTGTGCATAATGACCATAATACACCACACCCATTTGATCGGTTAACGCATAATGAACTCTTATTTGGGTTTTGGAAGTAAACATTTCTTTTAAATAAAACTATGAACTACAAAGACAAACTATTTTCCCATCAGTCCATCAATACTTATTTTTCCCGGACCGCAAAGCAAAATAGTAACGGTAGCAGCCAGGTATATCATTCCTCTTTCGCCTCCGGCAAATATTTGTCCGTTCGACGCGATGAATACAACCACCAACATTCCTATAATGATGGGGATACAAGCGAATCGTGTAAATAATCCAAGGATCAATAAAATGCCACAGATCAATTCAGCAAAAATGATGAGAGAAAGAGAAAGGGTAGATCCCAAATGCGCAAAGTTTAAAAAACTGTGCCTAAGATTACCGAATTTCATTAGTTTTTCATAACCGTGTCTTGCCAGTAATAATCCTAAAAAAAAACGCAAAATAAGCATCCCAAAATTGAAAGACCCTTTTGAATATTTTGTAGAAATAAATTTACTCATTACTTTTTTTATAATTGTGTTAACAAAGATTCGTGCAATTTAAAGTGTTTTTGATTTCGTTCAAATAATTTTGGATTAACAATTGCGGAATGGGGTTGTACATTTGCGCGAATTATAAATTTCATTTCCGGATAATATTGATTTATTTGTTTTTTAATCAATCATGAAAAATTAAAATCACAAAATTAATGACCCGTTTCTTTCTTCCATTTGTATTAACTCTTTTTTCTGTTTCCTGTTTTTCGCAGGCTAATAATAATGTAACAGACCCTGAGAAAAATTTTAAAACTGCCAAAGATTATTTTATCAAAGGCGAATATAGTCTGGCGTATCCTTTGCTGAAACCTTTATTGGATAAGTATCCTGAAAACACCAAAAGCAGCCATGCCTACCTAAACCAGGATGTGGAATATTATTATATAGTGTGTGGACTTAAAATGGACCAGGAAATTGCAGAAGATGAAGCTAAAAGTTTTATAGATGCTTCCAATAACGAGCCAAGGGAGCAACTAATGAGTTTCTACCTGGCGCATTATTACTTTTTAAAAAATGATTATGCTCACGCGGTTATTTATTATGAGAAAGCAGGTTACAATAATTTAAGTAATGATCAGATCGCGGACGCAAAATTTGAATTAGCTTATTCTTATTTTAACGTAGGACGATTTGATGATGCCAAACCTCTATTCAACGAAATTCATCAATTGCCGGGAAATAAATATTATTACGATGCCAATTATTATTACGGTTACTTGTGTTATCGTGATGATGATTACAATAAGGCATTGCGTTCTTTCCAAAAAGTAGAATCTATTCCCAGATATCAAAGTTTAGTTCCTTACTACATTGCTCAAATCTATTATTTTCAGGGCAATAAAGACGAAGCTTTACGATATGGAGAAAGCAAACTTTCACAAGGGAATATTTATTACAGGAAAGATTTGAGTTTACTGATGGGGCAGATCTATTTTGAGAAAAAAGAATTCTCAAAAGCGTTGCCTTTACTGGAATCGTATGTAAACAACAGTGATAAAGTTTCTAAAGAAGTGATGTACGAACTGAGTTATTGCTACTATAATGACAACCAGTTAAACAAAGCCATTGAAGGTTTTAAACAACTCAGTAATGAGAAAGATTCCCTTGGACAGAACTCCATGTATTTATTAGGCGATTTATATTTAAAAACAGAGCAAAAAGAAAATGCCAGGAGCGCTTTTGCTTATAGTGCTGACAATGGAAGTAATCGTAAGCTCCAGGAAATATCAAGATTTAATTATGCCAAGCTCTCTTATGAATTAGGTTACCAGGGGGTAGCTTTAAGTTCAATGAATAAATTTCTCGACCTCTATCCTGGTTCTGAATATGACGGTGAAGCCAAAGAAATTGTAATTAACCTTTTGGCTAATAGTAATAACTATGCGGATGCGCTTGCATTGTATAAGTCATTTGACAAGCCTACTATTACCATGTTAAGGATTTATCCAAAAATCTTATTTGGATTAGCTACTGAAGATATTAATGATCAAAAACTAAGTGACGCCGATGATTTGCTTTCTAAAATTATTAGGGACCCCAATGCAGGAGACGTGTTGCCTTTTGCTGATTTCTGGAAATCCGAAGTTTCGTTTAGGCTTTCACGTTATGATGAAGCCATTAAGTATATGAGCGATTATCTTCAATATGGAGGCATCCAGGGCGAAGCAAATCCTACAAATGCCAGGTATGTATTAGGCTACAGCTACCTGAAAATTGCAAGTTATGCTCTCGCAATAGATAATTTTAAAAGGGTTGCACCCACAGTTTCACCGGCTTCATCTGCCCTGGAGCAGGATGCTTATGTTCGTGAAGCAGATTGTTATTTTATGCAAAAAAATTACAGCACAGCAAAAAGAATGTACCAAAATGTGATCAACAATGGGTTATCACAAAGTGATTATTCACTCTATCAGGTAGCACTTATCGATGGAATTAATAATCCGGCAGAAAAAATAAAAACATTCAATACACTTGTTCAACGATATCCTCAAAGTGATTTGGTTACTAACTCGTATATGCAGATTGCTAATGCTTACATGGTGCAGGAAAAATTTCAGGATGCTATTCCTTACCTTAATAAAATATTAAACGTACCATCAGCATCTGGCCAGTATCCTAACGTGTATCTTAAACTCGGCCTTGCCTACTACAATATGAATAACAATGCAGAGGCATTAAAAAATTACCAAAAATTAGTAACTCTTTATCCGCAATCTTCAGAGGCAAACGAAGCACTTGGCAATATGAAAAATATTTATGTAGAAATGGGAAGTCCCAATGATTACATTGATTTTATGAGGAAAGCAGGTAAAGTGCTCAGCGTAACTGAAGCGGATTCTTTAACTTATGCCGCTGCAGAATTAAAATATTCTAATAATGATTGCACTGGAGCCATTGCTGCATTCAACAATTATCTTACCACCTTTCCCCAGGGAGCATATATATTGAAAGCAAACTTTTATAAAAGCGAATGTTATTTAAAAAATAATGATTTCCAAAATGCAGTAACCGGGTACGAAGCAGTTGTAAACATGGGAAGTAGTCCTTATGCAGAAAGGGCTGCATTGGAAGCCGCACGTATTTATTATTTCAATCTAAAAGATTATAAAAAGTCAACCATCTATTTTACAAAATTACTCAGCCTTGCTACCACACCTGATAACCAGATGGAAGCATTGAGGGGATTGGTGAGAAGCTACTACCAGACAAAAGATTATACACAAGCCAATAATACCGCCAAAGAATTACTTACCAAAAAAGGTATCAGTACGGATGATAAAGCGATAGCTAATTTAGTTTTGGGGAAATCGCTGGAAGCGAATAATCAATATGATGATGCCATTGCAGCATTTAAAGAAGTGGCAGCTATCAATAAATCTGAATGGGGAGCAGAAGCGCGTTATGAAATAGCCAATTGCTATTTCTCGCTCAATCAACTTTCTGCTTCAGAGAAATCGGCAATGCAGGTAATAAAAGTAACCGCTTCATATGATTATTGGGTAGCTAAAGCGTATATTTTATTGGGCGATATTTTTCTGAAACAGAAAGATTATTTTAATGCCAAAGCCACTTATAAAAGCGTAGCTGATAATGCTACCATACCCGAATTAAAAAAGGAGGCGCAGGATAAACTGAATATTGCTATCAGCGAAGAACAACAAAATTCAAAAGTGGAAACCACACCTGACACTACAAAATAAAAAGCTAAATAATATCTGATATGTTTAAAAAATTGAAGATGAAGAATTCCTTAAAAAAAATATTTTTTCTTTTGCCCCTTTGTTTTTTATTTCTCTTATCCAATGCACAGGATACTACCAGAAGGCAAACCATTGAAATCACATCTTCATACAAACCTTCGTTGCTTAATAACGTTAAAATAAATTTATACGCATCCCCTATTTCGCCGGATACTTCACACCCACGTCTGGTCTATTTTATTCCACCACAAAATTTATTTTATCCGTATCAACCTATTGCATTAAAACCTCTTGCTTTACAGGCTGATACTTCGTTGCAACTTGGCGGCAGAAATCAGTTGAAAGCGGGTTTTGGAAATTATACGACTCCTTATATTTCGGGAGCATTTAGTTTTGGTGATGGCAAACACAATCTCGGCAATATTTATGGTGATTATATTTCATCACGTGGTAAAATAGTGAACCAGGATTTTAGCGAAATGCAATTAAAGGGAACCGGTAGTGTTTTTTCTGCAAAAAATGAAACTTATGCAGGTGTTGGTTTTGCACAACATGAATATTATCAATATGGTTACGATCACACCCTTTATACTTTTAATAAGGCCGATATCATGAGAAGTTACCAGGATCTTTTTGCAAGCGTAGGATACAGAAATATTAAATCGAATGATTTAGGTATTAATTACGATCCCCACCTTGAAGTGCATGAATTTTCCAGGGAAAGTGAAGCTCATGAAACTACTTTAATTTTTGATCTGCCGGCAGAAAAAAAATTCTCAGATGCCGTTTCTTTCAAAATAGCAGCTTCGGGAAATTTTGATAATTATCAATTAAAAAATGCGTCTTCCTCTATCACCAATAACCTGTTTCAACTGGCTCCGGAATTCACCTATACCAGCTCACAGTTTACATTCCATGGCGGCATATCGCCAACATGGAATAATGGAGTACTGGCAGTGTTACCGAACATATATGCTGAAGTTCAATTACCTCAAAATATATTGATGATACAGGCAGGGTGGATTGGCAGATATATTCCCAATAGTTTCAGAACCCTAAGCGGCGAGAACCCTTACATGCAGGATCCGGTTTTTATGAATAATACTAAAGAAATTCAGTATTATGGTGGCATCAAAGCTACGGTGGGAAAGCATTTCAACTTTAACGCGAAAGCAGCATTCATTTCATACAGTAATATGCCATTGTTCATAAATGATACTCTTGCAGGTAATACCTTTTATATAAGCAACGAAAGCAAAATGAATGATGTACAGATACACGGCGATTTAAATTTTATTAGCCAGGATAAATTTACCGTTACCGGCGCACTTGATATGAATTCTTATATAGGATTGCATGATAATGCAAAGGCTTGGGGATTATATCCTTTGAAATTAACCGGCTCATTCCGATGGAATGCCTTTGATCAGTTGATATTAAAAGGAGACTTGTCTGCCTTTTCCGGAGGAAAGGCTTTGTTGAAGGACGGTGTGGTAAAAAACATGAATGGCGGAACAGACCTGAGTGTAGGCGCGGAATTCAAACTCAATAAACAATTTAGTGTATGGCTTGATATGGACAATTTATTAAACAGTAAATATGAAATATGGAACAATTATCCTGTATATGGTTTCCAGGTAATTGGTGGTATTTTGGTGCACTTTAAATAATAATTTTGATTGTTAAGATGTAATTATAAAGTTTTAAGAAACTGTTTTTATGAATAATTTTCATTAAGTCCATTTATAAAATACATTAAAATAAAATATAGATATTTGCGCTTATGCAGGATTTGATTACTTCATTTATTATTCAGTCAAAAGAATGTAAACTTGCGGGTATAGGCATGTTTCGGAATGTTACCATTCCTGCAGAACCGGACATTGCCAGCAAAAAAATTTCCCCACCTGTTTTTGAAAAACTCTTTACAGGCAGGGAAGAAAAAATCTCTGATGAACTGGTAAAGTATGTAGCCAGTAAAAAAAATATTTCACTTTCTGAAGCGCTTGAAAATATTAAAGAATGGTGCGCCGAAACAAAATCAAAATTAAAAGATGGAGAAGAAATATTTTTCCAGTCTTTGGGAAGTCTAAAAAAAGAACCATCCGGGAATATTTTATTTCGCAACCAAAATAAGGTTTCCTTTTTTGAACCCATATCTGTTGAAAGAGTCATTCATAAAAACAGTGAGCATAAGGTATTGGTTGGCGACAGGGAAACCACCTCATCAGTGATGAACGAATTTTATCACCACGAAGAAGGAACAGGTGTAAAAAATAATCAATGGAAAATAATTTCGATAGTACTTCTTGCTATTGCATTAATACTTTTATTCTTTTATTTTTATCAACATTCTTTTTCATTTTCTTCATTTGGAAACCAGGGAAAAATTTCTCCTCAATCGCCGCCTGAGACATATTCCGTTCAATAATTTATTTAATAATGATTGTGTACGATTCTTGCCCCAATTGTGGAAATAAAAATATTTCATCCATTTTAAAAGCAAAAGACTATACAGTTTCTGGTGAAAAATTTGAAATTTGGGAATGTAGCAATTGCACCCAAAGATTTACTCAAAACATTCCGGACAAAGAAAATATTAGCAAATATTATCAATCCGAAAATTACATTTCGCACAGCGATACCACAAAAGGTTTGGTCAATAATTTATATCACAAAGTAAGAAAGCACACACTCATTCAAAAAAGAAAATTAATCATAAGATCTATCAAAAAAAATAAAGGAAATATCTTAGATGTAGGCGCAGGTATCGGTGCTTTTTTAAATACCATGAAAATGGCAAACTGGAAAATAACCGGTACTGAACCAGATAAAAATGCAAGGGAAAAAGCGATGCAATTATATGGAATCAATTTAGATCAATCCGAAAATTTGTATTCATTTCCTGAGAAAAATTTTGATGCCATTACCTTATGGCATGTGTTGGAGCATGTGCATGATTTGCATGAATATGTAGAGCAGTTAAAAAAATTATTATCTGCAAATGGGAAACTTTTCATCGCTGTACCCAATTACACATCGAAAGATGCAAATATTTATAAAGAATACTGGGCAGCTTATGATGTACCCAGACATTTGTATCATTTTTCACCGAAGGCAATGAAAAATTTATTGAACACTCATGGATTGAAAATTGAAAAAATAAAACCTATGTGGTTTGATAGTATTTATGTGAGTATGCTGAGCGAGCAATATAAAGCCGGAAATCCCCGTCCAGTGAAAGCAATGATTAATGGAAGCATTTCAAATCTGAAAACCTTTTTCGATAATACAAAATGCAGTTCTGTTATCTATATGGCTTCTCTGAAATAATTACTTTTCCATTTTATTAAATTAGAAACCAGGCGTTTTTATTTGTAAACTGCCCAATTATGTTGAACTTTTAGAAAGTTATTATAATTCACATTCAAAAAAATTTCTAAAGGTTTTTTAAAATAAAAAAATCCGGATTTATTTATTGTTTGGTAGAGAGAGATTGAAAAGCTGAACCAAAATTTCGTAACAAAATATTTGCAAAAAATATCCCCTGATATAAATTTATATATTACTTTTGCGTTTTGATTTTACAAAAAAATAAGAACAAGACTTGAATACTAATTTTTCATATCATTTCTTTTCTACCTCACCGGCGACGGTATATTTATCCCGACGTGGATGCTGATAGGCCGAGCTGTAGAAACTGCCCCTATCAGTGAAAAAAAATCCACCGCACCAATCTTTTTTTTCAAAAATTAAATTTTATGCAAATTGGAACAATCAAATATAATTGTTCGTGTTGCAATTCCTGATGACATAATTCATGCAACAACAATCACTGATGAAATGGCCGCATCAGCACTTGCGCGTGGCACAGGAATAGCTAAACGCTCACCAGAATACGTTTCGCAAAAAATGATAGAGGGAAAAGCAGTCATCGCCGTAACAAAAGAAAATAAATGGGTAGGTTTTTGCTATATAGAAGCCTGGGGGCATGAAGAATTTGTTGCGAACAGCGGACTTATTGTGGCTCCTGAATTCAGAAAATCAGGTATAGCAAAAACGATCAAACAAAGAATTTTTGCACTCTCACGCGAAAAATATCCTAATGCAAAAATATTTGGGCTTACTACCGGGCTTGCTGTGATGAAAATCAACAGCGATCTCGGCTACGAGCCGGTAACCTATTCTGAACTTACAGATGATGATAAATTTTGGGAAGGTTGTAAGAGTTGCGTTAACTATGATATACTAATGAGTAAAGACAGAAAGAACTGTATGTGTACTGCCATGCTTTTTGACCCAAAAGATCATATAAAACCTGAAGAAACCGCCAAAGATTTTAAGAAAAAATCAAAACTTTATGAAAGGTTTATGCGCCTGAAACAAAATAAACTTATCAGGTATTGGAAAAAGATCAAAACAGAAAAAACAAAATCTATCTTTAGTTTTTTCTACAACTTCTAAATAAAAAATTTTAATAGATGAGTAAAAAAGTAGTAATTGGTTTTAGCGGCGGATTAGATACTTCTTATTGTGTAAAATATTTTACCGATGAATTAAAATATGAAGTTCATAGCATTATTGTGAACACAGGCGGATTCTCAAAAGAAGAATTAAACCAGATCGAAAAACATGCAAAGACGCTTGGCGTAAAATCACATACAACCATAGACGCAACAGATAGTTATTATAACAGCATTATAAAATATTTGGTTTATGGAAATGTCTTAAAGAACAATACCTATCCATTAAGCGTAAGTGCCGAAAGAGTATCCCAGGCTTTGCACATTGCAGAGCATGTAAAAAAAATTGGCGCAGATGCAGTGGCACATGGTAGTACAGGCGCTGGCAATGACCAGGTAAGGTTTGACATGATCTTTCATATCATGATTCCTGGAATTGAAATCATTACACCTATCCGAGATATGCAATTATCCAGGCAGCAGGAAACTGATTACCTTAAATCGAAAGGTGTGAAAATGAATTTTGAAAAATCAGTTTATTCTATCAATAAAGGCCTTTGGGGAACAAGTGTTGGAGGAAAGGAAACTTTATCATCCAATGGAATGTTACCGGAAGAAGCATGGCCAACTCAATTAAGCAAACATGATCCTGAACAGGTAAAATTGCATTTTGAAAAAGGAGAATTAAAAGGAGTTAATAGTAAAAAATTTGACCACCCTGCAAAGGCGATTCAATATTTGCAAAGCATTGCAGGCCCTTTTGCCATAGGACGCGATGTACATGTCGGAGATACCATTATCGGTATTAAAGGAAGGGTTGGTTTTGAAGCCGCAGCTCCTATGTTAATTATTAAAGCACATCATGCTTTGGAAAAAAATGTACTTACCAAATGGCAATTAACTATGAAAAGCCAGCTTGCAGATTTTTATGGAAATTGGCTGCATGAAGGGCAATTGCTTGATCCGGTAATGCGCGATATAGAAGCTTTTTTTACTTCTTCCCAACAAAATGTAACAGGCGATGTGTATATCCAATTGATGCCTTATCGCTTTCAGGTTACGGGCATTGAATCTCCATTTGATCTGATGAGTAGTAAATTTGGAAAATATGGTGAGATGAATACTGGCTGGAGCGGACAAGACGTAAGAGGCTTTAGTAAAATATTTGGCAATCAGACTGCAATTTATCATGCAGTAAAAAATAGTGGACATGAAAAATAAAATCAGAGTTGGAATTATTGGTGGAGCAGGTTATACGGGTGGCGAACTTATCAGATTATTACTTAATCATCCTTCATCAGAAATTATTTACATGCACAGTAAAAGCAATGCAGGCAAGGATATTCATACAGTTCACCAGGATTTATTAGGTCAGACCCAAATGAAATTTTCTCATGAGATTGGGCATAATATTGATGTACTTTTTTTATGTGTGGGCCATGGAGATTCGCTAAAGTTCATGGAAGAAAATGATATCCCTCAGCATATAAAAATAATTTCTCTTTCGCAGGATTTCAGGCTCAAAGAAAATTCTGTAATTAAAGGACGTGAATTTATTTATGGACTTCCTGAGATCAACAGGGAAGCGATTAAATCGTCAGATAACATTTCTAATCCCGGGTGTTTTGCTTCAAGTATTGAATTTGGTTTATTACCCTTGGCAAAAAAGAATTTATTGACAGATGTTTATAGCACAGGTATTACAGGTTCTACCGGCGCCGGCCAATCGAAGAGTGAAACCTCTCATTTTTCATGGCGAGAAAATAATGTGCAGGCGTATAAATCTTTAAAACACCAGCACATTAATGAAATCAATGAAACTTTAATTAGTGTATCTGGTAAGGGAGTGCCTTCCATTCATTTTGTACCATGGAGGGGAGATTTTACAAGGGGAATTTTTATTACTTCACAATTAAAATGTTCAGAAACTCTTCCTGAAATTTATCATTTGTATGAAGACTTTTATGCTGGTCATCCTTTTATAAAGATCAGTCATGAGCCAATATTTTTAAAACAAGTTGTAAATACAAATAATTGTTTCATCAACCTGGAGCAGGTTGGAGATATTGTTGTAATTCATTCTGCAATTGATAATTTACTGAAAGGTGCAAGTGGGCAAGCAGTACAAAATATGAACCTGATGTTTGGAGTTGAAGAGACAGAAGGGTTGAAATTAAAAGCAAATTATTTTTAACGTGGGGGCAATCCCTTGCGGTTGACCTTTAAAATCTTTGATTTTAAATAAATAAAATCGGGCAACCGAAAAGGTTACCCTACAAAATAAATAAAATGAAACTATTCGACGTTTATCCCATAAACGATATCAATATCGTAAAGGCCTCTGGATCCTATGTTTGGGATGATAAGGGGAATAAATATCTCGACATGTATGGGGGCCATGCCGTAATCAGTATTGGCCATACACATCCTCATTGGGTAAAAAAAATTGAAGAACAATTGGAGAAGATCGCTTTCTATTCCAATTCAATAAAAATACCTCTACAGCAGGAACTCGCAGATAAATTAGGTGATCTTTCAGGCAAAAATAATTACCAGTTATTTCTATGTAATTCAGGCGCAGAAGCCAATGAGAATGCATTAAAGGTCGCTTCATTTCATAATGGAAGAAAAAAAATAATCGCTTTTACAAAAGCATTTCACGGTCGTACATCATTGGCAGTCGCTGCAACAGATAATCCTTCCATTATTGCTCCGGTTAACGAAACAGAAAATGTAGTTTTTCTTCCCTTTAATGATGAAGAAGCGTTGAAAGATTATTTTAAAAATAATGGGAAAGAAGTATGTGCCGTGATTGTTGAAGGTATCCAGGGTGTAGGAGGCATAAGGGTTGCATCCCAATCTTTTCTGCAACTCATTGGCAGGTTATGTTCAGAATATGGTTCTGTTTTTATTGCAGACTCCGTTCAATGCGGCTATGGAAGAACCGGTAAATTTTATTCACACGATCATGCAGGCATTAACGCAGATATTTATACAATGGCAAAAGGAATGGGAAATGGATTTCCAATCGGAGCGATTTCAATTTCTCCTGAAATAGCGCCAAAACATTTTATGCTGGGAACTACTTTTGGGGGCAATCATCTCGCTTGTGCCGCTGCCATAGCTGTTCTTGATGTAATAAAAAATGAAAAACTGATGAGCAATGCGGAAGAAGTTGGAAATTATTTGTTGGCAGAAATTAAAAACATTCCCGAATTACAAAACATCCGGGGCAAAGGATTAATGATAGGTTTTGATGTTCCGGATGAATTAAGTGATTTGAAAAAGAATCTTTTGAAAAAACATAAAATATTTACAGGCGCAGCGAAACCGAATGTGATAAGATTGCTGCCTTCACTTGCTTTGACAAAAAATGATGCTAAACAATTTATGGAGGCATTAAAGGAAGAAGTGTCTTTTCTTGTTTCACAATCAAAAAATATTTCTTACCAATCTAATATGAATTTGACAAAAAACATAAGCTCCAAAGTCCCCCTTTAAAGGTAAATCAAAGAGCTTTTAATTTTTTCTATTCATTATAAAATCAATTAAATATTGAAAAAATTTCTTTCAGTACACGACGCAGCTAATATAGATTTTCTCGTAAAATCTGGTCAAAACTTTAAAAAAAATCCTTTGATAAATAATAAACAGGGAAAAGGAAAACGCATTGGCCTGCTATTTTTGAATCCAAGTATGCGAACAAGACTAAGCACTCAAATAGCTGCGCAGAATCTGGGTTTGGAAGCTATTGTATTCAATACTTCACAGGAAGGATGGTCTTTTGAATTTGAAGAAGGCGCCATAATGAATGGCACAACTGCAGAACATGTAAAAGATGCTGCGCCTATATTGGGGAAGTATTTTGATGTTTTGGGCATCAGAACATTTCCATCTTTAAAAAGCCGCGAAGAAGACTATGCTGAAAAAATATTAAATCAATTTGTAAAATACTCGGGAATTCCGGTGGTCAGTCTGGAAAGCGCAACAGTTCATCCACTGCAAAGTTTAACGGATATAATAACCATTACAGAACACCTCCCCATAAAAAATAAAAAAAATCCAAAAGTGGTTTTAACATGGGCTCCTCATGTAAAACCTTTACCACAGTGTGTTGCCAACAGCTTTTCAGAATGGGTAAATGCGTGGGGACATACTGAATTTATAATTGCTAATCCAAAAGGATACGACCTTGATAATCGTTTTACAAAAAAAACATTGATCACTAACGACCAGGCGTACGCGCTAAAAGATGCAGATTTCGTGTATGTAAAAAACTGGAGCAATTACAATGATTACGGAAAAATGCCCCCGGTAGAAAATGATTGGATGCTGACTAATAAAAAACTGGAGGTGACTAATAATGCAAGAGTGATGCATTGTCTTCCTGTACGCAGAAACGTAGAATTGAGCGATGAAGTATTGGACGGCAGCCACAGTATAATTACAGAAGAAGCAGGGAATCGTGTTTGGGCTGCCCAGGCGGTATTGTCGGAAATTTTAAATGGATTATCATGAATGCTTTCTGAGATTGGGAATAAAGAATTATTTCAAATGTATCGCAAAAAGAGGCGGGAAAAATCTTCAGTATCTTTGTTATAATTATTAGTCTTTATTTATAAATAAATAAAAAAATGGTAGAAATAATATTGAAAGATAATATTGAAAAAAATAAAATTGATGCATTGCTTCAATTTTTAAAATCATTGAATATAAATGCAGAACTTAAAAGGAATGTTCCACCGACTAATAAGAAAAAAACAGAATTTTCATTATCAGCAGGCATCTGGGAAAATTATAAAGTAGATGCCGGCGAGCTACGTAAACAGGCCTGGAAAAGAAAAAAATGATACTCTGCGATACTAATCTTTTTATAGAAATTTACAGGAATAATCAATCAATTATTCAAACAATAAAACATATAGGTCAACAAAACCTTGCAGTGTCGGATGTGACGCGAGCGGAACTATTTTTCGGTGCAAGAAATAAAAAAGAATTACAAGCGATTCGTAAAGACATGGATAAACTGACTGTTTTTCCAGTTGATGCTTTTATTTCTGACAAGGCAGTAAAATTGGTGGAGCTTTATAGCCTTTCATATAAACTGGCTTTACCTGACGCACTTATTGGAGCTACAGCTATTTATCACAAAATAGAATTGTACACATTAAAAATATCAAAGATTTTTTTTCCTGACGAAGTAAATCTATTCTCTTTATAAAAATTCTATCTTTTTAAAAACCTGATAAATATCCAGTGGAAAAACTTTTTATCATAAAAATTGGCGGGAATGTAATTGACGATCCGGGAAAACTGGATTCTTTTCTAAAAGAATTTGCTGGAATTGATTGCAAAAAAATATTAGTTCATGGCGGTGGAAAAATTGCAACCGCTATTGGTAAAAAATTAAATATTCAATCAAAATATATTGATGGCAGAAGAATAACCGATGATGAAACCATTGATTTAGTAACAATGGTTTATGGTGGCTTGGTCAACAAAAAAATAGTTGCCAAACTTCAATCT
This sequence comes from Hanamia sp., assembly GCA_035532615.1. Taxonomy (GTDB): domain Bacteria; phylum Bacteroidota; class Bacteroidia; order Chitinophagales; family Chitinophagaceae; genus Ginsengibacter. The sequence goes on from DATKQQ010000350.1 coordinate 33,608, forward strand.
ATTCAGTGCAATGCTATTGGCGTTACCGGCGCGGACGCCAATTTATTACCGGCTATAAAACGCCCTGTAAAAGAAATTGATTTTGGATGGGTAGGCGATGTAAATGCTGAAAATATTAATACAGAAACATGGAAATTATTTTTAGAAAACGGCATAACTCCTGTAGCAGCACCACTTACACACGATAACAAGGGGAATATACTCAATACGAATGCAGATACTATTGCTTCAATTCTTTCAGTAAGCATGGCAAAGCATTATGAAGTTAGCCTGTTATTTTGTTTCGAGAAAAATGGCGTTTTGCTCGATGTGAATGATGAAAACTCGGTGATCTCCAAATTGAATCCTAAAGAATACCTATCACTGAAAAAATCAAATAAGCTTTTCGCAGGTATTTTACCAAAAATTGATAACGCATTTGATGCAATTAACAAAGGAGTAAAAGAAGTTGTAATTGGAAATTCTTCCCAATTATCTTCTCTAATAAACGAAACAGGCGGCACAAAAATCTCTTTGTAATGAACAGTAAAGAAAAAAATATAGACCATTTATATTCGGATGCTTTTAATCTTTTAAAACAATTGATAACGATTCCTTCTTTCAGCAAAGAAGAAGATAAAACAGCTGATTGTTTGGAAAATTTTCTTCAGCAAAAAAATCTTAAAAGCAACAGGTATTTAAATAATGTATGGGCCCCCAATAAAAACTTTGATAGCAATAAACCAACAATTTTATTGAATTCTCATCATGATACCGTTAAACCAAATAAGGGATATACTTTGGATCCTTTTAAATCAATAGAAAAAGACAGAAAATTATTTGGATTGGGTTCCAATGATGCAGGTGGCCCGCTGGTCTCACTATTAGCAGCTTTTCTTTATTATTATGATACCGATATTCCATACAATATCATTTTTGCAGGAACTGCAGAAGAGGAAATTTCCGGAAAGAATGGTGTGGAAATACTTATGCCTCATTTACCAAAAATTGATTGTGCGATTGTTGGCGAACCAACTCTTCTAAACATGGCTATTGCAGAAAAAGGGTTATTGGTTTTCGATTGTACCTCTCATGGGAAAGCAGGACATGCAGCCCGCAGTGAAGGTGTAAATGCACTCTATCTTGCTATGAAAGATATTAATTGGCTGAGTAGTTATAAATTTCCAAAGGTTTCTTCCCTCTTGGGACCCGTACACATTGCCGTTACTTCTATAAACTCAGAAAATAAAACACACAATGTAGTCCCTTCAGAATGCAGCTTTTTAGTTGATATAAGAGTAAATGAATTGTATTCATTTGAAGAAGTAATTGATACTCTCAAAAAAAATATGGTAAGTGAAATTCACCCAAGATCCACCAGGCTTAAGTCTTCTTTCATTGAAGAGAATCATCCTTTGGTAAAAGCGGGGCGAAAAATGGGGATTCCATCTTATGGCTCGCCAACTTGTTCTGACATGGCTTTGATGGATTTCCCTTCTTTAAAAATTGGTCCCGGCGATTCGGCGCGCAGCCATTCAGCAGATGAATTTATCTTCGTGAATGAAATTAAAGAAGGAATAAAGACTTATATTCAATTATTGGAAAATTTTGGGAGGGAATTAAAAAATGCTGAAAACAAAACGAAATGAAACTCTGGCAAAAAAATACTGAATCCTTAAAAGAAGTAGAAACCTTTACAGTAGGTAAAGATCGTGAACTTGATATGTTTTTGGCTCCCTTTGATGTATTGGGCTCTTTGGCACATATAAAAATGCTGAATAGTGTTGGTTTGCTTACCAATAGAGAATTAGATGAATTGCAGCACGCATTAAAAGATATTTATAAAGATATTTCTTTGGGTAATTTTTCATTGGAAGAAGGAGTAGAAGATATTCATTCGCAGATAGAATTTATCCTCACCAAAAAAATTGGAGATGCCGGAAAAAAAATTCATTCTGCGCGTTCCAGGAACGACCAGGTAGTTCTTGATTTGAAACTTTTTTTAAGAAATGAGATTGAAGAACTGGTTCATGATGTAATCAAATTTTTTACTCTTTTACAATCACAAAGCGAGAAGTACAAAGATCACTTTTTGCCCGGCTACACGCACTTTCAGCTTGCGATGCCTTCTTCGTTCGGGCTTTGGTTTGGCGCTTATGCCGAAAGCCTGGTTGATGACCTGATCACACTTCACGGCGCATGGGAGATCACCAATAAAAATCCATTAGGTTCAGCGGCAGGTTTTGGTTCTTCTTTTCCTATTGACAGGAAAATGACTACACAATTATTAGGCTTTGAAGATTTGAATTATAATGTAGTGTATGCACAAATGAGCCGTGGCAAAACAGAAAGAATATTGTCGCAGGCACTTGCCAATGTTGCGTCTACACTTGCCCGTATGAGTATGGATTCATGCATTTATCTCAATCAGAATTTCGGATTTATTTCTTTCCCAGATGAACTTACCACAGGCAGCAGCATTATGCCACATAAAAAAAACCCGGACGTATTTGAATTAATACGCGCACATTGCAACCGCATACAGGCCTTACCGAATGAGATATCTTTAATGCTTACGAACTTACCTTCCGGCTATCACCGTGATCTGCAATTATTGAAAGAATCCCTTTTTCCTGCCATAAAGAATTTGAAAGATTGTATCAGGATGGCCACACTCATGTTTGAAAATATTGAGATCAAAAAAGACATCCTCAATGATGAAAAATATAAATATTTATTTACAGTTGAAGAAATGAATAAATTGGTTTTACAGGGAATGCCGTTACGTGATGCTTATAAGAAAATTGGCGCTGAAGTAGAAAATAAAACATTCAAAACTAACAAGGAAATAAAACATACACATGAGGGCTCATTAGGCAATCTTCAAAACGAGGCAATTAAAATAATGATGAAAAACATTGTCAGCAGGTTTAATTTTACGAAGGTCAATGATGCTTTACAGAAATTATTACAGTAAATTGCCAACTTCCTTTGGTATTAGAGAATAATTCCATAACTCAATATTTAAAAGAAGAATAAAATGGCAGAAACAATAAAGAAAAGGATAGCAATTTTTGGATCTACAGGTTCTATAGGTACGCAGGCGCTAGAAGTGATTGATGCTCTTCCCGATTTGTTTGAAGTGGAAATATTAACTGCTCATTCCAATGAAAAGTTACTAATAGAGCAGGCACTCAAATACCGTCCCAATGCGATTGTCATAGGAGATGATCGAAAATACGAATCCTTAAAAAATGCACTGAGTTCAACTGATATAAAAGTCTTTTCCGGTGAAAGCGCTCTGGAAGAAGTAGCGGATTTTGATACGTATGATATGATGATTGCTGCGATTGTAGGTTTTGCCGGATTAAAACCAACTTTAAAAGCAATTGAAAATGGGAAGGCAATTGCTTTGGCAAATAAGGAAACATTGGTGGTTGCAGGAGATATTGTAATGCAATTAGCAGTTGAAAAAAGAGTTCCTATTATTCCTGTAGATAGTGAACACTCAGCAATTTTCCAATGTCTTGTAGGTGAAACCAGGAACAAAATTGAAAAGGTAATTCTTACGGCTAGTGGCGGTCCTTTTCTTGGAAAAAAACCAAATTTCCTGGTGAATGTAAAAAGAGATCATGCATTGCAACATCCTAACTGGAACATGGGTGCAAAAATTACGATTGACTCTGCAACCCTTATGAATAAAGGGCTTGAAATGATTGAGGCAAAATGGCTTTTTAATCTTGCCCCTAAGCAAGTAGAGGTAATTGTTCATTCACAAAGCATCGTACATAGTATGGTACAATTTGAAGACGGAAGTATAAAATCGCAAATGGGACTACCTGACATGAAACTGCCTATTCAATATGCACTTACTTTTCCACAAAGGGTTCTCAATAAAAATCCACGTGCTAATTTTAAAAAGATATCCACTCTTTCTTTTGAAGAACCTGATTATAAAACATTCCGTAACCTAAGCCTGGCAAAGAATGCATTGGAAAAAGGTGGTAATCTTCCATGCATTTTAAATGCAGCAAATGAAATTGCAGTCTGGGCCTTTTTAAACAACCGGATTGGGTTTCTGGATATCACAGCCGTAATTGAAAAAGCTATGGAAAAAATAAGTTATATAGAAAAGCCAAATCTTTCAGATTATTTTGAAAGCGACGGTGAGGCACGTAATTTTGCGGCTTCTTTGATAAAAATGTAGCACTTACCCTTAACCTTCAAAAGGAGAACACAAAAAACATTAAAAATCTGCTTTGGCAGACCTTGAATAAAATATGACCTTATTATCATTTACTTCAATCAATTGGCCGGCAGTAGGTTTGCAGGCCGGCTACCTTCTCTTTTCTCTTTCAATTTTAGTGATCATACATGAATTCGGACATTTTATAACTGCCAAGTTGTTCAAGTGCCGTGTAGAAAAATTCTATTTATTTTTCGATCCATGGTTCTCCATTTTTAAAAAGAAAGTTGGTGAAACAGAATATGGTATAGGCTGGCTTCCATTGGGCGGATATGTAAAAATTGCCGGTATGATTGATGAGAGCATGGATAAAGAACAACTAAAACAACCACCTCAACCTTGGGAATTCAGGAGCAAACCAGCATGGCAAAGACTTATAATCATGTTGGCAGGTGTCACGATGAATGTCTTGCTTGCTTTTTTTATTTATGCCATGATTCTTTTTAAATGGGGCGAAACCAAATTACCCATCCAAAATGCAAAAGATGGGATATGGGTTACAGATAGCTTAATGACTAAAATAGGTTTGAGAAACGGCGATAAAATTGAGGCGATAAACGGTGAACCGATAAAATATTTTGACGATCTCCCTATGAAAATTATATTGGGAAGACAGATAACTCTTGAAAGAAATGGCAATCAGGAAACTATTAATGTCCCCGTCAATTTGATAGGACAATTAGTAGAGAAAAAAGGAAAACGTAGTCAATCATTATTGCAACCCAGAATGCCAATTATTGTAGGAGGTTTTGAAAGTACCAATTCAACAAATGCAGGCAAAGAAGGGTTGCAGGTTTTTGATAAAATTACTGCCGTGGACTCAATTCCGGTAAATTATTTTGATGAAATAAAATCTTTGCTTCAAAAGAAAAAAGGGGACAGCGTTACTCTCTCAATTATGAGGAATCATAAACCGGTACTGGCAAAGGTTTTTGTTGATACAGCCGGTCAAATTGGTTTCTATAATATAAATGACGAACAGGCTGATAGTCTTGGAATTTTAAAACTTGAAACTAAAAAGTATGGACTCCTCGCCTCTTTTCCTGCGGGAGTTATGATGACTGGTAAGCAATTAAATTCTTATATTCAGCAAATCAAGATGATTCTGAATCCTGAAACTGGCGCCTACAAGGGACTTGCTGGTTTCAAAGGAATGGCATCTTTTTTCCCAAATTACGGATGGAACTGGGAAGCGTTTTGGAAAATAACCGCTTTCTTTTCTATTATACTTGCGTTTATGAATTTGCTTCCTATTCCTGCATTAGACGGAGGCCATGTAGTCTTTACCCTTGTAGAAATGATAACAGGAAGAAAACCGAGTGATAAATTCTTAGAGTATGCTCAAATTGTAGGAATGGTTATTTTATTTGCACTTTTAATTTATGCCAATTGGAACGATTGGTTTGGATGGGGAAGTGGTCATTAGAAGCAATTGAAAATTGAAAATTGAAAATTGAAAATTGATAATGGATAATTGGGAATTGAAACAAAATTCTTATTTAATTCCTTTACTTGTTTTAATTATTGAAGTAAGTAATTTGAGTAATTCATCAATATGTGTTTGAATAGATTTAAAACCTTTTTCATCTAACCCACATTGCAGCAAAAGCCTCTTCGACTGTTAAAATTTAATTTTTTTTTCAGAAAATTATCGCCATATTTTCAATTTACCTGTGGGGGGGTACAGGTATAAAAAATCTACGACGCGTATAAGCCCTTTATTTGATTTGTAGTGCACAAGGGGTGTTCGTATTTGAAGAGGGTTTACCACCTTTGAATCTTGTATTTCAAAAGCACCATACGCAAACATCCTGAAACCGGAAAGCTCAGTGGTTACTACCGCCTGGTAGAAAGCTACCGCAATGGCGATAACAGA